>DATGCX010000413.1:0-44280 GCA_035311445.1 Xanthobacteraceae bacterium | reverse complement strand
GTTCCATTGAGCCGCATGACGTCATCATCGGCAAGGACCGAATGGCATATTACACTAATTTCGGTGAGCAGAATCTCGGCAGGCTCGACCCCAAGACCGGCAAGGTGACGGAGATCAACTTGCCCGAACTCAAGAAGGGGTGGCCGCAGGGCTCGCTCGGCATCCGTCCCGACCACGACGGCAATCTCTGGTTCGGCATGATGTACCAGGGCGCTATCGGCAAGCTCGACCTTGCGACCCAGAAGGTCGAAACTTTCAGCCTGCCGCCGGAGATGAACAAGGCCATGGCCCAGGTCAACATGGTACGGCCTGAGTCGGCCGCCGTCGACGGCAAGGTGTGGTCACAGAACAACGGCTTCGCGGCTCTGCACCGCCTCGACCTTAAGACCGGCGCGATCGAGACCATCGCACCGTTCGCGAATTCCAAGGCTGGCGAGAACCACAACATCTACGACATCATCCCGGATGCCAACAACAACGTCTATTTCACGGACTTCGCCCAGCAGCATCTCGGCAAGGTTGACGCCAAAACCGGTCAGACCACGTTGTTTGAGCTGCCCACCAAGGCTTCGGCGCCGCGCCGGGGCATGATGGACCCCCAGGGCCGCATCTGGTTCGGTCTCTACCGGGGCAACAAGATCGAGATGTTCGACACCAAGACCGAGAAATTCAAAGAATGGGAAATGCCGACCGCTTTCGCGTCGCCCTATGACGTGACGATCGACAAGAACGGCGAGGTGTGGACCGGCTCGATGCTCAATGACCGCGTCTCGCGACTCAATCCTGAAACCGGCAAATTCATCGACTACCTGCTGCCGCGCGAGACCAACATCCGCCGCGTCTACGTGGATAATTCCACCACGCCGGTGACATTCTGGGTTGGCAACAATCACCAGGGTTCGATCATCAAGCTCGAACCGCTGAATTGAGGATCGGTAGGGCAGGTTAGGCGAAGGCGTAACCCGCCGCTGGCCCGGCGGATTACGCTACGCCGATCCGCCCTACGCGGCCGTAGGATGGGTTGAGCAAAGCGAAACCCATCATCGATTACGCCGCGGCACTGTCCCCGATGGGTTTCGCTGCGCTCAACCCATCCTACACGTACTATCGCGCCCGCGCATGATTGCGGGTGCCGCATCAGCAAGGAATGAGTTGCCAATTCGAGAGCGACCCCTTCAGGGAGGTACAAATGTGCATTCGCCTTTTCACGTTCGCCGCCGCCCTGGCGGCGTTTTGCTTCACCACCCATGCCGCGAACGCCCAGGCGCCCGCGGCCCTCGCCGGCCAGGTATCGTCTGTCAAGGAAGGCGCAATGGAAGGCGTGGTGATCAGCGCCAAGAAGGCGGGCGGCACCGTCACGGTGAGTGTCGTCTCCGATGCCAAGGGTCACTACAGTTTTCCGGCTTCGAAGCTGGAGCCCGGCCAATATGCGCTGACGATCCGCGCGCTCGGATATGAGCTTGACGGGCCGAAGGCCGCGGAGGTTGCGGCCGGCAACGCGGCGACGGCGGACATAACGTTGGTTCCGACCAAGAAGCTGCCGCTGCAGTTGTCCAATGCCGAATGGCTGGCGAGCATGCCGGGCACCGACAATCAGAAGAAAGCGACGCTCGGCTGCATCAGCTGTCACGACCTCGATCGCATCGTGGGATCGATGCATACCGCCGACGAGTTCATGCAGATCTTCGAGCGCATGAGCGGTTACTACCCTGGCAGCACGCCGGAATTCCCGCAGCGCCTCAATGGCGATGCCCGTCGCCAGGTCGGACAAGGCCCGGGCGCCCGGGCGCTGGCAGAGTTTTTCGCGTCAGTCAACCTGAGCCAGGATGAGACCTGGACCTATGAGCTGAAAGGATTCCCCCGCCCGACCGGCCGTGCCACCCGCGTCGTCATCACGGAGTACGATTTGCCGCGCAAGAAGATCCAACCGCATGACGTCCTTCTCGACAACGAGGGAACGGTCTGGTTCTCCCACTTCGGCGAAATGTTCCTCGGCAAGATGGACCCGAAGACCGGCAAGGTCGATCAATACCCCGTACCGGTGATCAAGGCCGGTTTCCCGATCGGCACCCTTGACCTCGAGACGACCAAGAGCGGCGACATTTGGCTCTCCCTGATGTACCAGGGCGGCGTCGCCCGGTTCGACAAGAAGACCGGCACGTTCCAGACATGGTCGGTACCGCAGGAATGGCAGACCGATGCGACCCAGCAGGCCTTCGTGTCGCCGAATTCGTCGCACGTGGATGGCAAGGTGTGGGTGAAGAACTCTGACCGGGCGCAGATTTTGCGGCTCGATCCCAACACGGGCGCATGGGAGAATTTCGGCTCGTTCAACAATCCCAATACCGGCAACCGCATCCAGTCCTACGGTATTCCCGTCGATCCGCAGAACAATCTCTATCTGCTCGACTTTGCCGCGAATGGCGTCGGCAAGCTCGACAAGAACGGAAAGCTGGTTGGTTACTATCCCGGCAAGATCGCCAACTCACGCCCGCGGCGCGGCCGGATCGATGACCGCGGGCGGCTCTGGTATGCGGAATATGGCGGCAATGCCATCGGCATGCTTGATCCGGCGACAAATTCAGTGAAGGAGTGGACACTCCCGACATCCTGGGCGCAACCTTATGACGCGGTGCTCGACAAGAACGGCGAGGCCTGGACCGGCTCGATGCTGAGCGACCGGGTCTCGCGGCTCGACCCCAAGACCGGAGAATTCGTCGAATATCTGTTGCCGCGGAATACCAACATTCGCCGCGTGTTCGTCGACAACACGACCACGCCGGTGACGTACTGGACCGGCAATAATCACGGTGCTTCGATCGTCCAGGTCGAGCCGCTGGACTGACGCAGAGCCGGCGCTCTTTCCAGCTACGTGTCCTCCGCCACGCGGCTGAGGAAAGTGCGGACCTGCGCGCGCCGCCGACGCTTCTCCCTCTCCCCGTAAGCGGGGAGGGGTGAGGGGACCTTTCCACAAACTCAGATTCGCGGAGAGGCCCTCTCACCCGGAATGAGCGCGAAGGACGCGCTCATTCCGACCTCTCCTTGCAAGCGGCAGAGGTGAAAGCCCCTAATTTCCGCTCCCATGGTTTCCCCTCCGATTCGGGGAGCTTTGCTTTTCGGCGGGCAGCATGACAGTTTCGCCGTCGTGAACCGGAGTTCGTCATGCAACTCGCAACCAAGGTCGCAATCGTCACCGGCGGTGCGCGGGGAATCGGGCTTGCCATTGCTAAGCGCTATGCGGCCGAGGGCGCCAAGGTGGTCATTGCCGACATCGGCCGCGCGGCGGGAGAGGACGCCGCCAAGGCCCTGAGCGGTGCGGACGCCAGATTTGTTCTCACCGATGTCGGCGAGCGACGCGATGCCGAGAACGTGGTTGCCCAGGCCTGCGACGCGTTCGGCGGTTTGGACATCCTGGTCAACAATGCCGGAATTGTCCACGGTGCTGATTTCCTCGACCTGGAGGAAGTTGACTTCGATCGCGTGCTTCGCACCAATCTGAAGGGCGCATTCCTTGTCGGGCAGGCAGCCGCCAAACGCATGGTGGCGCAGGTCAAGGCCGGCAAGCCGCCGGGCGCCATTATCAATATGAGTTCGATCAATGCCGTCGTGGCGATTCCTAATCAGGTGCCCTATTGCGTGTCGAAGGGCGGCCTCGCGCAGCTCACCAAAGTGATGGCTCTCTCGCTCGCACCCTACGGCATCCGGGTGAACGCGATCGGGCCCGGCTCGATCATGACGGATATCCTCAAGACCGTGGCCACCGATCGTGAGGCCAATCGGAAAATCCTCGCCCGGACGCCGCTCGGCCGCATCGGCGATCCCGAAGAGATTGCCTCGATTGCGGTGTTTCTCGCCTCCGGAAACTCAAGCTATATCAGCGGCCAGACAATCTATGCCGATGGCGGCCGGCTGGGGCTCAACTACGTCGTGCCGGTGCCGGATGAAATGACCGGGTAAGGGCGGGGTCCACGATCGCCTCGAACTCCCGCTGGGGTGATCGAAACGACCATGGCTACCAAGCGCTCGCCTGCATTGGATCGGATCGACATCAAGATACTGGGTCATCTGCAACGCCACGGTCGTTCGACCATGCAGGAACTCGCCGTGAAGGTGGGATTATCTCCACGCGCGAGCCTCGATCGGGTCCGGCGACTGGAGGCGGCCGGGATCATCACGGGCTACCGTGCCGTCGTCGATCTTTCCCGTCTATCACGGCCGGTCAACGTCTTTGCCGAAATCGTTCTGGCGAAACACGCTCAACGGGCTCAGGTGGAGCGGCGCCTCGCCACCATCGAGGAGCTTGTCGAGTGCTGGGAAGTCACCGGAGCGACGGATTATCTGGCGCGGTTCATGTGCCCCGATCTTGCGGCTTACGAAGCCTTGTCCACGCGACTGATCGATGACCCCATCCTCGGGGTCTCGCGGATCGTGAGCCACGTCGCGCTGCGCCCGGTCCGGCGCTTTGCCGGGTATCCCGAATCGCTGCTGTCCCACCGACAGCGCTGAACGGAATTTCCAACATCCAGAGAGGGGAACTGCTGCGCCCCGCGATTTGCGCCGCAATCCGGCCGGCCGACCGCCGAATCCGCTGCGCGCCGTCATGTGTTCCGCCGCCCTGGCCGCGGCCAATCTTTATATTGATTTCAAAGGGATCGAGGTGATCCGGAGTGCCCCCGATGAACACAATGGAACTCGAGAGCCGCCACAGCGCTCACAATTATGAACCGCTTCCTGTCGTGCTCGCGCGCGGTCAGGGAGCCCATATGTGGGACACCGGCGGCCGCCGCTACGTCGATATGATGAGCGCCTATTCGGCTGCAAGTCACGGCCATGCCCATCCGCGCATTCTGGCAGCGCTGGAAGCGCAAGCCCGTCGCCTCGCCGTGCCCTCGCGCGCCTATTACAATGATCGCCTGGGTCCATTTCTGGCCGAGCTGACCCGGTTGACCGGCCTTGACGCGGCGTTGCCCATGAACACGGGAGCCGAGGCGGTCGAGACCGCCATCAAGGCCGCGCGGCGATGGGGCTATCGCGCCAAGGGGGTGCCGCGCGACCGTGCTGAAATCATCGTCGCGAACGGCAACTTCCACGGCCGCACCACCACGATCATCTCGTTTTCTTCGGAATCGGAATACCGGGAGGGCTTCGGGCCCTTCACGCCAGGATTCTGGAGCATTCCGTTCGGCGACCTCGCGGCGCTGGAGCAGGCCATCAGGCCGGAAACAGTCGCGGTTCTGGTCGAGCCCATCCAAGGGGAAGCCGGCATCATCATTCCGCCGGCGGGCTGGCTCAGCGGGCTGCGCCGCCTGTGCGATGCCCACGATCTGCTGCTAATCCTCGACGAAGTTCAGTCGGGGCTCGGTCGCACCGGAGCGTGGTTCGCGTTCGAGCACGAAAATGTGCGGCCTGACGGACTCGTGCTTGGTAAAGCGCTCGGCGGCGGCGTGTTGCCGGTCTCCGCATTCCTGGCCCGGCGCGAGGTGATGGACGTGTTCACGCCGGGATCACACGGCTCGACGTTTGGCGGCAATCCGCTGGCTGCGGCCGTCGGCCTCGAAGCGCTCCAGGTGATTGCGGATGAGGGGTTGGTGGAGCGCAGCCGGGTGCTGGGCAGCCATATGCTGGAGCGGCTTCGCGCCATCAGAAGTCCCGTGCTGAGGGAGGTCCGCGGGCGCGGCCTGTGGGTGGGCGCCGAAATTGATCCGCGTTTTGCAACAGCGCGGCGGGCCTGCGAGGCATTGCTGGCTAAGGGTGTGCTGTCCAAGGAAACGCATCACACGGTCGTTCGTCTGGCGCCGCCGCTGGTGATTGCGCGTGAGGACCTCGACTGGGCCCTTGATCGCTTTGCAGAGGTGATCGGGGATCTGGAGCGGCAGCGAACGCCGCTGGTCGCCGTCTGATCTACGGAATCAACGGAACGCAAGGAAATCGTCGCCATGACGCCAACGATTGCGCGCTTTCTGATGTGTCGGCCCGATCATTTCGCGGTCGACTATGCGATCAATCCGTGGATGAACCCGGCAAGCTGGGCGCGGGACAGCAAGATTCTGGTCGATGCCTCGCAGCGGGAATGGGCGGCACTCTATCGTGCGCTCGCCGGTCTCGGTGCCACCATCGAATTGGTTTCGCCGGTGCCCCATCTTCCCGATCTGGTGTTCACCGCAAATGCAGCGGTCGTGCTCGATCGCAAAGCGGTTCTGGCGCGGTTCCGTTATCCGGAGCGGCGTGACGAGGAAGAACCCTTCGAGAGCGGATTTCGGGCCCTGCAGGGGCGCGGGCTCATCGACACGGTTACAAAGCTGCCCGACGATCTGGTGCTCGAAGGCGCCGGCGACTGCGTGTGGGATCGCACACGCAACCAGTTCTGGATGGGCTACGGTCCCCGCTCGGATCGCGACGCCATCGAGCCGATCAAAGAGCTCTTTGAGGTGGACGCCGTCGCGCTGGAACTCGCCGACCCTCGATTCTATCACCTCGATACGGCCCTGTGCCCGCTGTCACGCGGCGAGGTCATGTTCGTTCCGGCGGCTTTCACACCGGAAGGACTGGCCCGCATCCACGAGCGCGTCGCCCCGGCGCAGCGAATCGAGGTCCCAATGGAGGACGCATGCCGCCTTGCCGCCAACGCGGTTTGCGTGGGCGATACCGTCGTCACTTCGGCTTGCGGCATACCTTTGCGGCTCGAGCTCGCAGAGCGCGGATATCGTGTGATGACGACGCCGCTGACATCGTTCCTGCGCAGCGGCGGCGCCGCGTTCTGCCTTACCCTGCGCTTGGATTGGCGATCAGATATCGGCTCCGTTGAGGATGCGGCGGTCGCGTAACCGGTGGTTGGCGCGCATTCCCGCTGAAACTCGTTCAGCATCATCGCCGGGCTTGACGCGGCAATCCCTCTTCACGCGAAGAAGATAGACTCTCGCGGGTGACGGGCGCAGCGTGATAGTACTGAAGCGTGGATAGCACTATGTGTCAAAGAGCGATGGTTACGAATGCATTTTGGCACTACCTCTTAAGCAAAACTGCGATGCAGCCTTGGCGCAGCCGTTGCGGAATTCGAGCATCGCCGGATGGTTGATAGAATCGCTCGACGTGTATTCAACCACGCTTGTGCTTGTTACATCTGCTTGTCACAAAAGCGCCGGTCTTGCCGAGCCAAGCACAAATTAGTGGCATGTTTCGCAACTTATCGAAGGCTCCGGCATTGACTTTCCGCTGCCCGCGCCTATGTTCCGGCTACGGCTGGCTCGGTTGGCCGCCCATTCGCACAAAATTCATTTGTTCGAACTCTGGCGCGGTCGTTAGCACCAGACGCGTGAGGTTTTGAGGCTTCATGTCATTTTTTGATCTCGGCTTGTCCGATAAGGTTCTCGCGGCGGTAACTTCTGCGGGCTATATCAAACCGACCCCGATCCAGGAACAAGCGATTCCACATGTTCTCGCTGGGCGAGACGTGCTTGGCATTGCTCAGACCGGAACCGGCAAGACGGCGGCGTTCGTGCTGCCGATGCTCGCCAAGTTCGAACAGGGCCGCGCCCGCGCCCGCATGCCCCGAACGCTTATACTTGAGCCAACCCGCGAGCTTGCTGCTCAGGTTGCGGAAAGCTTCGATAAATACGGCGTCAACCACAAGCTCAACGTTGCGCTGCTGATCGGCGGCCTGTCCTATGACGATCAGGACAGCAAGCTCGTGCGTGGCGTCGATGTGTTGATCGCAACGCCAGGACGTTTGCTTGATCATTTCGAGCGTGGTCGGCTGTTGATGTCCGGCGTGGAACTTCTCGTCATCGATGAAGCTGATCGCATGCTGGACATGGGCTTCATCCCGGATATCGAACGTATCTGCAAGCTTGTTCCGTTCACCCGCCAGACACTGTTCTTCACCGCCACCATGCCAGCCGAAATCCGGCGCATCACCGAGCAGTTTCTCCACAATCCGGTGCGCGTCGAAGTTTCCCGTCCCGCCAGCACCGTTGCTTCGACCACGCAAACTTTAGTGAAGACCGGCCGCGAACCGCATGAAAAACGGGAGACGCTGCGCTCGCTCATTCGCGAATCGATGGGCCTCAAGAACGCAATTGTCTTCTGCAACCGAAAGCGCGACGTCGCGACCTTGTACCGCTCTCTGGCCCGTCATGGATTTTCTGCAGTGGCGCTTCATGGCGACATGGACCAGCAGGCCCGCATGGCGGCGCTGGAGCAGTTTCGCAAAAACGAGGTGAAGCTGCTCGTCGCCTCCGACGTCGCGGCGCGCGGGCTCGATATTCCGGATGTCAGTCATGTCTTCAATTTCGACGTGCCGCATCATCCAGACGATTACGTGCACCGCATCGGCCGCACCGGTCGCGCGGGACGCAGCGGCGCAGCAATCACTATTGTTGCACCGGGCGACCTGAAGGCGGTGACTGCGATCGAAAAACTGATCGGCCAGTCCATATCCTGGGCTGGCGATGGCGCCGTCAAGTCGGAAAAAGTGCCTGCCCGCGGAAACCGCAAAGGCCGCGTGCCCGCGGTGCGCAGTCACAAGCCAGCCCTCTCCCCGACGCGCGAGGAAAAGGTTACCGCAATCGGCAACGTCCGTTCGCGGCGCGTCGCGGCCCCGCCGCTGCATCCGCACGGCGAAGCGCCGAATTTGGCACATTTTCCCGCATTCCTGCTGCGGCCGGTTCGCGCTAAGGCGTAGCATCGCGACCAGCCTGCCGCGCCGAACCCGGAACCGTAACCCCTGGACGATCCTACCGCACCGACCCAGGGGCTAGGGATTTCTGCCGGACTTGAGCTTGTAGGAGACCACTCAGCACATCATGCATCTATGCCCGGCTTCGGCGTGCTGGTCGGATTTGAAGTCAGAGAGGTATCAGTCGCATTACTACGGCTTCAGGTCGAAACTGCAAAGCGGGTCATCCGATTCTACAAGGTGCGACGAACCGCATCCCAAGACGCCTTCTCGAGGCGCTCTCCCTCGAGTAGACCGTGACGCACGCGAAAATAGTCAGGCGGTTTCCAGATGCCGTGGAATGATCGATCGGGACGTTGCACACTCGCGGAAGCCGCTTGCCTTTCTCCCGTTACCTTCGTGCATGCGCTGCTTGTCGAGTTCGCGAACTGTTGAAGTGACAAACAATTGACTCTTCCCGCGAGGCGTGAGTCAATTCGGCTATGCCCGTTGCGTCGTCCGCCTCGTCGTCCACCAACCCGGAGCGCGACGAACGGGTATTTATTGCAGCCTTCGGGCTTATGGACTCCAATCAGGACGGCGAAGCGGTAGCCGCATTTATGCGGGTGCGCGCCATCCTTCATCGCCACGGTGGCGGCTTTCGCCGCCTGCTCGAACGCTCACATGAGGCAGAGCGGCTCAACGACGAGCTGGGGCGACAAAATGCACAGTTGGTCCGTGAAAATGCCGCGCTCCGTGCGCGCGACAGCCGCCCCGCATCGCCCCGCCCGACATCGCGATCCCCGATCAATGAGTGGGGACCGCTTGTGATGCCGGCCATCCCGGAATTCAGACATTGGGATATCGGCCTAATTGGCATCATCGTCATCGCGACCCACTACGGCCTTCTTAGCTTCACGGCCTCACTAACATTGACCGCGACGATTTTGATCAGCGCCGCATTCGCGAAGTGGTTCAGCCCGATCCGGTTCCTTGCCGGGCTCGTCCTCGGACTGGCGGCTCTTGGTATAGTTGTGTTCAATCGATCGGCCTCGGCCAGCGCACCGGCGCTCGCTGCTGCCCCCGCGCACGCGGTCGTGACAGCCGCTGTCGTGCCGGCCGCCGTCGTGCCGACTGCTACCGTCCATGTGTTCAACGACGCAGCGCCGCCCCACCCGACATTCACGGATTCGATGCCGCCCCGCCGGGTGTCGGTCGAGCCGCGATCGCGGCACCAGGGTGTGCAAAGGACCCACTGCGGTCCCTATCGCCTTCAGCCGGGCTTCACCTGCCAAGCGAGCATCCCATGGCGACGGACTTTCTTTCCAGACTTCGGGCGGCCACCGAGCATGCGCTACAACTGACAACCAGCAGAACGGCTCGCGCCGACACGGGCACCCCCGCGCGATCGATCTTTCCGCAATTGGCATCGAGAACTGCGGACCTCGCGCGAGCTGACGCGAGCTGGCAACCAAAGCCCCCTCTCATTCGCGTAGAAATTATGGCGAGCGGCCCGTTTGATCGCCTGCTTGGAGTCCGCAACGCGGTCAATCGCTTGCAAGACAATCTCGTGGCGGCCATTCGCAAAGGCACGCTCGAATTGCGATTGACGGAGGTTCGGCAGGCGTGCCGGCACAGTACGGCGTGGAGCACGAGGCCCGTAGACCCCAGCGCCAGTACGACAATGTGGCAGTGTTTTGCTGACACATCCGCCGAGCAAGGTCGGATCCTTTTTGCGTCCGCATTTCGCGAGAGCCTCCGCAATCAGGTCAACCACGTTGTTGTGTTCGGCGACCGCTTCGACGATGGGCTTCTGTTCTTAGGCTCGGCCATACGAGCTTTCCGCCGACGGGGTATTCGCGCGTCGATGTTTCATCTCGGTGGCGATTTCAGCAGCCGGAATATGTATAAGCTCCTCGCTGTCAGCACCGGCGGGATTTTCATGCACCTGTCCAATCAGCACAGCCTCGAGGCCATCTTGCCGGTTGTCGCAGCTTTTGCCCGTGGCGACCGCGCGCGCCTTGATGCGCTCTCGCCTGCCGCTCCCGAGGCCAGAGCGCTCATGGCCCGCCTGCGCAGGCGTTAGTGTGCTGTGACGAACACTTGTATCGGTTATTCCGGGTCCCGAGCACAGCGAGTGAGCCCGGAATCCATAACCCTTGGTCAGCACCTATATGCGACTACGCTGTCCTTGAGGGGGTTGGCACCGGCAGCGCTGACGCGTTATCTGTTTTTTATCCTTCCTGCCGGGGATCTTCATGCCCAATCTCAATCTCTCTGTCGCAGTCGGCGACTATGATCGCAATCGCCCGTTGATCAATGGCGCTGTCCGCATTGACGGGGTCGATCCGCTGTTCATGACGTTGTCGCCGGAGGAAATCTTCTTCCGCGCTTTCCGCTCGGTCGATTTCGATATCTGCGAATTATCGCTGTCGAGCTACACGGTGAAGACCGCGCTCGGCGAATGCCCTTATGTGGGGATTCCGGCCTTCGTGTCGAAAGCATTCCGCCACACCTCGATCTACGTGCGCACCGACCGCATCAAGGAGCCGAAGGACCTCAAGCGCCGCAAGGTCGGCGTGCCGGAATATCAGCTCACCGCCAATGTTTGGGCGCGGGCGATTCTGGAAGATGATTTCGGCGTAAAGCCTGCCGACATCCATTGGATTCGTGGCGGCATCGAGGAACCCGGCCGCCCCGAGAAAATCGCCGTGAAGCTGCCGCCGGGCGTGCGCCTGGACAACGCTTCCGATGGGGCGACCATTTCGGGCCTGCTCGAGACCGGCGAAATCGACGGCTTCATCGCGCCGCGCCCGCCGTCATTCATCGAGCGCGGCCACCCCAATGTAGGCTGGCTATTTGCCGATCCGGTGGCGGCCGCGAAGGACTGGTACCGGCGGACGAAAATTTTTCCGATCATGCACCTGATCGGCATTCGCCGCACGCTCACCGACAAACATCCGTGGCTGCCGGTCGCGGTGTTCAAGGCATTCGAGCAGTCGAAGACCACCGCACTTGCGTCGCTGAGCGACACGTCCGCCACCAAGGTGACTCTGCCCTTTGTCGAGGAAACCTTGAAATCGGTGCGCGAACTGATGGGTCATGATTTCTGGTCCTACGGTGTCGAGCCGAACCGGAAGGCGCTCGCGTTTTTTCTGCATCACCATCACTCGCAGGGCCTGTCGCCACGACTGATGAAGGTCGAGGAGATGTTTCATCCATCGGTGTACGAGACGTTCAAGTTGTGAGTTGTAGCCCGGATGGAGCGAAGCGTAATCCGGGAACGGCGGTTCAATGGTCGAAATCTCTGCCGCAACTTAAGGCTGGCCCCGGATTACGCTTCGCTCCATCCAGGCTACGAAGCCACCATCACCTCTGTATCTGCACCAGCTCCGCCACTTGCTCCTTCGTGAGCGGCGTGGCGACGAACTTCAGCGTCACGGCTTCCGCCATCAGCGAGTCGAGCCCGTGGATTTCGTCCGGATCGACCAGCGACTTCGGGAAGAACTCGTCGCGCACGCGCTTGGCGACGGCTTCGCTGACGCCAGCGAACTCGCCATAGTCTTTCATGACCTGCGGGTTATCGCCGTACATGTAACTAACCGTTTCGCGGTAGCCCTTCATGAAACGGCTGATCGCGTCCTTGCGCTTCGCGAGTGCATCTGCATTGGCGACGATGACGCGGATGGTCTGGCCGCGCACCAGCGCGGCGTCGGTCGCGCGCGCCACCACGCGGGTCTTGCCCTCCTCGATCTCTTTGAGGCCGAACGGCGGCGAGGCCCAGCCGACGTCGACCTGGTCGGTCATGACGGCGGTGAGCGTGGAGGACGGATTGCCGGTCGCCATCGGCTTCACCTTGAGTTTGAACTCGTCGAGGAAGGCACGCACGATGCTGTTGGTGGATGAGCCGTTGGTCGAGTAGGCGATCGTGTTCTTGTCGGTGAGATCGGTCAGCTTTTTCACCGGCGAGCTCGTCTTGGCGTACCAGTAGTCGGCAGCACCGGTCGCCTGCGCCCCGATGATGCGTACCGGCGCGCCCTTGGCGTAGGCCGCCATCGCACCCAGCGTCCCGACCGCAAGGCCAACGTCGACGGCGCCGCCGATCACCGGCTGCAGCGTCTCGCCGCTGCCCGAGGTGTAAACCATCTCGAGTTCGACGCCGTTCTTCTTGAAGATGCCGGCCTTGGTGCCGAGCTGGGCGATAGCGGTATCCCAGTTGCCGCGCTGGCCGATGGTGAGCTTGAGGAGATCGTCGGCGCCGGCGCAGGGAGGGGCGGAGAGCACGGCTGTTGCGACGATTGCGAGAGCGAAGGCAGCTAACTTCTTCATCGGTTTTCTCCGGCGCGGTGTTGGTTGACGCAATTTGCGCGTAGGGTGGGCAAAGTCGCCAGCCGCGGCCGACGGCAAATCGAACTGACCTCGCGCGACTTTGCCCACGCGGTCAAACGGCAAGACCAAACAGCGTGGGCAAAGGCGCACGTCGGACTGTGCCAGCAGACCTGTTCTGTGCGACGCGCCTTTGCCCACCCTACGCGCTGTCATCGTTCTTACCTTTGCCTGATCGTGCTAAGCCCGCCCAGGCGGCCGACCAGCGCGTTGGCACCGATCGCGACGACGAACAGGACGATCAGCATCGCATACATGCGCGGCATGTCGAACAGGCTGTAGGCCTGGATGATCAGGAAGCCAACGCCACGGTTCGACAGCTTAGTCTCCGCCAAGAGCGTGCCAATGATGGCGACGCCGAGCCCGAGGCGCACGCCGTTGATGATCGGATGGCGCATCGCGGGCAGGTAGATTTTCGTCGCCATCTGCCAGGCATTGGCGCGAAAGCTTTGGCCGACCCGGATCAGCACCCGGTCGATCTGGCGCATGCCGGCAGCGGTCGAGAGCGCGATCGGGAAGAAGCATGAGATCGCCCCCATGGCGACCTTCGATCCCGGGCCGACCCCGAACCACATGATCATGACGGGGAAAAAGATGATCTTCGGTGTCGGACCTAAATAATAAAGGTAGGGCTCGAAGGATTTCGACAACATGCGATTGCCCCCGAGCACCAGCCCGACCAGGAGCCCTGACAGGCCGCCGACCGCGAGACCGGTTCCAACTTCACTCGCCGTCACCGACAAGTGCCAGTAATAGTCAGACGTTGACAATAGCTTGACGAGAGCGGTGCCGATCGCAAGCAGCGACGGCACCACGTCGCGATAGAGCAGGCCGGATTGTGCGATTGCCTCCCACAACACGAGAATCAATATGATGATGCCGACGCGAACCACCGTCACGGGTTCGGCCCGGATCGTCGGGGCTGCGGGCAAATTTAGTCGACCGGCCTCAGCCATCGCTCGATCCATTCGGTAAAAACGAAAAAGCACACGCTGACCAGGATCACGAAACAGATCGCCGCATAAGTGCCGGGCAGATCGTAGCGCTCCGCGAGATCGTTGATGAGCTGGCCGAGCCCGCCAAAATTGATCAGGAACTCAACCCCCACGACGTTGATCAAGGTGAAGATCAGCCCGAGCCGCACGCCGACGAAAATGGTCGGCAATGCTGCCGGGAACAGTACCTTGATGAACAGCTGCGGGCCGGTGAGCTTGAAGCTCTTGCCCACATCGATGAGAACGCGGCGCGTCGCCGACAGACCCTCGATGGTCTTCAGGATCACCGGGGGAAGCCCGGCCACGAAGCCCATCATGATGATGGTCCAGGCGCTGCGGCCGAAAATTACCAGAAACAGCGGATACATCAGCACGGTCGGCGCCGACGCCATCGCGGCAACCCAGGTTTCGGTCGCCTGGCGCAGGATGTTGATCCTAAACAGCAGAAGCCCCAGCAAAACACCGACCACGGTGATCATTGCCCCGGCCGTAAGGGCCTCGAAAAACGTCAGCCGGAAACGATCGGCGATGTCTTCCTCGACGATGACCCGCTCGAACGCCATCACGATCTGCGATGGCAGGGGTACGATGAAACGGTTGATCACGCCGACGCGGATCAAGGCTTCAACGACGAGGACGGCGACCAGCAGCGAGCCAAGTCCGAGCGCCAGTGGGAAAGCGCGTGAGCGCGTGATGGCCGCAACGGTCATGACGCCTCTCCGGCATGCAGCGCGCGGGTTTCCTCATCCTGCATGCCGCGGGTCGCCTCTTCGCGCAAATCGTTCCAGATTTGCGCCACATAGCGGCCGAACGCCTCGCTCGACACCACATCGGATGAGCGCGGGCGCGGCAAATCGATCGTAACGATGCGCTTCACCCGGCCGGGTCGATAGGTCATCACCAGAATGCGGTCCGCAAGTTGCACGGCTTCCGTGATGTTGTGCGTGATCAACAGCGTGGTCTGCTTGAGCTCCTGCTGAATCTGCAGCACCTTGTCGCCGAGTAGCAGGCGAGTCTGCTCGTCGAGCGATGCGAACGGCTCGTCCATCAGCAGAATCTTCGGCTCTGACGCGAGGGTGCGAGCGATGGCGACGCGCTGGCGCATGCCGCCCGACAATTCAGCCGGATAGCGCTTCTCGAAGCCGGTGAGGCCGACTAGGGCAATGAACTTCCTGGCCTTGTCGAAGCGATCCTTCTTGCTCATCCCGGCAATTTCCAGCGGGAAGGCGACGTTCTCGATCACGGTGCGCCACGGGAAGGTCGACTCTTCCTGGAACACCATGCCGATCGCCGCATGCGGGCCGTGCACGGTTTCGCTCCCGACCGTAACGGCGCCCTGGTAGCCGTCGAGGAGCCCGCCGATGACATTGAACAACGTGGATTTGCCGCAACCCGACGGTCCGATGACGGCGAGGAACTCGCCGGGTCGTACGCTCAAGGAGACATGATCCAGGGCTACCAGCGGTCCTTCAGGCGTGTCGAATTGTTTGACGATATCGTCGACAACCAAAGTCCCACCATCAGCGGAACTCCATGCCCCCGCAACGCCGGATTTTGGCAATGTCGTTACGCTCACCATCAAACATTCAATCAGTCGTAGGGTGGGCAAAGCGAAGCGTGCCCACCGCGGATATCACCGCGCTCGTCCTCGCGATGGGCACGCTTCGCTTTGCCCACCCTACGGCACTTCCCTCCCCCGCAAGCGGGGGAGGGAGAAGAAAGCTATCCCGACTTGCGGTGCGACACCGCGCCTGAATCGCGCGCGCCGTAGCCGGGCTCGATGCGCACGTCGACCACCGCCACTTCGCCGTTCTCAACCGCCGCGACTGCGCGCGCGAGCGCCGTCCCCAGCTCGTCTTGCCCGGTGATCGGCCCGAAGCCGCGCGCACCCTGCGCGCGTGCGAGCCCGGCCATGTCGATTTCGGGATCAAGCATCTTCTGACCGATCCATTTGTTATCGACGGGCCGGTTGCGCAGGATCGCCATGCGCTCCTGGTGCACTTCGTCGTTGTAGAACGAGCGATTGTTGGCCACCACGATGAGAAGGGGAATGCGGTAGTGCACCGCAGTCCACAGCGCCGTCACGGACATCAGGAAATCGCCGTCGCCGCAGATGCCGACCGGCAGCCGCCCCGACCCTTTAAGGGCAAGCGCCGCCCCCACCGATATCCCGGGCCCACCGCCCACGCCGCCACCGCCGTCAGAACCGATGAAATCGAGCGGATGACGGAAATGCCAGAAGGAACCCTGCCACGACAGCGGGAGATGCGTAAGCGTCACATCGCGCTCGCCGACCGCACCGCGCAGCGCATGCGCCAAATCCTCGATGCCGAGCGTGCTTTTGCCGCCTGTCGGCTGATGGAGCGCGCGGGGCGGTCCCTTCGGCTTCGATATGGCCGGGCCGACCGCCCGAGCAAGCGCCGCTGTCGCCACGTCCGGATCGGCCGCTATGAACAGGTCCACCGGCGGCAGGCCCTGGTAGTCCATGCTCCAGCCGTTGTGCAGTTGGTGATCGAGGGAAATCTGAATCACTTTGCCTGACGGCGGGCCACCGAGCGCCCTGAAGGTGCCGTTGAGATCGACCCAATCGAGGCTGAGCACGACGTCGGCCTCCCGGAGATGCGGCGTCAGCTCGTCCTTGGTGAAGGGCTGCGGCGCATCAAGGTGCAGGGGATGGTCGGTCGGGAACGCAGCGCCCACCTTTGGCGTGGTGCAAACGTAGGCGCCGATCGCTTCCGCGAGCGCAACGCGATGTTTCCACGCGGTCAGGTCGCGCGACACGCGCCCGGCAAGGATCACCGGATGTCTGGCGGCTTTGAGCCATTCGGCCGCCTTCGCCATCTGGTCGGCGGGGGCCGCACTGACGAGCGGCGGCATGTAGCGCTTGGCATCGATCGGCGGCAACGGTTTTTCAAGCACGGCTTCCTGCATGTCCGCATCGAGATTGATGTAGACTGGGCCCTGCGGCGAGGCGTTGGACAGCCAGTATGCACGCAGCAGCGCCTCGCGCGCCGCGGCCGGAGAGGCCGGCTGATCGTCCCACTTGGTGTAGTTGCGGATAATGGCCCCCTGGTCGGCGGCGGTGTGGATCCAGTCGATCCACGGCCGGCGCTTGGCCGCATCGACCGGCCCGGTGGCGCCGAGGATGATGACCGGCATGCGATCGCACCAGGCGTTGAAGATCGCCATGGTGGCATGGAACAGCCCGACGTTAGAATGCACCGCCACCGCCATCGCCTTGCCGGTTACCTTCGCATAGCCGTGTGCGATCGCAACCGCGGACTCCTCGTGCAGGCACAGCAGCATCTGCGGCGTGGCATTGCCGATATGATTGACCAGGCTGTCGTGCAGACCGCGATAGCTCGCGCCTGGATTGAGCGCGATATACGGAATGTCGAGATCGCGCAGCACTTCTGCGACCACGTCACTGCCGAATCCGGCCGCGTTGGTGCCCGACGGAAGCGGGCGCTCGATCGCGGCCGCATCAATATTGCCGAGATCGACTAACCCGGTTCCGCGTGGAGGCACTTCGCGTGTGGACATGGGGGACTTTCTCAGAGAACAGATGACGGATGACCGAGGACAGATGACGGATGGCTTTTTGCTTTGTGTCATCCGTCATCTGTTCTCGGTCATCCGTCATCCAAGCTCATCAGGAGCCTTGACGCAACCGGGCCAGGACTTTGAGGCCCGCATAACCGTCGGCGGGAGACATGCCGACTTTCCGCTGAAAATCCCGCACCGCACGCTGGGTGTAGCGGCCGACCCGGCCGTCGCTGCCGTCGGTGTTGAAGCCGAGCGCGGTGAGGCGGCGCTGCAGTTCCTGCACCTCGGCCAGCGTCATCAATCGCTCGCTGCCGGGAAATGGATGCACAAATGATCCTTCCCCGCGGATACGATCGGCAAGATGCACGACTGCGAGACTGTAGGAAAAAGCCGGATTGTACCTCATCACCGCGGAAAGATTCTGCCCGATCAGAAAGGCCGGACCGCCATCGACCGGCACGGTCAGCTTTGCCTTGTCGTTTGGGCGTGGGAAGGCAGCGCCATCGGCGCGCGAAACGCCAAGATCATGCCACGCCGCATAGGTACGATAGCCGCGGTCACGGCCATGTCCGTTCGGCAGCATGACCTCGCAACCCCAGGCTTCGCTGCGGCGATATTTGCCGCGTTCGACCAGAAAGCGTGCGGTACCGGCCAGCGCATCGTCCGGAGGGCCGTATGGCGAAATACGGCCATTGTGGTCGAAATCGACGCCCATGTGCAACCACACCTCAGGCATCCATTGGGTGTGGCCCATGGCACCGGCCCAGGAGCCGATCATCTCCCTGGGCTCGCTCCAGCCGCGCTCAATGATGACGAGCGCATTGAGCAACTCGGCTTCCCAGTAGGTGCGCCGGCGCGGCTCACCCCAAGCGAGCGCTGCCAGCGCTGGGATCACCGGCCGCATGTACTTGGGATTGTCGATCACCTCGCCATAACTCGACTCGACGCCCCACAGCGCCAGCATGGTGAAACGATCAACGCCGTACTCGCTTTCGATGCGAGCGAGCAGCGGCGCATACTGCTTGGCGCGCGCCTTGCCGGTGATGATGCGCCAGTCAGAGACGCGACGGTTGATGTACTGCCACAGTGCCTCGTTGAATTCGGGCTGCGAGCGGATTTCAGCGTAGACGCTGGTGTCGGGCTTGATCGTTCCCATGACGCGCTGATAAGTCGCCTCCGAGACGCCGCGTGCCGCCGCGCGGTGGCGAAAGCCATTGCGCCACGTCTCGAAGGAACTGCTCGCGTTCTGCGCATTGACATGAAACGGGACCGCCGCACCGGCGCTTGCTCCAAGCAACACGCGTGTCAGAAACGCGCGACGGCTGACGGTCGAGGGGAAACGGTGATGCGGCAAGGTGTTCAAATCTCGCTTCGAGGGTTCCTGTAAGGCATCCCGCAATTTAACTCGGCTGCACCACCGGATCGACAGCGGTGCGCCCGAACAGCGGTGCGCCAAATGCGCGCCATCCGGCTGCTTGTGATAACCCTAAATTCGTGAGTTGGAAGCACGCACCTTGCGCAGAAAGCGCTGATAAATCGATGAAACTTCGAAATCATCCTACTGCGGAGCAGTTACAATTGGGTGCCCTCAAGCATTCTCTCTCTTGCTTGTGGGCGAAGGGCTTCGCGAAAATCAGCGACGACAACTTCCGGATATAGGATAACCGCATCAGAGTCTTCTCGCTCGCAATACGACCGACTTAACGCGATAAGGTCCCGACCGGTCAAGGAGACATGATGTTACCTGTTAACCCTCAATGATCGCATACAAAATGACGGAATTGTTGCAGCTTCATCGACCAAGCGCGCGTGCCGCCATGTTAGCTGTGGATTGGACCGGAATATCGCACGGGCCATGCTTTATCATGGATACGGTCGGAGATAATCTATGGTGCGTTCCCGATGTAGTCCGCTCGTCCTGTGAAGGTGCGCGCAACAGCTCCCCTTCTCCGCTTGCGCGCAGAATAAAGGAAGCAGCTGCAATCTTGGCGGAACGCACCCTGACCGGCAGTTGCGCAGCGTCGCATTCAGGCAACGTAGTCGAGGTGTAAGGTCAAGAAGCGTAGAACGTTTGGCAACGCTTGAGCGGGAATCTGAAATGCCGGATTTTGACGTTGAAGCTTTTGTGACCGGACTTGACCGCTTGGGCATGAAACTGACCGCGGTTCCGCTTGCCGACGGCAAAGTACGTATTAATCGCTGGCGCATGTTGAATGCCTGCGAGCATGCCCAGGAGATCCACGATATTTGGGCCACGCACATCGGCAATGATCAGCGGCGCATTGACGCGCTCGCTGCGCACTTGGACAGGGCTGCGTCCCAAACTGCCGGCTACAGTTTCAGCCCCAATCGAATTTGGATCGGTTCGCAATCGGCGGCCACGCCCGATGCCGTAACCGGGGACGGTAGCGCACCCGATTCTCGTAAAACCGCCGCGCCCCAGTTTGCGGCAACCTCGCAGAGGTCCTGCGAGGAGTGACAAGCTGCATTGGACCCTTCGGAGTCCGGCCGACGGGATGCGATCGCCGAAATGCATCCTTGCTGGATATGCAGATGAGGTGCCGTCAACACGGCGTGAAATGCGAATCGCTTGCGATCAGGTCTAAGGCTTCCACCAGCGAGACGTGCTCAAAAATGCAGAACCATTCGCCCGTATGGCGGTAATAGGACAGGTCGAAACGATCCCGGTTGACGAATCCGAGGCGCGCAAAGGGGGCCTCGAATTCCGGCGCGTACGAGCGGGGGTCGTCGGATCGATAGCGCGTAATGAAGCGGTATTTGTTGCCGTGCTTCCGTAAATGGCGATCGGATAATTAAACTGCGTGGGACGAATTTTGGGAAGGAAACGCGGCGTGAGCACTTCAGTGATGAGTTTCTCGCAGGCCGCCGTGATAACCGATTTCTCGCCCGCTGAAGGCTTGTTTCCGGCGCGCTCACCAACATAGACCCAACCGCCCCTGGCCATGGCCGCTCCGCAGATAAAAGCCGCTCCCGCTTCTATCCCGCTATCTCGGTGCAGCGCAAACCCAAAAATCATTTCCACACCTACGCTGTCGTCTCCTGTGTCCCGCCGCACTTGGATGGTTTAAGCCGCGTGTTTGCTCGGCTCGGAAGATACCCGCCGGGACGGTCCGCCGTCGACGGCTGGCGCGCCTGCGCGGGCCACCCATTCGCCTTGTCCGGCTTTCCCCGGGCGGCGTTGGAGCGTATATTAAATTTAATTTGCGCACTTGCAGACCGGGGTTGCCCATGGAAAGCCGCGCTGAACCTTCCGTTTCGAATGCCTCCCCTGCGAGTCCAGCGACACTGATCGCCGGCGCTGACAAGGTTGCGCGCAGCGGGCCGCCTCCCGCTTCCTGGGCTGACGATCTCTCGCCGATTGCAATGTCGGATTGGAGTTTCGATCGCGCCAGGCATCTGATGGACCGCGCTGGCTTCGGCGCCACACCAGAGGAGGTCGCGCAGCTTGCCGCCATGACACCCGAGCAGGCGGTAACGTCGCTATTGAACTACCAGTCGAATCCCAACGATCACCTCGCGCCCTTTGATCCTTCGGGTGTGTGGGATCCGTCGCTGCGCGATTTCCCGCCAAGCCGTGTCGCGGCGACGGAGCGCGCCGAGAAGACGGGAGAAGCGCTTGGCGCCCGGGTCAAACCTGCGGGCGAGCGGCGGCTGCAGCCGGTGGTCGATCGTTTCTTCTATTGGCTGCGGGCGACCACGCTGGAGACAAGGCGCCTCGCCCAATGGTGGGCGGATCGCATGGTCGCCACCAACCGTCCGCTGGAAGAGAAGATGGCGCTGTTCTGGCACGGCCATTTCGCGACCGGCGAGGAAAAAATACGCGACTATCGCAAGATGGAGCAGCAACTTGAGCTGCTGCACCGGAATGCCACCGGCAATTTCCGCACGCTTTTGATCGAGGTGGCGCGCGGGCCGGCGATGCTCGCCTATCTCGACGCTGCCGAGAACGTGAAAGGGGCACCCAACGAGAATTTTGCCCGCGAGGTGATGGAGCTCTTCACCATGGGCGTGGGCAATTACACCGAAAAGGATATCCGCGAGGCGGCACGCGCCTTTACGGGGTGGATCGACGATGACCTCGATTTCAAGGTCGCTTCCGCAAAGCACGACGACGGCATGAAGACGTTCTTCGGCCGCAGTGGCAATTTCGACGGCGTCGATATTCTCAACATCATTTTGGAGCAGAAGATTACCGCCGAATACATGGCGGGCAAACTCTACCGGTTCTTCGTGCGCGAGAACCTCGCGCCCGAGGTTCAGGCGCGGCTTGGGGCGGTGCTGCGCGACAACAACTACGAAATCGCGCCCTTGATGCGAACCATCTTCCTGTCGAAGGATTTCTACAGCGCGCCGTCGTCAGGGACGCGCATCAAGGGTCCGGTTGAGCTGATTGTATCGACCTACCGTAAGCTCGGCGTCAAACATCTGCCGGGCATCCCGGATCTTTATGTCGTCAGCCGCGAACTCGGGCAGACCCTGCTCAATCCGCCGACCGTTGCAGGCTGGGCCCAGGGCCGTGCCTGGATCACACCGGGATTGCTGCTGGCGCGCGGCAATTTCGCTCGCGACGTCCTGTTTCCTGACATCATCAATTTCGTTGATCCGAACTTCAATCCGGGCGCGGAGGTTAAGCGGGTCAACGACCGCATTCTGGCCGGCTACAGTATTGGCGAGGCAACGGTCGATCAGGAACCCGGCGGAGGCGGCATGGAGGGCGGCGACAGGACGATGGCGAATGTCATCGCCGGCGCCGAGGACTTCAATACGCGCTACGGCAGCCTGGTCGGATGGCAGGAGGCGGTACGCCGGATCAAACCAATCCCACGGGCGGCTGCGCAGTTCGATTTGTCGGCTCAGGTCATGAACGCGGGCGCGAAGACCGCTGGCGATGCGGTCGATCATCTGTCGCTCCGCCTGTTGAGCGTGCCGGTCAGCAGCACGGTTCGCAATACCTTGGTGACGTTCCTGGAGCGCCAGCTCGGCACCGCCGACTTGGTACAGGCTTCGACCTACATGGAGCGGCCGCTGCGCCTCACCGCGCATCTGGTCATGAGTTCACCGGAGTTCCAGCTGTGTTAGAGCGTTTTTGTGATGAAATGGGATAATCGCTTGGCCGCGGACCGGCTGCTCCTCTCCCCGCTCGCGGGGAGAGGTAAGGAAACAATCAAAGGGAGGCCCCTATGACATCCATGTTCTCGCGCATCGGCGGCATGGCGCGTCGCGATTTTCTGCGCGCTGGTTTCGGCAGCCTCGCATTCGGCGCGGTCGGCGCGCTCAGCCGCGCTCCGGCCTGGGCTCAGGCGACCGCACGCGGGACGCAAAGGGACCGCATCCTGGTGGTGGTCGAGCTGTCCGGCGGCAATGACGGCCTCAACACTGTGGTGCCCTATGGCGATGATGCCTATTACCGCGCAAGGCCGCGGATCGGCATCAAGCCGGCGCGCCTGCGCAAGCTCGATGATCATTTCGGCTTCCAATACACCATGGCGGGTCTCGAACGCCTCTACAAGGACGGCCACATGGCCATCGTCCATGGCGTCGGCTATGAGCAGCCTTCGTTCTCGCACTTCTCGTCCATGGCCTATTGGCAGACGGCGGCGCCAAACCGTGGGGAGCTTTACGGCTGGGTCGGCCGCATGGCCGACGCCATGGATCCGGAAGGGCACGCCAATTACGTGGTCAATATCGACACTCAGCAATCGCTGGCGGTCCGTTCGAAGGGCCATGTGCCGCTCGTGTTCGACGATCCGCAGAAATTCATTCGCACCGGCTTTGCAGACGAAAAGGAGATGCTGCAGACGATTGCGATACGCGACCATGGCAGCAACGAAGCCGAGGAGTTCTTGTACGGGGTATCGCGCAGCGCGCTAAATGCTGAGCAACTGGTGCGCGACGCGTGGGCTCAATATCGCACGCCGATCGACTATGGCCTGGTGCGATTCGGCCTCGACCGGGTCGCAGCGCTGATCGCGGCGGATTTTCCGACCAAAATCTACTACGTCGCCTATCGAAACAACGCTTTCGACACGCATGTCTACCAGAGCGACGTCCACGCGCGGCTGTGGACGTATACATCCGACCACATCGCCGCCTTCGTGAAGGACGTGGCCCGGCTCGGGCGGGCGCAGGATGTGGTGCTGATGGCCTTCAGCGAATTCGGCCGGCGCGTCAAGGAAAACACAAGCCAGGGCACCGATCACGGCACCGCGGCGCCGGCTTTCATGATCGGCGCGCCGGTTGCCGGCGGCCAGTACGGCCAGATGCCGAGCCTGACCGAGCTCAGCGACGGCAACATGGTGTTCACCACCGATTTCCGCCGCGTCTACGCCACCGCCATCAAGAGCTGGATGGGATACGGCGACGCTGCCGGCATCCTGCGCGGCGAGTTCGAGCCCTTGCCGATCATCAAGGCGTAGCAGCGCGGAACGTTCGTGGGAAAGCAGACTGCTCAGTAGCCCCGATTGAGCGCAGCGAAATCTGGTATGTCTTATCTATCGGGCACGGCCGCTCGGGTTTCGTTTGTGGCCAACCCGGGGCACATCCGCGGCATGCTTCACATATCGGGCAAAGCTCTCGACATGACGGACGAAATTTCAACCGAACTCATTGCGGAACTCGCCCCTACAGGCCGGCTGCGCGCGGCCATCAATTTCGGCAACGCGGTGCTCGCTCAGCGGGACCCTGCAGGGGGCACGCCGCGCGGCACGTCAGCGGAGCTCGCGCGCGAACTGGCGGGCCGCCTTGGCGTCGGCATCGACTACGTCACTTTCGATGCGGCCGGCAAGGTATTCGAGGCGCTTAAGGCGGGACTATGGGACATCGCGTTTCTTGCCATCGACCCGCTGCGCTCGGCCGGGATCGACTTCACGGCGCCCTATGTGGTGATCGAGGGCACTTACCTGGTGCCGAAGGACTCGCCTCTGCACACCATCGCTGATGTCGATCGCGACGGTGTGCGGATCGCCGTCGCGCAAGGCAGCGCCTATGATCTCTATCTCACCCGCACGCTCCAGCACGCCAAGCTGATGCGTCAGCCGAGCGGACCCGAAGCGCTGGAGATGTTTGTGAGTGATCGCCTGGAAGCAGCCGGCGGCGTGCGCCAGCCGATCGTCGCCTTTGCGCAGGCCCATCCCGATACCCGCGTGATCCCGGGACGGTTCATGGCGATCGAGCAGGCGATGGGCACCGTGAAGGGCCGCGAAGCGGGTATCGCCTACCTGCGCAAATTCATCGAGGAGATGAAGGCTTCGGGGTTTGTCGCGCAGGCGCTCAAAGCCAGCGGTCAGGCGGACGCGGCTGTTGCACCGCCGGCTTAAGCTGCCGGTCGTTGTCCGCCTCCCGTGCATTCATGGCTGATCTCTGCATCGACTGCGTAAATAACCGGGGGATGTTCGTAAATAGCCTGGATTATGCCGAATCGAAGGCTTATTCGCGATCATCGCTCATCATGGCGTAGATGTATTCGCTCGCGTCATCCCACCCGTCGTTTTCGAATGACGTTGTGCGGTGGAGCAGGTCGAACACTCTGCCGGATTTTTTTCCGTTTTGGATTTGCGCAAAGGCAAGCATTTCCTTTGTCTGGCCATCATAAAGATAGCGCCCGAAGCGATCCACACGTTTATTGGGGTCGTTCGTTTGGACCCGCATTTCCACATAACAGCGGTTTGTACTCGGGCTGTAACGAGAGAATTGCTCCTGATAGAGGGCCGAGCGAATGAAATTGCCCTGAAGAATCTGCTGCCCCAAATCGGCGCAGGTGGAGCGCAGTTGGATGATATCAGCGGTCGCAGGAGGCTGATGAACTCCCTCTGCGGCCGTCGTAGCCGCAACAGCCGACACATACACCAGCATGCCCAGCACGTACACTGACGACACCATGAATCCCGTGGGGACTCTTTCGAAACGTGCTTTCATGCAGCTGCCGCTACACCTCGCACGTCAACTTGACAATACCTGATCACCAATCTTGCGCACGCAGCCGTGAATCGCGTCCCGGTCACGAAGCCAACTCAAGTCACTATGACTGGGGCAGCGCAGCCGTCGCAATCTCCAGGTCGGTCGCGGACGCCATTTTTTGCGCGCGAGCGAGTTCTGCGCGGGCCTTGGCCAAGTAATGTTGACCCATCATGCGGTAGTTCTCTCGGATGTCGATGGCTGTCCTAATTTTTGTCAATACCAGAAATTCCAACGCTAGGTCGTGATAATGCTGTGCCCGACGCGCGCTGTCGCCCATGTCGCTCCCCCTAACGGACGAATGTGCAAAGTCAGTATCCTTGCAAAGATGAATATCTTTTAAGATTCTGTTAGGAATTGGTCCGTCGCATGGCTTGGTTAAGGTGTACCCAAGCACCGTCGCCATCATGTGTTTCGGGCGACAATGTGGAGGCTGCCACAATTTGTTGACCACCGAAGATAGCGATATCGATGCGCGAATCTGTGCATCGCGCACTCCGCGCCTTCACCCCGCCCCCGTCCTTCGCCCCCTTGGCTCAGGCCGAGCGTCGCCGCCTTCCAGGCGCTTGTCGAGATAGCTCATCACCGAATTCATCAGCACGTCGATCTTGCCGTCGAAGAAATGATTCGCGGCCGGAACGACGCGCTGCTCGATCACAATGCCTTTCTGGGTCTTGAGCTTTTCGACCAGCCCTGTGACATCCTTGTGCGGCACCACGGCGTCCTTGTCGCCATGGATGATGAGGCCCGAGGAGGGACAGGGCGCAAGGAACGAGAAGTCGTAGAGATTGGCGGGCGGCGCGATGGAGATGAACCCTTCGATCTCGGGCCGACGCATCAGGAGCTGCATGCCGATCCAGGCCCCGAATGAGAAGCCGGCGATCCAGCAGCCGCGCGCTTCCGGATTGATGGATTGTGCCCAGTCTAGCCCCGACGCCGCGTCCGCAAGCTCCCCTTGGCCGTGGTCGAACGTACCCTGGCTGCGCCCGACGCCGCGGAAATTAAAGCGCAGTACGGAAAAATTTCGATGCGCGAACGCGTAATAGAGCTGGTAGATGATGGGGTGGTTCATGGTGCCACCGAACTGCGGATGGGGATGCAGCACGATGGCAATCGGGGCATTCTTGATCTTGGACGGATGGTAGCGGCCTTCTATCCGGCCGGCAGAGCCGGTGAAAATGATCTCGGGCATGGGTCACAACCTCAACTGCTTCGGCCCCGCGCTCATCCCGGCCGAGGGCGCGCCGGTGAGCGCTTGACGACCCCCGCGGGCGCGCGTAACTACCTAGCTAGAACCGCTCGATTTTATCGGACGTACCGGGTCAGCGCAGCCGGCGCCGGGGCATGCGAAGTGGTATGGCGCATATCCTCTTGCCTGATCAGCGGCACAAAAAGCAAGAACTTCGTGCACCCGCGCGCCGGCCCGAATTCGCCGCGTTCATATGGGGTTCCGCTTAAGGTTCCGTAAGATCCGGTGTCGTCGCGTGTGACAGACTTCACGCTGTTGTTTGTCGGATTTACCCATGGCCGACCGCATCTACCTGGACTGGAATGCCACCGCTCCGCTACGCCCGGAAGCCCGTGCCGCGGTGATCGCGGCAATGGACGCGGCGGTGGGCAATCCGTCTTCGGTGCACGCCGAGGGCCGGGCCGCAAGGCGCCTTGTCGAACAGGCACGCGAACGGGTCGCGGCCCTGGTCGGGGCGGAGTCGCGCAATGTCGTTTTTACGTCGGGTGGAACCGAGGCCAATATGATGGCGCTGACACCGGCGCTGCAGATATCCGGTAGCACAGCCCGGTTCGACCGGTTGATGCTATCGTCGATTGAGCACGCCTCGGTGCGGACCGGCGGCAGTTTCTCGGCTCATCAGGTCGAGGAAATTCCCGTCACGGCCGAGGGCGCGCTCGATATCTGGGCCTTAGAGCGGCGCCTTGGCAAATTGCAACAGCAAGCCGTCCGGCCGCTCGTCTCCATCATGGCGGCCAATAACGAGACCGGGGTCATTCAGCCGATCAAGGCAGCGGCCGCCCTGGTCCATGCAGCCGGCGGGGTGCTGCACGTCGATGCTGTGCAGGTTTTCGGTCGCGTCCCCTTCGACATCAACGAGGCTGGTGCCGATCTCGTAACGGTTTCTGCTCACAAGCTCGGCGGACCGCAGGGAATCGGTGCGCTGATCAGGCGTTCCGATGCCTTGCACCTTGCGGAACCCTTGCTGAAGGGTGGCGGCCAAGAGCGCGGCGCGCGCGCCGGGACCGAGAACGTTGCCGGAATCTCGGGATTCGGTGCGGCGGCCATATCCGCCGGGGCGACCATGGCGGCCGATGGTGAGCGGATGCGCAGGGTGCGCGATCGCCTCGAAGCCGGCTTGGCAAAGGGCCCCACCATCGTCTTCAGCCAAAACGCGGAGCGGTTGCCAAATACCAGCCTGTTTGCAGCACCCGGTCTGCGCGCAGAAACAGCCCTCATCAACCTTGATCTCGACGGCTTTGCGGTGTCCTCAGGTTCGGCCTGCTCATCCGGCAAGGTTACAGCCTCCCACGTGCTGGCCGCCATGAGAGTGCCGGAGAAGCTCAGTTCGGGGGCAATCCGGGTGAGCATTGGGTCAAGCACCCGGGAAAAAGAAATTGATTTGTTCCTTGAGGCTTGGATGAAGCTCCTGGCAGAGCTATCTAAAAGAAATCGTGGCCTTGCCGCCTGACCGCAACCAGCTATAGGTGATTGCCGGAACCGGGACGAACCGACCACAACACGACCCATTGATCCAACCCGCGGTCCTTGAAACCGCAGTGGAGGGAATGAAATGCCGGCCGTACGAGAGACCGTCGAGCGGGTGCGCCTGATCGACGTGGACCAGTATAAGTACGGGTTTGAGACGCTCATTGAGTCCGAGAAGGCCCCTAAGGGGCTCTGCGAAGACACCGTACGCTTCATCTCCGCCAAAAAGAACGAGCCCGCCTGGTTGCTGGAGTGGCGCTTGGGCGCGTACCGCCATTGGCTCACCATGCGTGAACCGAAATGGGCGCGGGTGGACTATCCGGCGATCAATTACCAAGACATGTATTTTTATGCTGCGCCAAAGCAGACCGTGGCGCCGAAATCGCTGGACGAGATCGACCCCGAAATTCTCAAGACCTATGAGAAGCTCGGCATTCCGCTGCGCGAGCAGGAAATCCTGGCAGGCGTGGTGCGCCAGCCGCAGGGGGATGCCGACATTGGCGGAAACGGTGCCTCGGCCCGCACGGTCGCGGTCGACGCGGTGTTCGATTCGGTGTCGGTCGCGACCACATTCAAGAATGAGCTGAGGAAGGCCGGCGTCGTCTTCATGCCGATCTCGGAAGCGGTCCGCGAGCACCCGGACCTGGTGAAGAAATATCTCGGCTCGGTGGTGCCCGTATCGGACAACTTTTTCGCGACGCTCAACTCGGCGGTGTTCTCCGACGGCTCGTTTGTCTATGTGCCGCCGGGCGTGCGCTGCCCGATGGAACTGTCCACCTATTTCCGTATCAATGAACGCAACAGCGGGCAGTTCGAGCGCACCCTCATCATCGCCGATAAGGGTTCCTATGTGAGTTATCTCGAGGGCTGCACCGCCCCGCGCCGCGACGAGAACCAGCTGCACGCGGCGGTGGTCGAGCTGATCGCGCTCGACAATGCCGAGATCAAATATTCGACCGTCCAGAACTGGTATCCGGGCGACGCGGAAGGGCGCGGCGGCATCTTCAACTTCGTCACCAAGCGGGGCGATTGCCGCGGCCATCATTCCAAAATTTCCTGGACCCAGGTGGAGACCGGGTCGGCGATCACGTGGAAATACCCGAGCTGCATCCTGCGCGGCAATCATTCGCGTGGCGAGTTCTATTCGATCGCCATATCGAATGGCCACCAGCAGGTCGATTCCGGCACCAAGATGATTCATCTTGGCCGCAACACGGTGAGCCGGATCATCTCCAAGGGCATTGCGGCCGGGCGTTCCAACAACACTTATCGGGGTCTGGTGTCGGCAAACCGCCGCGCGGTCGGCGCGCGCAATTTCACCAATTGCGACTCGCTCCTGATCGGTGATCGCTGCGGGGCTCATACGGTGCCCTACATCGAATCCAAGAATCCTGCCGCCATATTCGAGCACGAAGCGACGACGTCGAAGATCTCCGAGGAGATGCTGTTCTACTGCATGCAGCGTGGCCTCTCCCAGGAGGACGCGGTGGCGCTGGTGGTCAACGGCTTCGTGCGCGACGTCTTGCAGCAGTTGCCGATGGAATTCGCTGTCGAGGCCCAGAAGCTGATTTCGATCAGTCTTGAGGGGTCGGTAGGCTAGGTCGCCGAGATCATCACACAGTCCAATTTCTAATGGGCGAGCACACCCGGAGAGGTTCACGTGGCGCTGCTTGAAATCAAAGATCTTCATGTCAAGGTTGACGACCGCGATATACTGAAAGGTCTCGATCTTGCCGTGAGCAGCGGCGAGGTCCACGCCATCATGGGTCCGAACGGCTCCGGCAAGTCGACGCTAGCCCATGTGCTGTCCGGGAAGCCGGGCTATGAGGTGGTTGGCGGCGAAGTGATGTACGAAGGCGCCGATCTTCTGGAACTGGCGCCCGACGAACGCGCCGCACGCGGTATCTTCCTGGCATTCCAATATCCGCTTGAGATCCCAGGCGTCGCCACTATGACGTTTCTGCGCACCGCCATCAACGCGCAGCGTAAGACGCGCGGCGAGCCGGAATTGTCGACGCCCGAATTCATGAAGCGCGTACGCGAGCACGCCACGAAGCTTTCGATCGATATGGACCTGCTGCGGCGCCCGGTAAACGTAGGCTTCTCCGGCGGCGAGAAGAAGCGCAACGAGATTTTGCAGATGGCGCTGCTGGAGCCCAAGCTCGCGGTGCTCGACGAGACCGATTCCGGTCTCGACATCGACGCCCTCAAGGTGGTCGCCGACGGGGTCAACCGGCTGCGTTCCCCGAACCGCGCCATTATCGTCATTACCCACTACCAGAGGCTTCTGGAGCACATTGTGCCGGATGTCGTGCACGTGCTGTCGCGCGGGCGCATCGTGCGCACGGGGGGCAGGGAACTGGCGCTGGAACTCGAAGCCAAGGGCTACGCGCAATATCAGGACGAGGCAGCGTAAAGCCATGACGGCCGAGATCACCCCCATCAAGACGGATGCCGAAATCGGCCTCGCCGAAGCGTTCAGGGCGTTGCGGGGCAGACTCGCGGAAGGCGCAATCGCCGCACGCCGGGAGGCGGCGTTCCGGCATTTCGAGGCACAGGGGCTACCCAACCGCCGCGTGGAGGATTGGAAATACACCGACCTGCGCGCCCTGATGCATGATGCCAAGCCGCTCGCCGACGCTCCGGACGCTGTCGCCAAGGCCCGGGCGAAATCGGCGGGCGGCGTGTTTGCGGCAGTCGATGCCCAGCGCATCGTGTTTGTTGACGGCGTCCTGGTACCAGAACTGTCCGATCTTACCGCTCTTGATCCGGGACTGAAAATCTCCTCGCTCGCGGATGCCCTCGGCCGCGGCACGCCTGACATCGGAGCGTGGCTCGGCAATGCCGGTCCCGCCGAAGGCGATGTGGCGTATGCGATCAACACGGCTTTCATGGGCGATGGCGCTGTTGTGGAGGTCGAGGCGGGCGCTCGGATTGCGCGGCCGCTGCATCTCATCTTTGTCTATGGCACGCAACGTGCTGCCGCAGTGTTTTCGCGGTCTCTTGTGGTCCTGGCCGCGGGCGCCTGCCTGACCCTGATCGAGAGCCATGAAGGACCGGATGGGCTCGACTATCAAATCAATACCGCACTCGACCTCGTCGTGGGTGAGCGCTCACGTTTGGATCGCATCAAAGTCAATGCGGAGGGCAACGCAGCGCTTCACTTATCTACCCTGAACGCGACCATCGCGGCAGACGCGAACGTCTCCGATTTCACTTTCCTGACCGGCGGCCAGGTCGTGCGCAGTCAGCTGTTCGTTCGATGTTGCGGCACCGGGGCAACGCTCAGCCTCAACGGGGCGAGTCTGCTCAAGGACCGGCAGCATGGCGATACCACGCTGCTGGTCGATCACTCGGCGGGCGGCTGCCAAAGCCGCGAACTGTTCAAATCGGTGCTGGACGGCGCCAGCCGAGGCGTGTTCCAGGGCAAGATCATCGTGCGCCCGGGCGCCCAGAAGACCGATGCGCGCATGATGACGCGGGCGCTCCTGCTCTCTGAGCAGGCAGAGGCCGACAACAAGCCGGAGCTTGAGATTTTTGCCGACGATGTGCAATGCGGCCATGGCGCTACGTCGGGTGCGCTCGACGATAATCTCAAGTTCTACCTTATGGCGCGCGGCATTCCGGAGCGGGACGCCGAGACACTTCTGATTCAATCCTTCGTCGGTGAAGCGATCGAGGCCGTTGCGCATGAAGACATGCGCGATGCGCTGACGGCCGCAGCATTGCATTGGCTTGCGGGGCGGCCATGAACGCGATGCATCCCGCCCTCACCAACGGCACATATGACGTTGCCCGCGTGCGCGAGGATTTCCCGATTCTCGCCACGAAGGTCCATGGCAAGCCGCTGATCTACCTCGACAACGCCGCGTCGGCGCAAAAGCCCAAAGCAGTGCTCGACCGCATCCAGCGTGCCTACACGTGCGAATACGCAAACGTCCATCGAGGCCTGCATTATCTCGCCAATGCGGCGACCGAGGCCTACGAAGGGGCGCGCGAAAAGGTCCGCGCTTTCATCAATGCGGCGCGGGCTGAGGAGATCATTTTTACGCGCAATGCCACCGAGGCCATCAATCTCGTGGCCTACACGTTTGCGCGCGAACGCGTTAAGGCCGGCGACGAGATCGTGCTCTCCATCATGGAGCATCACTCCAACATCGTGCCGTGGCATTTTCTGCGCGAACGGCAAGGCGCGGTCATCCGATGGGCGCCGGTGGACGATGAGGGTAATTTCCTCATCGACGAATTTGAAAAGCTGCTGACCGATCGCACCAAAATGGTGGCGATCACCCATATGTCGAACGCGCTCGGCACCGTGGTTCCGGTCAAGGAGATCGTGCGGATCGCACATGGCCGTGGCATTCCGGTGCTCCTCGACGGCGCTCAGGGGGCTGTCCATCTCGATATCGATGTCGCCGACATCGATTGCGATTTCTACGCCTTCACAGGTCACAAACTCTACGGCCCATCCGGTATCGGCGTGCTGTACGGGAAGTTCGCCCATCTCGCCGCGATGTCGCCGTTCAACGGCGGCGGTGAGATGATCCACGAGGTGTTCCAGGATCGCATCACCTACGGCGACCCGCCCCACAAGTTCGAGGCCGGCACGCCATCGATCGTCCAGGCAATCGGCCTTGGGGCGGCCATCGATTACGTCAACTCAATCGGCCGTGCCCCAATCCGGGCACACGAAAGGTCGCTGCTGACCTATGCGACCGACCGGTTGCGCGAGATCAATTCGCTGAAAATCGTCGGCACTGCCAGGGACAAGGGTGCGATCATTTCTTTCGAGATGAAAGGCGCCCATCCCCATGATGTCGCCACGGTGATTGATCGCGCCGGTGTAGCGGTTCGCGCCGGCACCCACTGTGTCATGCCGCTGCTGGCAAGGTTTGGCACAACCGCAACCTGCCGCGCTTCGTTCGCGCTCTACAACACCCGGGAAGAGGTCGACGGGCTTGCTGCGGCTCTGATGAAGGCGCAGGAATTTTTCACATGAAAGTTGAGTCACACGATAGCGCACCGACCCACGCGGGCCCCGAACTGGCGCGGGAAGCTCCCAGGTCTTCGCCCGTGTCGACGTCCAGCGGCGGTGCTCTGTCTTCGGAAGAGATCGGACGGCTCACGGACGAGATCGTGGCAGCACTCAAGTCGGTCTATGATCCGGAAATCCCGGCCGATATCTACGAGCTTGGCTTGATCTACAAGATCGACATCGATGACGACCGCGCGGTCTCGATCGACATGACTTTGACGACGCCCAACTGTCCGTCCGCGCAGGAACTGCCCAGCATGGTGGAAAATGCGGTGGCAAGCGTTCCCGGCGTCGGACCGGTTACCATCAATGTGGTTTGGGATCCGCCCTGGGAACCGAGTCGGATGTCCGACGAGGCGCGGGTGGTATTGAACATGTGGTGAGATGTTTCCATTTGTTGGTGGTACGCATTTTGGCCCCCGCCCTATTCTTCCCCGCATGCCGGGGAGGATAGGGAGGGGGTAGGAGGAGAAAACACGATGGCCATCCCCGGGCCAAGACCGCGACCGCAGGTGATGCGGCTCTCCGAGGCTGCCGCCGGGCGCATCAGGGACATCATCGGCAAATCGGAGCGGCCGATTGCCGGTGTCCGTGTGGGCGTGCAGAACGGCGGCTGCGCCGGCATGTCTTACACAATGGAATACGCCGAGACTTTGGATCCACGCGACGAGATCGTCGACGACAAAGGCGTACGCCTTTTCATTGATCCGAAGGCCGTGCTGTTCCTCCTGGGCACCGAAATGGATTTTCGAGTCGACAGATTTTCCTCTGGGTTTGTCTTCAATAATCCGAACCAGACTTCGGCTTGCGGATGCGGGGAGTCGGTTGCGATTACGCCGGCCAAACAAGAACGGGATATCGGATCAATCTCGGATGCATGATTGGCCCGGCTGTTTGCGCTTTATGAAAATCGGCGGCGCATGAATCTCTGTCGATCGTTTTAGCCAATCTGGTGGGACAGCCACATAAGCGGCGTCCTCGCACATCGTGCGCTGTAGGAGCGACCCTCATTTGCGCTAACTTACGCTGCAACGGCGCCGCGAACTCCTCCCCTCCCCTTGTGGCGAGGGGTCGGGGGTGGGGGTCGAGGAATGGAGCAAGGCTGTGCCGCGTGCCGCGCCCCCCCACCCCAACCCTCCCCCACAAGGGGGAGGGAGTCCCAGCGGCACAGCACAGCGTTAAGTTAGCGCCAATGGGGGCGACCCTTGTGGGTCGCCCCCATTCGCCAACAGGGGCGACCACAAGGGTCGCCCCTACATCAATCATCCCTCCGTCGGCACGAGTCCATTGTTGGCGCGGCGCCACTCGCGATCACCCTGTCTCAAGGGCGCAGCCGCTCCACCGGGTCGGCTGATGCCATGTCGATCATCCGCAACTGTACGCGCTCACCGCCCTGCCAGCGATCGAGCGAGAGCATGCCGGCAACATGAACGGCGTGGCCGCGGTTTTTGAGCAACGCCGCTCCGAGCTTTTGCCCGGCGGCGCGGAACGCAATGGCATTGATGGTCGCACCATCGCCAGATTGTAACCGCGCGCGCATGTGGGCCTGACCGATCTCTTCCACATGGGCAACGGCGTGGGCCGGAAGCGCGATGATCGGCTCCGGGTTGCCAGCGCCGAACGGGCCCGCACTTGCGAGTATTGCAAATAGTTCGGCGGTTGCCCCCCGTGCCGTCAATGCGCCGTCGACCAGCAGAGCATCGTCGCGCCGCGCCGTTTCGACGTCGGCACGCAAATTGCTCTCCATAAACGCGCGGAACGCCCCGAGCTCATCCTTGCGGAGCGTCACCCCTGCGGCCATGGCGTGGCCGCCGCCCTTTATCAGCAACCCGCCGGCGACGGCGTGGCGCACCGCCCGGCCGAGATCGACACCGGCGATGGAGCGTCCCGAGCCAGTGCCGACGTCGCCAGGTCCGAGTGCGATCGCGAAGGCCGGCCTGCCGAACCGCTCCTTGAGCCGTGCCGCCACCAGCCCGACGACGCCCGGATGCCAGCGTGGCGACGCCGTAACCACTGCGGCACCTTTCTCCTCGACGCCGAGCGCGGCCATGGCCTCCGCTTCCGCCTCGGCGACAGCCGCGAGCTCGATTGCCTGGCGCTCACGGTTGAGGTGATCGAGCTGGGCCGCGAGCGCTGCCGCCTCGGTTGAATCGGTGCATAGGAGCAGCTGCGCGCCGAGGTCGGCCCGCCCGATGCGGCCGCCCGCATTGATGCGCGGCCCCAGCATGAAGCCGAGATGCCACGGGTCTGGCGGCCCGGTCAGCCGCGCGACGTCCATCAGCGCCGTCAGGCCGACGCGCTCGCGTCGGCGCATTGCGATGAGACCCTTGGCAACGAAGGCACGATTGAGCCCCTTGAGCGCCACTACGTCCGCAACGGTGCCGAGCGCCACCAGGTCAAGGAGTTCCATCAGATCCGGTTCAGGCCGCGTGGCGTTCCAGAAGCCGCGGCGGCGGAGCTCCCGGTTGATCGCCACCACGGTGAGGAAAACGAGCCCAACCGCCGCGAGATGGCCGAGCCCCGACAGATCGTCAAGTCGGTTTGGATTGATGACTGCCGTTGCGGGCGGAAGCACCTCGTCGGCCTGATGGTGGTCTATCACAACCGTATCGAGGCCGAGTCGCCTCGCCTCGGTGAGCGGCTCTGGACTCGTAGTACCGCAATCGACCGTCACCAGAACCTTGGCACCGCGGGCGGCGAGCACACCGATCGCCTCATTATTTGGACCATAGCCCTCGTAAATGCGATCCGGAATATGGATCATCGGGTCGATACCACCGATGCGCAGAAAGCTTGCGAGCAAAGCGGCCGATGTCGCGCCGTCCACGTCGTAGTCGCCGAAGATGGCGATGCGCTCGCCATGCACGATGGCGTCGGCAATGCGGTTCGTGGCCGGCACCATGTCCGTGATGACGTCGGGGTCCGGCATAAGCCGTTTGACGGTGGGATCGAGATACGCCGCAACGCCATCGACATCCACATTGCGTGCCGCCAAAATGCGAGCGAGCAGATCCGGCACGCCCTGACGTTGGGCGATTGCGAGCGAAAGCGCACTACCGTGATCGTCGAGGCGGTCGCGCCACGCCCGCCCGGTTGCCGATCGCTCGACGCCAAGGAAATGACGGTTCGAAATCGGGATCATCATGCCGCGTCCCCCCAACGCGATGCGCCAACGCGTGCTCGTGTAGCAAGGATGCGTTGAGCGCAGCGAAACCCATCAACGGCGCTTAAGCGCGGCACGCCCTGATGGGTTTCGCTGCGCTCAACCCATCCTACAATTCTACAATTCACTCCAGATGAAACTTGCCAAACTGGCGGTGCTCGGCGCGTATCCAGCGCACCGTGCCGGTGACCGAGCGCATCACGACCGTTTCGGTCTCGATCAGACCCTCGCGAAACCGCACCCCCCTGAGCATCGAGCCGGTGGTGACTCCGGTTGCGGCGAAGAGGCAATCCCCCTTCACCATGTCTTCCATCTGGTACTTTTTGCACGGATCGTTGATGCCCATCTTGGCGGCGCGGCTGCGCTTTTCTTCCGTGTCGAGGACCAGCCGGCCCTGGAACTGGCCGCCAATGCAGGCGAGTGCCGCGGCCGCGAGCACGCCTTCGGGCGCGCCGCCGATCCCGACATAGATGTCGATGCCCGTCGATTCCGGATCGGCCGTGTGGATGACCCCCGCAACGTCGCCGTCGGTAATGAGCCGCACCGACGCGCCCGCCTTACGAACCGCGGCGATGAGGTCGGCATGGCGCGGCCGATCCAGAATGAGCGCCGTGATGTCCTCAGGGTTGACTCCCTTGGCGGCGGCCAGCGCGCGGATATTCTCCTCGGCGGGCGCGTCGAGATCAACCACGCCCTTTTCATAGCCGGGACCGATGGCGATTTTTTCCATGTAGACGTCCGGCGCGTTGAGCAGCGTGCCGCCTTCGGCCATTGCCATTGTGGCAATCGCTCCCGGCATGTTCTTGGCGCATAAGGTGGTGCCTTCGAGCGGATCGACCGCGATGTCGACCTGGGGGCCCTGCCCGGATCCGATCTTTTCGCCGATGAACAGCATCGGCGCCTCGTCGCGCTCGCCCTCGCCGATTACGATAGTTCCGGCAATCGACAGTTTGTTCATTTCCCGACGCATGGCGTCGACTGCCGCCTGATCCGCCGCCTTCTCGTTGCCGCGACCGCACAGTTTTGCCGCTGCCACCGCAGCGCGTTCGGTCACCCGAGCGATCTCCAGTGACAGAATTCGATCGAGCGGAAGGCTCGATTTGCTGTGGCTCGACATAGACAACTCCTCAATCTCGACAGAAAAATCAATTCTTCTCGATTCTAATGACTTGCGGCTGCCCCGCTACAACGCCTTCATTCTTGATGGCGTTCAACGCGCGGCGCACCGCGTCCTCGGTCGTCGCATAGGTGATCAGGATCACCGGCGCGGGCGTCGCGGGACTTCTCGGATCGTCGCCGCCATGGGGCCGGCCTCCGGCATGCCGTTGCACGATCGATTCAAGCGAGATCTTCTCGTCAGCCAAATGCTTTGCAATGGTCGCAAAGGTGCCAGGCCGGTCGAGCGCAAGCAGGCGGATATAGTAGCCTCCCTCATGGCGCTGCATCGGAATGCGATGACAGTCCGCGAGCCGGCTCGCCGGGCGTCCGAAAGTTGCTGTGCGCATACCGCGCGCAATGTCGCCGAGATCAGCGACCACCGACGAGGCTGTCGCGGCGCCGCCTGCCCCCGCCCCAACCAGCGTGATCGGCGCGATACCATCGGCGTCGAGTGAGACCGCGTTGGTCACGCCCATCACCTGAGCGATGGGCGTCTCTTTTGGCACCATGGTGGGATGAACCCGTTGCTCGATTCCCTGCGCGGTGCGCATGGCAACACCGAGCAGCTTGACCCGATAGCCAAGGGCGTCGGCGGCGTCGAGATCTTCGGGTGTGATCGTGGAAATGCCTTCGACATACACCGCATCTGGATTGACCCGCGTGCCGAACGCCAGGCTGGCAATGATCGCGAGTTTTTGCGCGGTATCGAAACCGTCCACGTCGAAAGTCGGATCGGCCTCCGCATAACCGAGCCGTTGCGCGTCCTTGAGACATTCGGCGAAGGAGAGCTTTTCCTGCTCCATATGGGTGAGGATGTAATTGCAGGTCCCGTTGAGGATGCCATAGACGCGCGCAAACGAGTTCCCGGACAGACTCTCGCGCAGCGTCTTCACGATCGGAATGACGCCGCCGACCGCGGCCTCGAAATTCAGTGCGACGTCGTGCTGTTCGGCAAGAGCCGCAAGCGCGACACCATGCCGGGCCAGCAGCGCTTTGTTGGCCGTCACCACGGATTTGCCTGCTGCAAGCGCCGTCTCAACCGCACGCTTAGCCGGATCGCCGTCGCCGCCCATCAACTCCACGAACACATCAATATCGTTGTCGGCCGCAAGCGTCAGCGGGTCGCTGACCCAACGCAGTTGAGCTTGGCCGAGGTCGCGCTTCTTGTCGGGCGTGCGCGCAGTGGCAGCGACGATCTCGATTCCCCGCCCGCAGCGGGCCTCGATCAAGTCGCGCTGCTGTGTGATAAGACGCACAACGGCGGAACCGACCGTGCCAAGCCCGGCAAGACCCGCTTTCAAGGGGGCATTCATTTATCGTTCGCCAGAAGACAGCGCATGATCCCGAAAAGCTGCCGATTGCTGGGCAAGACCATGCGTAAAATCAAATACGATTGCGCCGCTCAGCGCCGCTTTGCGAGAGGAACGACGTTGTGCAACTTTTCTGGGCCGGTTTCAAGGAAGCGACGCAGGTTGCGGGCGGCTTGACGGATGCGCTGCTCGTTCTCGACCAGAGCGATGCGCACGAAGCCCTCACCATGTTCGCCGAATCCGATGCCGGGCGAAACCGCAATCTCGGCCTTTTCGATCAACAAAGTAGAGAACTCGACAGTATCGAGAGTGCGGAATGGCTCCGGCAACGGCGCCCAGGCGAACATCGAGGCGCGCGGCGCCGGAATGTCCCAGCCGGCCCGGCCGAAACTTTCGACCAGCACGTCACGCCGTCGTTTATAGGTATCGCGCGTCTCGCGAATGCAATCATCAGGCCCGTTCAGGGCCGCTGTGGCAGCGACCTGGATTGGCGTGAACGCGCCGTAGTCGAGGTAGGATTTGACCCGGGCAAGCGCCGCGACGAGTCGCTCGTTACCCACCGCAAAGCCGATACGCCAACCCGGCATCGAATAGGTCTTCGACATCGAGGTGAACTCGACGGCTACGTCCATGGCGCCGGGCACCTGGAGAACCGAGGGCGGCGGATGATCGTCGAAATAGACTTCCGCATAAGCTAGGTCCGACAGCACGATCAGATTGTGCTTCTTCGCAAACGCAATAACGTCCCGGTAGAACTCGAGATCGGCGACCGCGGCGGTTGGATTCGCCGGATAGCACACGACAAGCGCCAGCGGCTTTGGAATCGAATGCATGCAGGCGCGTTCCAGCGCCTCGAAAAACAACGGCGTCGGGTCTGACGGCACAGAGCGAATTACCCCCCCGGCCATCAGGAAACCAAACGCATGAATAGGATAACTCGGATTGGGAACGAGAACGACGTCGCCGGGCGCCGTAATAGCCTGCGCAACATTCGCAAAGCCTTCCTTGGACCCCAATGTGGTAACGATCTGAGTGTCGGGGTTGAGCTTCACGCCGAAGCGACGCGCATAGTAAGCAGCCTGAGCACGGCGCAACCCTAGGATACCCTTTGAGGCCGAATAGCGATCGGTGCGGGGACGACCGACGGTCTCCTTGAGTTTCTCGATGACATGAGCCGGCGCCGCCAGGTCGGGGTTGCCCATACCGAGATCGACGATGTCCGCCCCCGCATTGCGGGCCGCCGCCTTGGCACGGTTCACCTGTTCGAAAACATACGGCGGCAGCCGTCGGATGCGGTGAAATTCTTCCATGTTTCCAATCTCCTGCCCGAATATCCGGTAACGGGCGGACACCATCGCGGCCAACTCGTCATCGCCTCTTGTCCCAGCGATCTCGATCAGAACGATGAGTGCCGATTATCGGGATGGCCAGGATGAGCCCGGCCATAACCTGAAAGGAACCGGCTCCGTTTGCCCCGCCACCCACGTCCTGCCGACCCCCAGCGGCGAAGTCGATCGGCAAGCGCCCGAAGCGTTTCGTGACGGCTTCTTATCACGGGATCGGCGATCCGCAGCAGGATTCTGCCCTGGCTTCGCCGCGGTGCCGGTTACTCCGGTTCCCCCTTTGCCTTGGCGCGCTTTGCCTGCGCGGCGCGCATGGCGGCAAGTTCGGCCTCCACTTTCTTTCGCTCCTCCTCGGTCAATACCGCGGCGGCGCGCGATGGTGGCATGTCATGGACAGCCGGGTACTCGGGTGCGACAGCCGGACGCCCGGGAGTTCCGGCCGGCAGCCCGCCGGCTTGAGTTGGTAACTCCGACAGGGCCGTAGAACAGGATGCCAGAAAGATGGAGCCACTGAACATCAGCGCCAGTCCGGCGGCGGCCTGCCACGTCCGGCGATTCGTCGGTTTGCAACTTCGCGCCTTCGACATCTTTACCGGACAGAGTAAGATCATGATCGCTGGAGCAAATTCACGGGGACTACGGAGATGGTAGAATAGCGGCGGCGCATTATCCAGTTAATATGTACAAAGCACGGAGGAAAAATCCAAGATGGCGCAGCCACACAGGCCCCGGAGCCGACCTCCAGAATCAGGGCCGTCGCGCCGGCGCAAGCTCAAGGCCGCCCCTGCATCGATCGTCCCGCTCGAGCCACGCGACCGGTTGCCCGATTCGCCGGCACCGCCCGCCGCCGCTGCGCCGGCGGCCCCGGTAGCTCAGCAGGCGCCGCCACCAATCGACGCGCCGCTGAGTCCGGCTGCCGGAATACAGGCAGTGCCGGCAGCCACCTATCCGAGCAACATCGACGTGGAGGCGCTGACGAGGAACTTGGCCCGGCTGGTCGAGGAAGGGGGCCGCGCGGTCGCCGCCTATCTCAAGCCACGCGAAGACGGCACCCAGAAGTTGGGTTATTCCGACGAGGTGGCAGACGCCGTCAAGACACTGGGCCAAGTTGCCGAATACTGGTACGCGGACCCGCAGCGCACCCTCGAGATGCAGACGCGCCTCGGCAAGAGCCTCCTCGATCTGGTTGCCTGCGCCTCCCGCCGGCTTGCCGGCGAGGCAGCCAGCCCGGTCGTCAAACCCGACCCACGCGACAAACGATTCAACGATCCGGAATGGTCGTCGAACCAATATTTCGACTTTCTGAAGCAGGCCTATCTGCTCATTGCCGACTGGGCGAAATACCTCGTCGAGCGCGCCGATCAACTCGACCCCGCGGTACGCCAGAAGGCGGAATTCTATATTCGCCAGATTGTGAACGCGATCTCGCCCTCGAATTTCATGTTCACCAATCCCGAACTGTTGCGCGCCACCTTGAGCCAGAGCGCTGAGAATCTCGTCCGCGGAGCCCATATGCTGGCCGAGGACATCGAAGCAGGCGGCGGCGAATTGAAAATCCGCCAGTCCGACATGTCGAAATTCGAGGTCGGCCGTAACCTCGCGATCACGCCAGGCAAGGTGATCTATCAGAACGCCTTGATGCAGCTTATCCAGTACACGCCGTCGACCGAACGCGTGCTGAAGCGGCCGCTGCTGATCGTTCCGCCCTGGATCAACAAATATTACATCCTCGATCTGACGCCGGAAAAATCCTTCATCAAGTGGTGCGTCGATCAGGGCCTGACGGTATTCGTGATTTCGTGGATCAACCCGGACCAGAGCCTCGCCCAAAAGGGCTTTGCCGACTATATACGCGAAGGTCCCCTTGAAGCGCTCGACGTCGTGGCCAAGCTTACCGGCGAAGACAGGGTGAACGCGGTCGGCTACTGCGTCGGCGGGACGCTGCTCGCTGTCGCGCTCGCCTACATGGTGGAAAAGAAGGACGACCGCATCGCCTCGGGGACGTTCCTTACCACCCAGGTCGACTTCACCTATGCGGGCGATCTCAAGGTATTCGCTGCGACCGAGGAACAGGTCGCCGCCGTCGAGCGCCATATGACCGAGCGCGGCTATCTCGAAGGCTCCAAAATGGCGACGGCCTTCAACCTGTTGCGCTCGAACGATCTGGTCTGGCCGTACGTCGTCAACACTTATCTTAAAGGCGAGGCACCCTTCGCGTTCGATCTCTTGTACTGGAATTCGGACGCGACGCGCATGCCGGCGGCCAATCATTCGTATTATTTGCGCAACTGCTATCTCGACAACAACATCACCAAGGGCAGGTTGACCATCGACGACGTCACTATCGATCTCAAGCGGGTCCGGATTCCCGTATATAATCTTGCGACCCGCGAGGACCACATCGCGCCGGCAAAATCGGTCTATCTCGGTTCGTCATCGTTCGGCGGCCCGATGCGATACGTCCTGTCCGGGTCGGGCCACATCGCCGGCGTGGTCAATCCGCCCGCCAGGGCGAAATACCAGTATTGGACAGGCGACACGCCGCACGGCGAAGACCTCGAAGGATGGCTCGGCAAAGCAACCGAGCATCGCGGATCGTGGTGGCCCGATTGGTTCGCCTGGATCAAGGGGCACGACGACGCGGAGGTCGATGCCCGCCCACCCGGCGGCGGCGTGTTGGCGCCGATCGAGGACGCGCCCGGCAGTTATGTGAAGGTGCGGAGTTGAAGAGCAGCGCTAATTACGGCGCATGCGCATCCTTTGCATAAACTGTGAGGCTGAAAATGATGATAGACTTGGAGTCGGCGAAAGCGCTTGCGGGGCCGGTTGCTTCTTTCCTTCTGCTGAAGCGGCGCTGCTCGCAAACATTGCTCAATTGGCAGCGAAATATCACATCGCTTCCGTAACTCCCTTTGCGCCTGATGGAAGTCCGTACGCCGAGGTGGAAAAGATAGCGACAGATTCGATTATGGAACTTGCGCAAATATATGAGCGGCTTCCGGATCTCCTAGAAGAGAGTTCGGTTTTGCGCAATTAACTTCGAGAAGCTGATACATGTCCCTACATATTTAGCACGCGCCCGTAGGCGTCGAGCACGGCTTCCTTCATCATTTCCGACAGCGTCGGATGCGGGAAGACGGTGTGCATCAGCTCTTCCTCGGTGGTTTCCAGGTTCATGGCCACCACATAGCCCTGGATCAGCTCCGTCACCTCCGCCCCGATCATGTGGGCGCCGAGGAGTTGGCCGGTCGTCTTTTCGAAGATCACCTTGACGAGTCCCTGGTCCTCGCCGAGGGCGATCGCCTTGCCGTTGCCGATGAAGGGAAAACGGCCCACCCGGATGTCGAGCTTTTTCTCTTTTGCGGCCGCTTCGGTGAGGCCGACTGACGCGATTTGTGGCGCACAATACGTGCAGCCGGGGATCTTCAGCTTGTCCAGGGGATGCGGCTTGAGGCCCTTGATGGCCTCGACACAGACGACGCCCTCATGCTCCGCTTTGTGGGCGAGCAGCGGCGGACCGGCAACGTCGCCGATGGCATAAATGCCGCGAACATTGGTGCGGCCATAACCGTCGATCTCGATGGCGCCGCGGTCGATTTTGACGCCAAGCCGTTCAAGGCCAAGATTTTCTACATTACCGGTGACGCCGACTGCCGAAATGACGCGTTCGACGGTAAGTGTCTGGGTACCGCCTTTGCCATCATCTATGGTCGCTGTAACGCTATCGGGCTTCTTGTCGAGGCGGGTCACCTTGGCGCCTGTGAAAATCTTGATGCCCTGCTTCTCGAACGCCTTGCGGGCGAGGCCGGCGATCTCGGCATCCTCAACGGGGAGGATTTGCGGCAGCACCTCGACCACCGTCAGTTCTGTCCCGAAGGTGCGATAGAACGAGGCGAACTCGATGCCGATGGCGCCGGAACCGATCACCAGCAGCGATTTCGGCATGCGCTCCGGGACCATGGCCTCGAAATAGGTCCACACCAGCTTCTGGTCCGGCTCGA
>DATGCX010000412.1:0-2258 GCA_035311445.1 Xanthobacteraceae bacterium | reverse complement strand
AGATCGCGGGCGTGGCAAAGCAACCCGCTGCGGAGAGGGCGCCGGCGGCGGCCGTCGATTTCAGGAATGCTCTTCGATCCATGATGGGTCCTCCTGGTCCGGTTGCCAGCTCGCATGGCGGGCAAGTTCCGTGCCGGAATGGGGTGGTCTCCTCAAAAATGACCCTAACGGGCCAATCTCACGCCGACGGACGGCATCGACCCGGCGGTCTATTTTCAAAATGTACGCAAAGTTGCGCCGTCGAGAAAGATGTGATCGGGTCGTGCGCAGAGCATAGGGCGCAATAGGGCAGCGTATTGCGTCGCGGCGGATGCGGCCGATCACGGCTTCGCCTAATCCGCCCGTAGGTCGTCAACGTGAGAGCAGCGCCATGAATCTCATCCTCAAGGGCGGGCGTATCATCGACCCGTCGCAGCACCTCGATGCGGTCGCGGATATCGGCTTCACAGGTGGCAAGGTTGCTGCAATCGGTCCGGAACTCGCGGCGGGCGCCGCGACCGAGGTGCTCGACGTGTCAGGCCATATCGTGACGCCCGGCCTCATCGACCTCCACACCCATGTCTATTGGGGCGGCACATCGCTCGGCATCGACGCGGAGCAATTCTGCCGCTTGAGCGGCGTGACCACGTGCATCGACACCGGCAGCGCCGGGCCGGGCAACTTCGCGGGCTTTCGCACGCACGTCATCGAACGAAGCGCTGTGCGCATCCTCGCTTATCTGCACGTCTCATTCGCCGGCATCTTTGCGTATTCGAAAACCGTGATGGTCGGCGAAAGCGAGGAGCTTCGCCTGATGGCGCCGTCGGAGGCGGTTGAGGTCGCCGAGGCCAATCGCGATGTGATCGTCGGGATCAAGGTGCGGGTCGGGCAGCGCGCGAGCGGTCGATCGGGTACTGCGCCGCTCGACATCGCTCTGCAGGCAGCGAGCGAGGCCGGCATGCCGCTGATGTGCCACATCGACATTCCGCCGCCGAGCTACGAGGAAGTCCTGGAACGGCTGCGCCCCGGCGATGTTCTGACCCACGCGTTCCGCCCGTTCCCCAATGCGCCAATCGACCATCAGGGCAAGATCAAGGATGCGGTGCTGCGCGCGCGGGCGCGCGGCGTAAAGTTCGACATCGGCCACGGTAAGGGCTCGTTCGCATTCAAGACTGCGCGCGGCATGCTGGCCAACGGCTTTTATCCGGACACGATCTCCTCGGATGTCCACGCCCTGTGCATCAACGGCCCGGCCTTCGACCAGGTGACGACGCTATCGAAGTTTCTGTGCATGGGGATGCCGCTTCGCGATATCATCGCAGCGACCACGCTGAACGCCGCCATGGCCCTGAAGCGGCCGGAACTCGGGACCCTGAAGGTCGGAAGCATCGGCGACGCCACCATCCTTTCAATCAAGAGCGGTGAGTTCGACTATGTCGACGTCGTCGGCGAGCACATGACCGGCGACAAGCGCATATTCTCGGACGGCGTCGTCATCGCGGGCCGATGGTGGCACCCGCGGGACCGAGCTTTGAGTCCAGCACGCTAACCCCATGACTCGGCTGAGGCACAGCCCATGGCACGGCGGTACGGGATGCGTCATCTTCTACTTGTTGCCGTGGATGGGTCTCGAACTGCTGGACACCGCTCGAGCTGTCGCGGAGTTCGATTTGCCGGGAAGGGTGTTGGGGTTGTGATGGGGCAATATAATCCGTGAGGACACGGCCGGCGCAGCGGCCAGATCAAAGGCTTTTGATGGGTCGTTGCATCCGGGTAGCCGAGCAGACGCGTGCCGTCGCGGCTAAGCGTGGAAAACCGGCCAGCCAACGGGCACAGGCTTCGAGAAGCAGATTCTTCGTCGACGTGGTGGCCAAATGTGTGTCCCATGCCCGCGGGCTGGCCATTTGACGGGCGACGATTCCTGGGCGCTACCCTAAATCGCGAAATCGTAGCATCCACGTAGCACGCTCTGCTGAACACCCGCGGCTGTGCGAGCAATCAGCGCGTTACCCCGTATCTGCAATGGCCAAGGCCAATTGCGACCCCACACCGGGTCAATGCTCAGCTCGGCAGCCATAACCGGCGCCGAGCAGTCGGACATGTAGTCCAAGACTGAATCGATGAAGGATTCGTTTTTGTCGTCGAGCAACTGTTCGGCGGGAGCGGGGAGACCATGGTACTTGAGCCAGTGCTGTTCGATTGGCAACGGCGAACCAAACGAGGTCTTTGGCTGATTACTGCTATAGCGGCGGATGATACGGCCTTGCTCCCCCACCAAC
>DATGCX010000411.1:0-2756 GCA_035311445.1 Xanthobacteraceae bacterium | reverse complement strand
ATGCGCAAGCGCCTGTTGGAGAGCATCCAATGCGACGCAAGGTGATCGTTTCCGCGATGGCGGTTGCCGTCACCGCGCTCGTCGGCGCGCTAGTCGTCACGCACCGCTTTCCATTCGAGCCGGCCTCGGCTCGCACGCCGGCCTCGGCGCGCACGCCGGCAGTCCCAACCGTTCCAGTCGTTGCCGGTACCGTCATCAGCCACGACGTACCCATCTATCTGCAAGGCGTCGGCACGGTGATCGCCTACAATACCGTGATCGTCCGCAGCCAGATCCAGGGGCAGATTACAAAAATCAATTTCACCGAGGGGCAGGGCGTAAAGACCGGCGACCTGCTCGCCGAGATCGATCCGCGTCCATATCAGGCGCAGCTCGAACAGGCGAACGCCAACCGCGCCCGCGATGAGGCCCAACTCACGAACGCGCAAGCCAATCTCAAACGCTACACGACATTGGGCAATGAAGGCTGGGCCACTCCGCAGTTGGTCGAGACCCAGACCGCGCAGGTCGCGCAACTCAATGCCGCAATCAAGGCCGACGAGGCGATGATCTCATGGGCGCAAACGCAACTGAGCTACACGCAGCTCACCTCGCCCATCGACGGCGTCACCGGCATACGACAGATCGACATCGGCAACATCATTCATCCCACTGACCCGAATGGCCTGGTCGTGGTCACGCAGCTCGAGCCGATCTCGGTGATCTTCACGCTGCCGGAAACGAGCCTGCCGCAGATTCAACAGCACTTGGCCAACGGCGCACTCAAAGTAGAAGCTTACAGCCAAGACAACACGATGAAGCTCGATGAAGGCAGCCTCGATTTCATCGACAACGAAATCGTGCAGACGACAGGCAGTGTCCGGCTGAGAGCCAACTTTCCAAATAAAGCGCATCGGCTGTGGCCCGGACAGCTCATAAATGCGTGGCTGCTTCTCGATACGCGGCAGAACGGGTTGACGGTGCCGGCGCCGGCGGTGCAGCAGGGTCCACAGGGCGCCTACGTCTACGTGATCAACGCCGATAGCACGGTCGCAGTGCGGCCGGTCAAAGTCGCCCAGGTGAGCGGCGGGCAAGCCCTCATCGACTCCGGTCTCGTAGCGGGCGAGCAGGTGGTCGTCGACGGGCAATACAAGCTGCAGCCGGGCATCCACGTGACCATCCTGCAGGGCAAGGCGGCAGAGGATGCGGCGGCGCAGGACGCGCAGCGGACGCCAATTCCATGAATATCTCCGCACCCTTTATCGCGCGTCCGATCGCCACGGCGCTGCTGATGGTCGGGCTATTGTTAGGCGGGCTCGCGGCCTACCCGCTGCTGCCGATCGCGGCGCTGCCAAACGTGAACTATCCGACCCTTCAGGTGACGGCACAGCTGCCCGGCGCCGATCCGCAAACCATGGGGTCCTCGGTGGCAACGCCGCTCGAGACGCAGTTCGGCCAGATCCCGGGCCTCACCCAGATGACCTCGTCGAGCGCGCTGGGCTACACGCAGATCACGCTGCAGTTCGATTTGAGCCGGCAGATCGATGGATGCGTATCCGACACGCTATCCGCCATCAACGCGGCGAGTGCCTATCTGCCGCCCAACATGCCGTACCCCCCTACGATCAACAAAGTGAATCCGGCCGACACGCCGATCCTCGTGCTTGCAATAACTTCGGACACGCTGCCGCTCACGACCGTCGACGCCTATGCGGAAAACATTCTGTTGCAAAAGATCTCGCAGATATCCGGCGTCGGGCTGGTTGGCGTCGCCGGAAGGCAAAAACCGGCCGTCCGCATCGAGCTCGATCCTCAGGCGCTGGCGGCGCGCGGGCTGAGCCTCGAAGACGTGCGCAGCGTGGTCAGCCTGGCCAATGTCGATCTCCCGAAAGGCACGCTCAACAGCCCGCGCCAGAGCTATACGCTCAACACCAACGACCAACTGCTCAAACCCGAGGGCTATAATGACTTGATCCTCGCCTACCGCAACGGCTCGCCGGTGCGGGTCAAGGATGTGGGAAAGGCGATCGACGGGCCCGAAAACAATCTGATCGCCGCCTGGTACAACAAGAAGCGCGCCATCATCCTGCCGATCCAGCGCTCGCCCGGCGCCAACGTAATCGCCACGGTCGACCGCATCAAAGCAATGATGCCGGTGCTGCAGGCGTCGATCCCGTCGGACATCAAGATCGAGACCGTTTCGGACCGAACCGAGACCATCCGCGCCTCCGTCGCCGACGTGCAGTTCACGCTGGTCCTTTCGGTCGTCCTGGTGGTGATGGTCATCTTTCTCTTCCTACGCAACTTGTGGGCAACGATCATTCCCGCCGTCACCGTGCCGCTGTCGTTGATCGGCACCTTCGCGGTGCTGTACGAGCTGGGCTACAGCCTCGATAATCTCTCCTTGATGGCTTTGACGATCGCGACTGGCTTTGTGGTCGACGATGCCGTGGTGGTGATCGAGAATACCGTGCGCCATCTGGAAGAGGGACTCTCGCCGTTGGAGGCCGCCCTCAAAAGCGCCGGCGAAATCGGCTTCACCATCATCTCGATTACGCTCTCGCTCCTTGCCGTCTTCATTCCACTCTTTCTCATGAGCGGTTATGTCGGAGCGCTATTCCGTGAATTCGCCGTCGCCGTGAGCGTGGCCCTTCTACTCTCGCTAGTGATCGCATTGACGCTGACGCCGATGATGTGCTCCCGCCTGCTCAAGCCGGAGAGCGCGCAACATGGGCGTATCTACCGCCTCCTCCAACGTGGCTTCGATGCCCTTCTCA
>DATGCX010000410.1:0-3465 GCA_035311445.1 Xanthobacteraceae bacterium | reverse complement strand
CGCCTCCTGAGACTGCATCAGGTCGCTGCTTATTCCGGCCAGAGCGGGTGCAGTCAGGAATGATCCGGTTCTTTTTGCGCAGTTCGGGAATGAAAAGCGCTTTTTTGTGATGGCCATCACATAACGAACGCAGTGCCAGCGTGCGGCCCCAACCGCACGACTGCCGACGAGCTCGGCCTGACCATTCCGGCGCAGCTCTACATCTTCGCCGACGAGGTGATCGAATAACGGCGCATTGACGACGTTCTTGCTGCATCTGCTCACGACCGGTTATGTGCAGGTTTTCGGACGCCGGCAATGACGAGCTCTTCCACGCGCTGATGCGGCCGACGTCCGAAAAGCGCCAAGGCACGAAATCGCGGTGGGTGGGGCACGGGCGGTGCAGCGGGCTCTATGGGGATTTGACGGCGGCGTAGGGCTGCAGAAAGTTGGGCCGACGGATTTGCTCGGATCGCTTTGCTGCGAAGCATGGCTGTGCGCGCACGCGTGAACGGGGCGAGCGCAGGTTGCGGGGCAAGATTGGCGGTGCAATTGCGGGCGAGGCCAGCGGCGCGAGACGAGCGTGGGCGCTGCCGACTAAGAGCCAGCAAGAAAGGCGAGCGTCGCTGCGCTTGTGGATCGATGGTGACAGCATCAGGAGGTGTCGATCCTGATCGCTGGTGCCATAGGTGTGGGGCGGTGCTTTGGCTCGTAGCCGCGCGCGAAGGTCTCGACGATGATCATGCGGCCACCGCAGCACGGGCACGGCGTTGCCAGCATCCGCAGTTGATCAGTCTCGGAGGAAGCGTCCGTCTCTGGCTCTGTCATGCCGGATGGCACGGCAAGCAACTCGCGCGCCCGCGCGATGTTGGCGGCGCGATTGCCATTGGCGAATAGCCCGTAGTGACGGATGCGGTGCACGCCCTTGGGCAGCACGTGCATCAGGAAGCGCCGGATGAACTCGTGCGTGGGCAGCGTCATGGTCTTGTAGCGAGCGGGTCCGTCGATCCGGTAGTCCTTCCACTTGAAGGTGACGCCGGTCTCGTCGACTGAGATCAGCCGGCGATTGGAGATGGCGACGCGGTGGGTGTAGCGCGACAAGTAGGCGAGCACGGCTTGTGGCCCGGCGAACGGCTGTTTGGCATAGACCACCCACTCGGCCTTGCGCAGCGGCGCCAGGAAGGCTGCGAATGCTTTTCTGTCCGCGAGTGCGACGTGGTCGCCGAAGAACGCGAGGCGGCCAGCCGCGTGCGCCATCGTGAGCATCTTCAGGAAGAGGCGGCGGAACAGACGCGACAGCACGCGAACGGGGAGGAAGAAGGTAGCACGGCACGCGATCCAGCGCTGGCCATCCAGCGCGATGCCGCCACCTGGCACGATCATGTGCACGTGTGGATGATGGGTGAGCGCCGAGCCCCAAGTGTGGAGCACGGCGGTGATGCCGATGCTGGCGCCCAGGTGCTTGGGATCAGCAGCAATCGTGAGCGTGGCCTCGGCCGCCGCCTTGAACAAGAGATCGTAGATCACGGCCTTGTTCTGGTAGGCGATATCGGCGATCGGACCCGGCAGGGTAAACACCACGTGGAAGTAGGGCACGGGCAACAGCTCGGCCTCGCGCTCGGCGAGCCATTGCTTGGCTGCGGCGCCCTGACACTTTGGGCAATGCCGGTTGCGGCAGGAGTTGTAGGCGATGAGGGTGTGCGAGCAGTTCTCGCAGCGCGCGACATGGCCGCCGAGCGCCGCCGTGCGGCAGCGCTCGATGGCCGACATAACCTTCATTTGGTCGCGGCTGACGTGTCCGGCATTGGCAGAACGCCACGCCGTCCCGTGATCGCGGAAGATATCCGCAACCTCCAGCGCTGGACGGGACATGACCGCAGGGCGGTTACGCCAGCGGCCGGTCTTCCCTGCGCTTTCTGGGCTTCTTGCGCGGCTGCGCCAGCAGATCGAGCGGGCTTTCGACGTTGGCGATCATGCCGGTGGCGACGCGCGTGTAGCGCGCTGTGGTGTCCAATTTGTCGTGACCCAACAGCGCCTGGATGACTCTGATATCGGTGCCGCGTTCGAGCAGGTGGGTCGCGAAGCTGTGACGCAGTGCGTGCAGCGTCACATTCTTCTTGATCCCGGCGGCATCGGCCGCCTCATGGAACAGGCGGCTGAGCTGGCGGGTGGTCATCGGCTTTCCCCGCCTGCGGCCGGGAAAAAGCCAGCGCTCTTGAAGCGGCGTTGTGGCATCGAAATCGCGGCGCGCCTTCCACCATTGCCGCAACAGATCGAGCGTCTCCGGCGACAGCATGACGTGGCGATCCTTGCGGCCCTTGGACTGCTCGATGCGAATGATCCGCTGTGCGCTGTCGATATGCTTGACCTTCAGCCGCACCACCTCGCCGGCGCGCAGGCCGCAGCCGTAGCAGAGACTGAGCATCACGCGCGCCTTGAGGCTGTTCGCGCCGGCCAGCAGCCGCCGTGCCTCATCTGGGCTCACCACTTGCGGAATCTTCTGCGGCTCGCGCAGGTGGTAGATCTCGGCGGCAAGGTCCAGCCGCCGCAGCGTCACCCGAAACAAGAACCGCACCCCGGTCATGATGCGGTTGCGATTGCCGATGCTCATTCCGGTCTCGGCCAGGTGCAGCTGGAACAGGCGGATGTCCTCAAGCGTGGCCGTGTCAGGGGACCGCTTCAGAAATGCAGCGAACCGCTTGCAGCTGTAGATGTGGCTCTTATGCGTGTGTGCACCAAGCTTGCGCAAGTTCATGTCCTCGATCATGCGCTGGCGCAGCGCACTGATAGTATCCATGGCCATCGGTGACTCCTGTCTTGGGTGAGGTTGATGACACCTCGATCCTCAAGACAGGGCGCTTCGCCCCGCTATCGTCGATCTATCCTTGTGGACAGTGCTCGCGGCCGACCGCGCAGCGATTTAGTGCCCTGGCACGAAGCTGCCGATTCCGAATGTCCGCTCTTCAGTCGCTAACGGGGGTAAAGCGGACAAGATATGCTCAGGCTGAGTTCTTCTCAGTTTGACCCGAAGCGGTCGTCGCAGATGGATCAACTGTTTGATGGCTCGCGCAATTGCTTTGGCCGCAATGCCGCCCATTCCAATAGAGAGTCCAATGCGGGACACATCTCCTGCCCCCACTTGGTCAGATTGTATTCCACTTTTGGCGGCACCTGCGGATAGACGGTGCGGGTCACGATGCCGTCACGCTCCAACTCGCGGAGCTGCTGGATCAACATTTTTTGCGACACACCCGGAATAGCCTTCTCCAGTTCGGAGAAGCGCAGGGTACCGCGAGCGAACAGATGGAAGATGATCACCATCTTCCAACGCCCCTCCAGGATGCGGAACGCCCCCTCGACGCCACGTGCCGCCATATCGGGCGTGACATCCTCAAGCTTACCCGTAGGTGAGTAGCCTACTTTCTTGTGAGTTCTTGCCATTTTCGCAGTATAGCGCAAATGAAGTTCCGCGACAGTGATTAGAGC
>DATGCX010000409.1:0-2026 GCA_035311445.1 Xanthobacteraceae bacterium | reverse complement strand
GCTTCTCGCAGATACGAAGACCATGGAACGATATTGTCTTCAAAATCCTCAAGCACTGGTCATGAATGCGGTTGAAACGGTGCTTGGCGTGGGCAAATAGGGATGAGCATCGCCGCGGCGCACGTCATCCTGATCGATTTTGCTCGTCGGCCTCATTTTTTGCTCTCAGCTGGCCGGTTGTGCCGGCGTAAGCTGTTGTGTAGGCTGACGTAATCGGCCCTGGCGCAACTTGCGAGTAGAGACGTAAGACAATGGGTATCTTCCGAAGAAACGTGCCAATCCACTACATCCCGGTCCATCCAGACAACATCGCAAAAAAGGACTGGATCATCCTGCTCGAGGCTGGAACGATCGTCGGCCCATCGGCTGAAAAGCTTCGCGTTGCATTAGCCACCTTGGAAAAGAAAATCGTCACGAAGTACAATATTTTCCTTAAACCCGAACACTTCCTCGTTCTGGACGGATACGACCCAAGGATTCATGCTTTGTATTATTGTCCCCAGCTTTACAGGTATGACAGCGATAAGAAGCTGGTGCCTTTGGACGGTGAAGAGATCGGAAAATTGGTCGCAAAAGCGGTCCAGAATGGCGTCGTGGAGAAGCAGCCGTGGTATCCGCCTTCGGAAATGTTGCCACGCGACCCTATCGTCGATGGAAAGATGGACATCGATTTTGACAGTATGGTCGTTGACGGCCAAACATCATTGTCGCCCACTGCTAGATAAATACACGCCCCGATCGGAACGCGTTCGCGGGGCCGAGCGGACGGCGTGCGGCCGGGATCACACGAGCTCCGGCCAGGGCACGATGGTCGACTTCACGGTCTTCATCGCCATCGCGTCCTTGACGGCGCGGGAAACGCCGTCTTCGTCGAAGGGGTAGAGCGTCTGCATGTCGAGCCAGGGATATCTGTCGCGGGCGCGGTCGAGCATGGCGACGCCGAGCGGCAAGTCGTTGGCGGTGAAGCCCCACGAGCCCAGCACGTTGAGGTCCTTGGCGCAGATGCGGTGCCAGGACGTGGCGATCGAACCGGCATCGGTGAACTGGCCCATCTCCACATAGGTGCCGCCGTCGCGCAGCATCTCGATGCCCTCGGGACCGGCGCTCGGATGGCCGGAACAGTCCATCACGAGGTCGGCGCCAAAGCCGCCGACGATGTCGCGCACGCGCGCGATCCGCTCATCCGGATCCTTGACCTCCTCGATGTTCACCGTCGCCTCGGCGCCGAATTTGCGCGCGAGCTCGAGCCTCGGCGCTTCGGGCGCGCCGACGCAGATCACGCGCGCGGCGCCCATCTCGCGCGCGGCGGCGATGGCGAGAATGCCGATCGGTCCCGAGCCCTGGATCACCACCGTGTCTCCCCAGGTGAATCCGCCGGCGCGGGCCGCGCGGTTGAACGCACGGATGCAGGAGGTCAGCGGCTCCGACAGCGCGCCGAGCCGCAGCGGCATGTCGTCGGGCAGTTTGTAGATTTTCGTCCCCGGCAGCATGTCGAGGTCGACATAGACGTATTCCGCGAAGCCGCCCCACAAATGCGGCGGCTTGTCGAAGCCGAGATAGCGCCCGTAATAAACCGGGGTCAGGCACTTGTTGGCGTGCTCGGGATAGTGGACGCAGTAATAGCAACGCCCGCAGGGCATCAGCGGCGGGATCATCACCTTCGAGCCGACGCCGAGCGTCTTGCCCATGAAATCTTCGGTGAACTCTGCTCCCTTTTCGACGATGACGCCACCGAGCTCGTGGCCGAGGGTGAACGGCCACGGCAACGGCTTCGGCCAGTGGCCCTTGAGGATATGAAGGTCGGTGCCGCACACTCCGCAGGCGCCGATCTGAATCAGCGCGGCGTTCGCGGGGACTTGCGGCCAGGGCACCGAGCGGATGACCGGCTCGGCGCCGGGACCGGCGAAGGTGGCGACTCGGATGGTGCTGTTGCGCATGGGACTTGCTCGGAGCGTGCAAATCTTATCACGCACTATTGCTTGCTGGCATCGGGCCAGAATACGCGCTCGTAGCAGCCGGTCGTCAA
>DATGCX010000408.1:0-2655 GCA_035311445.1 Xanthobacteraceae bacterium | reverse complement strand
CATGAGTTTCAGGGCCGCCGCGGCCCATGCGGTCCTCATCAGCATCACATGTACCCGCTTCCTAGCTTGCGCGTCGTCGCACGCGCCACGGCGCGGCGGCACCCCAAACCGCCTGCGCGGCTCGCTGCTTGAGCGCGTTGTCCGTCATCGGAGCGGTTGTCGGAAGTGTGAGCGCGGGGAAGGTCATCGTGTCGCCGTTCATGGTGCCCATGTGGCACCGCCGCAACGAGCCGCTGTCCTCGTGGCGCGCGTCCGTACCGACGCGTAATGTTGGTGTCGCTGAAGCGCTGTTTCAGCGTGCTCCTGCGCTGGTTCGCAAAGCTTTTACGCGCCCTCGCGTTGATCCTTTGCCACCCCCTCTTGGCTGCCCCGCTTCACCAGCGTTGGGACTGAGGGCATAGGCTTGGCCGACGGTGGTTCGGTCGACCTTCGGGGGTCCTTCGCCCTCGGGTCCCTTTTCCCGAAGCTCCAACTCGTCCAGCTCTGCCTGAGACCTGGGGTGGCTCTGGTAGATCTCGGTCGCCCTTTTGAAGGCGTTTCTGGCGTCCTTAAGGCTACGGGCGCCGCGGAGCGCAAGCCCGAGGTTGTAGTGATAGTTGGACCAATCCGGGTCGGCTTTGATTGCTTCTTCAAACGCCTTAGCGGCCTCAGCCCATTTCTCGTCTCGGAGGTACATGAGGCCGAGCTGATTGTGGCCGTTCGGTATTTTGGGGTCTGTCGCGATTGCCTTTTCAAACAGCTTTCTCGCCTCGTCGCCGGGTAACCTGGCATCACGGACAGCCATTCCCCAGTATGTGTAGGCGTAAGCCGTGGGCTTGAGTTCCGCCGCCTTTCGGAACATTGGTATCGAGTCGGCGTGCCGACCATGCTTGCGCAGGTAGGCGCCCGCACGCGTGAAGGTCTGTGCGGACGGATTCATCTCGGTAGCGCGCTGGTACTTGGCAATTGCGTTGTCATGCTCCTCGCACTTGTTGTAGATCGCGCCTTGCATCAAATATGCGAAGAGGAACATGGGATCGGCGTCGATGCTTTGGTCGAAATAGCCGAGCGCTTCTTTGTACTTTGTGAGCTCCCATTCGCCCAGGAAGCGGAGCGCGCGGCCGGCCGTGGCGTAGCCGGCCGCCTGTTCTCGAGCGGTCGTGCCCTTAGCCTTATCGATCTTGATACCTTCGCGCGCGATCTCGTATGCGCGGCTGAACAGTTGGCGTGCGACTTCCGGGTCCTCGAGATGTTTGTGACCTTTGTCGATCAGGACGTAGCTGAGATTATACAAGGCCGGCGCAAACTCCGGATCGCTGGCCCGCAACTTCTCGAACACGGTGATGGCTTCATTGTAGCCTTTCTCCGCGAGAGCGTCGTCGGAACGGTTCCGCGAGTGCTCGATCAATCCGAGCAAGTTCAATGCCCACTGCCTCTCGTTTTTCGTCTGGTCGGCGAGGTATGCACGGACAATGCGCAACGCGTTGTCGTAGTCGCGCTTGTGGTAGCTGTAGTAGGCGGCATCGAGCGGCTCGTACCGCTCGACCAGCTTTAATGCTGCCTGCTCGAGAAGGGTTTCGAGCGTGTCGGTCGCCTCGGCTTCGTACTGAACGCGTCCCTTGTCGTCGATCCGGAGCCGGATCGAAAACTTCTTCGGAGGCGACTTGTCCTCCTTGCCTCCGAGGCTGACAGCGAACGGATGCTCCACCGTGATCTCCCCCGAGACTCTGGTGTCGGACCTGCCGAAGAGCTCACGAAGGTGCAAAATGACGGTCGTGAGAGACACGCCGCCGACGGAGACGTCGTATTTCTTCGACGGATTATCCGACGTCAGAGTGAAAGCCGATGCAGAGTCCCATGAATGGCCGCGGCCGGGGCTTTGGTAATCAGCCGATTCCGGCTCTAACGGATCGACCTCCGACAGGGTGTAGATGCCGATCCGCTTGACCACGGCCGCGTCGCGGTTGATTTGTGTGACCGCATCTATGATGCGCTGCGCCATCGTCGCGGGGGTGTAGCCGTCAGCTTCAAGGTCCTTAGGCACGCTGATCGTGTCAATGACCGCGACCTGCTTCAGCGCGTCCTTCAGGACGACGCCGGAACCCAGCAAGCTAACGATGACGATGAGCCCGTTGATTACAACCTTGCGCGGCCCCTCGAGCGACGAAAGCCATCCTGATAGGCGTTGCTGGATCGAGCCCGGCGCTCCGCCGGCTTGTCTTTGCTGCTGCGGCTCGCCGCGCGCTTGATCCGAGGTGTCCGGACCCGCAGACGCCGATGCGTTCGGCGTCGGCGCCGCCGGCGTTGTTCCGTGTCCGGTAACGGCCATGACATCCTCCTTAGTAGAGCGCCCCAGTTTTTCCTGGTGGTTTCTTGGGTTCAGGAGAGCGTCGATCGGTCCTCCCTCAACTTTCACAAGCATAAGCCGAGCCCATTTCGCGCACAGTGATCTGCATCACATTTTGGCGGATTGGCGTGCCCCAATTACGTTGCGGCGCGGTATAAGGGCGAGCCGGGCTGACATGGCGGCCAATGGCGGTAACCACCGAGATGCGCTAGGGCGCGCCGCGCCAGTTCGGACTTTCTGAGGGTCCAAGCGTCCTAATGCCCATTTCATCGGCATTTCTGCCAGTTTTCGCGTCCGTCCTAAGTCTGCATCCGGACGGAAGCGAAAAG
>DATGCX010000407.1:0-4329 GCA_035311445.1 Xanthobacteraceae bacterium | reverse complement strand
CTACGAGCTTCTTCGGTTTTGCCAGGCAGACGAGAAACTGCGCGAGCTATAGTTGAATAATAATCAGAATAATCAGCCATGTGGCTTCGATCCTTTGCCCCTCCGGGATCGCCTGTGCATTAAGGCTTGCGCAATAGCTCCTGCAACTTTGCCACGTTGACAGCAATGCGTCTCGCCCCATCCTCGCTGAGCAACTTAGCTGCCGAGCGACGACCCGGTTCGCTCTCATAATATAAATGTAAGTCAGCGCCTGACCGTTGGCGTCGCGCACGACAGGCACTCTGTTCTTCGACCGACCATGGCGGCGGAACCGTTTCTCTCAAATCTCTCAAACTTTGGCCACACAATGCCGTGCTTGGGGCTTAATAATGCCTGTCGAATATTGCCTGTTCACGGAGGGCACAGACGGCAATAGGCAGGCGGTATGGAGTAGTCAGGCTGCACTCAAGATCCCCACCGGAAGGATTGATTTACAGATGCTCCGCTACCTGCTCGCGATTTGTATTGGTGCTGCGGCCATCTTGGCGTGGCAATCTTACGGCGCAGCAATAAGGCAGGTAATCGCAACAAGGGCTCCGGAACTTGGCTGGTCTCCGGAGACCAAGCAAATGATTGCGAGCGCGATCCAGGAGGTTGGCTGGACGACACCGGCTAATCCCGAACCCCCCGCTCCGGAAACCGTCGCGTCGAAAGCGCCCAGCGCCACCTCCCTCGACCCAGCCCAGGTGCAGCAAATGGTGCAGAGTCTCGCAACGCTGCGGCAAACCGTCGAGCAAATGGCCGCCGGTCAAGACGAGTTGAAACGTGACATCGTCCAGATGCACTCAGTCCTGATAGACGTCCTTGTGAAGATGCCGGAGCCTTTGCGGCAGCCCCCCGCAGCCGCCGAGCGCAAGTCCGTCCCGGCGCCGCCGCCGTCATCGCGAGCCCCGACAGCGTCGTCACGGTCACCAATACCACCTCAGCAGTAAACGGCCTCATTCCCGCGCTGTCATGCCGCTCGGTGCCGGCCGAACGCGCCGTTCGCAGAACTCGTGCGCCTATCGCGGACGAGCATCGCCGACGAAATGCACGAGGAGCATCGTCGGCGAGTGCTAGGGGAGTAGGGGAACGCGGCCGACATTCGTTCGCGCAGCTTGGCGATATTCGCCGTGATCCGCCGCGCCTCGTCCTTCGTGAGCAACTTGGCCGCCGATCGCCGGCCGGGTTTCTCCTGATGGAGATTTTGGTCGCGTTATAGCCGAAACTTTTGGTATTGCGGGATCGGGAAAAATTTCTGCGAAGGGTTCCATTGGCATCATGAAATTACCCGATGAGATCGAGATCGCCGCGCTTGATATGGTCGAGATCGCCGTCGAGCCGTGGACTTGGCCGTTTGCGCAGGAACGCCGCGCAGAGATCAACCGTCATTTCGCCACCCGGCAGCGCGAACGGCCAGCCTTGTGGAACGGCCGCACGCTGCTGCTGCATCGCTACGCGCGGAAGAACGGCGTTTTGCGCGGAGCGAGCTTCGAGACTGACTATGCAAGTTACCTGGCCTGGCGCGATTGGGGTCGTCCCGCAGTCGGCGTGGTCAATGTCTTCGCCGCCGCTGCGCTACAATCGGCCGATGGCGCCTTTCTGCTCGGTCAGATGGCGCCGTTCACTGCGGCTGCCGGGCAATGGGTCTTTCCGGGCGGCATGCCGGACCCTGACGATATCAGCACGGCCGGTATGCTCGATCTTGCCGGCAATGTGGGTCGCGAACTGTTCGAGGAGACTGGGCTTGATATCGGCGCTTGCCAAGTCGATCCGGGCTGGACGCTCGTGCGCGATGGCGGGGCCGTCGTCTTGATGAAACGTGTGACTGTAAAAGAGAGCGCCGAGCAGCTACACGCTAACGTCATGCACCATGTCACTAACCAAGTGCAGCCGGAATTTACCGCCGTCCGCATTGTGCGCAGGCCAGCCGATGTCGAGCCGGCCACGCCGCGATTTTTCGTGGAGTATCTGATGGCTGAATGGTCCTGAGCGACCGTCACTACGACGCAACGAAATGCGCGACGAGCATCGTCGGCGACTGCTTGGCGAATGATCGAGATCGACTAGGGCGGCGGGAAGTGGCGTTCGGTCACGGATCAGCGGCCCCAATCCTTCTCAGCCTCACGCTTCACCGCTGGCGCATTCGGATTTTTGACTTTGACCCAAAGCGGTGAGCGGCCCCGGCGATAGGTTGATCCGAGGCGTTTGCTCACAATGCCTTCGCAACCGAGCCGGCAAGCCTCGCGAAATACAATAGCGCCGTCGCCCTCGTATTGCTGGTTGAGTACGATGCTCAGGTTTGAGCCGTGCAGCAGTTGCGTGAGTAAGCCCTTTCGCTCTTCGATTGGACGCCTTCGCAGGTCTCTTCCGTCCAACTCCAGTAGATCAAACGCGCAATGTACCGCGTCGGCGGTGCGGTGACCCCGGATCAGTTCAAAGTCAGCAAGCCCGTTCTCGTCGCAGACGATCGCCTCGCCATCAATCATGCATGACCGGACGGGCAGCGATTTGAGCGCCATGGCAATGAACGGAAAGCGATCCGTAAAATCGTTTCCGGCGCGGGTAATCAGCCGCACGCCCGCAGCATCCTTGCGGGCCAGAATGCGGAAGCCGTCATGTTTGATTTCGTGCAGCCAGCCAGGGCCGGAAGCCTTGGCCGGAGAGGGCAAACACGGCTCGATGATGCCCAGCCCTGGGCGGGTACGCTCACGCAACGACATGCGTGTTTATTAGGAACGGCCGAGGAAAGAGTCGAGTCTGCCGAATTTCCCTAGCGCCAACCGTACCCGCCCCAATACCCGGCGCGCCCGTAGCCGCCGCCCCAATAGCCGGGTGCGTAGTACCCGGACCCCACCACTGGCGCTGAGTAGCCCTGACCGGGCGTCACGATAATAATGGTCGATCCACCAATGGCCGGCGCCACCGCTCCGTAGCCGTATGGTGGAGCTGCGTAATCGTAGAGCGGGGCCGTAGCTGCGTAGCCGTATCCTGGAGCTGCGTAACCGTAGAGCGGAACCACAGCTCCGCTGTAATCGTAACCGGGGACTTGGGCCGATGCGGCGCCCGCTGAAAGCGCCAAAGCGGCTGCTCCAAGAACGAGAGCTTTACTCATCACTAATCTCCCTCGCTGTGCTGTGCTGAAAGTTTACGTCCGGGCCTTCAACGAGCAGGCGGGGTGATGGTTCACATGCGATATACCTTAGGTCGGAAAACCATCCCGGTGGATAGTCCCGGTTGTGGGAACTTAGTGTTTGAGGCATGGGCTTCAACCGCCGCAAGATGGAGGATCAGCGCCGCGACGCCGCGGGGAAGGAAGCGGCAAGCCGGCGCGCGACCGATGCTCAAGTGCTTCAGGATGCCGAGCGCCTGATAGCCGCCTGGACGAGCGCCAGGCCAAACGGATGCCGATGCTGTTCTCGCCAACAATCGGCGCTGCCATCACAGCGGGCTATTGGTTCCTGTGGGTGCGCTGTCCGGCTTGCCGAACGATCAATGCCGTCGACTTGCGCACGCTGGATCGTCACCACGACGCGGCCGTGACTAGCCTCATTCCCGCGCTGTCGTGTCGATCGTGCCGGCCGAATGCGCCGTTCGCAGAACTCGTTCGCCTATCGCGGACGAGCATCGCCGACGAAATGCGCGAGGAGCATCGGCGGCGAGTGCTTGGCGAATGATCTCGATCGACCAGGGCGGCGGGAAGCGGCGGCTAGGACGTTTGATGCCCGGAACCCCCTTACGGGCGGCCACCTTCAACGCTTAGACTATATGGCCCCGGTGCGAATCAGCGCTTTGCGTACCAGCCGCGACCGCCCCAGGGCCAAGTAGAAAATCAACGTGGTTGTCAAACTGGCGGAGGTAGTTTGGGGGACGAGACACCTCCGCCAACATTTTCATCGTTTCCGAAAGCTGCCTTTTGTCATGTGATGCTAATCACAGAAACGCACTTTTGAGCTAGCAACCGCAAAAACGAACCCCAAGCGCAGTGCACTTGGGGTTTTGTTCCCTCAGCAGGCTGGCTGTGCGGCCAGGGGGACGGGGAGGCGGCACAGCTTGGCCTTAGCGTCAATGAACGTACGGCCGCGCACGGCCAACTCCAATTGATCCTTCGTTCTGTGCTCTTACCCGTTGGTATGGGGTCGCGGCAGCGCACCTCTTGTTCTTCGGCAATCCAGGGGGCTGGAAGCCGTGTACGCCGCCCTAGGACTGTTTGCGGCGGGTGTCCAACGCCTCTAATAGGTCGGCGTAAGTCTTGTACCCGGTGATCTCAGCGGCAGCAGCTTCGGCAGCGTTGCCCGCTTGGTCCAAGAC
>DATGCX010000406.1:0-2071 GCA_035311445.1 Xanthobacteraceae bacterium | reverse complement strand
TGGCGGGAACACAGAAAACAGCGCGCATTGTCATCTTGGGCTCCATGGCATGGCGCACGATCCCGCGAAGTCGAGGCTTTCGACGTGAGGCCGTGTGCAGCGTCAAAGAGGTTTGGAGCGAGGTCCGATCGAGCGGACCGCGCCCGAGTGGCCGAAGCTCCCATATCGGTCGCGCGGATGTAGGGCCGCAATGAGCTACAATTCCGGCAAGGCGATGCCGCCTCATGCCTCAATTCGGGAGCGCAGCGCAGGTGCAAGCCGCACTTGCGGGCGTCGCAGGCGGCGAACGGTTTCGCACGAGCAGCCCTAAAGACTTGGCTTGGCAACCATCAACCAGATGATCGCGACGACCGCTGCGAATGCAGGAAACCCCAATAGCAACCATAGGCGAAACAAACGATGGTAGGCACGGGGAAGAGGCTCATCCGAACGCGCCGCCTCCCGCGCGAGGTTCCGCATCCGAAGTTGAATCCAGACAACAGGAAGCCAACATGCCCGGGTGATGAGATACAGGATGAAGCTGAGGCCGATCCAGCCGCTAAACAGCGGTAGCCCTGCCAGATTTGCCAATGCTGCCCCGGTTGCCGGCTGCAGCAGCACTGCCGCCGCGGTAAAGACCGTATCGGCGACAACGACGATACCCGCGGTGTGTGCGACCAAGGCCGCGTCATACCGACTCCGGCTGATTACGTCCTTGGTGGCTGGCGCGGCCACCAATGGAAGAGGGTGCTATCACGGATTGTGTCCCACTGGTGCGTGAGGGCGAGGCAGCGTTGTCCGACGGCGTGATCGAGGCTCTCGATGGTGTCGAAGCAGCGGTTGGCGAGCGGTTCGTCAACGAACCGCCAAAGATGTTCGGCCGGCTGGAGCTCGGGACTGTGGGCAGGCTGGAATACGAGACGAATGCCGTCGGGCACGGCGAGGTTCTCGGGTCCGTGCCAGCCGGCATTGTCGAGCTGAAGCACGATGCGCTTGTCGTCCCCGGCGCCTACCGATCTGGCAAAATCGACGAGGATGAGTTCGAACAACTCCTTGCAGACGGCGTTGGCAATGTTCCACACCGTCTGGCCGGTTGCCGGCTCGACGAAACCGGTCACATAGAGCCACTCGAAACGATGATGGCCGAGAGCGATCGGCCGCTCTCCGACTGGTGCCCACACGCCCCGCACGATCGGCTTCAGGCCAATGCGGTGTTCATCCATCGCCCAGATTTCGACGCTTGCGTCCGGATGTTCACGTCGCTCCTCGTCAACCGCGGCCTCGAGCTTTTTTTGAGCGCGGCGCGATCCTCTTCGGTCGCCGCATCAGGATGGCGCGGCCGCGGCTGCTGGATCGAATAGCCGATCGCGATCAGGGCGTCCCACCCGCGCTGGTCGTGGACGGATCGCACCCCGTGGAACTTCGCAAGCCAGCGCGCAATCTTGGGCCCCGACCAAAGCCCGCCATCGTCTGGTGGCGTCTTGATCCGCTCTTTGAGAGCCGCCAGCGCCTCGGGCGTCAGGATGGTCGGCTTGGTTCCGTTGTGGATACGTTGGTCGCCGAGCGCCTGGGCACCGACCTCGTTGTAGCGTTTGAGCAGCGCCCGAACCCAGCGCGGCGAGAACGACAGGATCTCCGCGACCTCTTCAATCTCATATCCGCAAGACAACAGCCACAACGCATGAAAATGGCTCTTGGCGACCGGGTCGGCCGCCCCCTCATAGCGAGCCTCAAGCTCATCGCTGCTCAGATGTCCCACGATGGTCGTCATGATCGCGCCCCTCCGACCGAATCATGACGACACAAGCTAACTGCTTCGATTCCGCCCGTGAATTCCTGAAAATCTCAGGAATCAATCAGTCGGAGTCGGTATGATGCGTTACGCCGCGGTGTACAAGCCGGATTCTGAGCCACTGAACCGGTTTGTTAAGCGCAAGGGCGGCATCAACAAGTGCGTCGCCCTGTTTTCGCGGGGCTTCGACCGTCCGACGAGGAGCCTCGTTAGGCTGAGCTGACCGATGGCAAAGATCAATTTCTGTTTGGTCGCGTCAGCATGCCCTATGACCGCCCAGCCGACCCGTCTCATCTTGGC
>DATGCX010000405.1:0-2571 GCA_035311445.1 Xanthobacteraceae bacterium | reverse complement strand
TATTCAGCCAGCCTTTATCGGCTTGACGTTCTAAAATGCCTGCGGTCAAGATTCTTCCCGACCTGCGCCAGAACCTTGCTCACAGCAACCAAAAGTCAAATCAGATGCGCGTCATATTGCCCGTCGTGCTGGTGCTCCTGTCGGATGTCTTCATGATTGCGGTACCGGCCGTTGCGCAAGACGCAGGTCCGCCGCCGGCGCTGCCGCCAGGGCAGGCGCCGCCGTTACCCAAGCAAGGTCCGCTGGCGGATCCGCGCTCGTGGGATCAGGTCGGCTTTCCGAAGGTTTTGACCGAATATGCGATCTCGCCGACTTCGCTGCGACCTGCGCAGGTCGCGCTGGGGCAGAAGCTGTTCTTCGAGCCTCGGCTTTCGGGTGACGGCACGGTCGCCTGCGCCACCTGTCACGATCCGGCACGCGCCTTCACCGACGGCCGGCCGCTGTCGATCGGGATCCACGGTCGCGTCGGCCAACGCAACGCGCCGACGGTGTTGAATGCGCTCTACAGCAAAACGCAGTTCTGGGATGGCCGGGTGACGACGCTGGAGCAACAGGCGGCGTTGCCAATCACCAATCCGTTCGAGATGGGCGCCGCCAGCATGGACGCGGCGGTGGCCGCAATCGCCGACGACAAGGACTACCAGGCCCAGTTCATGCAGGCCTTCGAGCGGGGCGTGAACGAGCAGGATTTGTTGCGCGCCATCGCAGCCTACGAGCGCACGCTCGTTTCATTCGATGCGCCGTTCGACCATTTCATCGCCGGAGATGCGGACGCCATCAGCGAGTCCGCCAAGCGCGGCTGGGAGCTGTTCAACACCAAGGCCCGCTGCAATCGCTGCCACGCTTTGACGGACAATAATCGCGACACGACGCTCTTCATGGACAACGATTTTCACAACATCGGCATCGGCATCCTGCGGCACCGCGTCGGCCCGCTGGCGCAGCAAGCCGAGCGCGACCTGGCGCGGGGCCATGTGACGGGTATCGACACCGCTGCGATCACAAGCGAGATGTCGGTTCTCGGACGCTTCCTGGTGACCAGGACGTCGGATGACATCGCGTCGTTCAAGACCCCGGGCCTGCGCAATCTCCTCCTGACCGGGCCCTACTTCCACGACGGCTCGATGCCGACGTTGTGGGATGCCATGGATCATTACAACAAGGGCGACGGCATCACCGACCCTTGGCTCGATAAGGATATCCAGCCGCTGGCGCTGACCGAGCCCGAAATTGACGACGTCGTGGCGTTTCTTGCCGCGCTGACCAGCCCGCAATACAAAGCTGCCGGCGAGGCGGAATACGCACGCCAAGTCGGGCTATCGAAGGTGAACCGCCCGCAGCGCGATACGGCGCGGGCGTTCGGCCCAAAGCCGAAACAGCCACCGCCGCCGTTTTGACTGCTCAGTGCGGCGACCCGATCGCCACGAAGGACATCCATATCGCAAGGAGGAATGCATGTCGCTCCGTCACCAGTACGCGCTGTCGCGACGTGGCTTCTGCATCTGTTGCGCGGTTGCCACCGGCTTTGTCGCCACCCGCGGCTGGCTCGGTCCCTCGCGAGCCTACGCCGAGGCACGAAACCTCGTAGACCTGATCCGCGACCAGGCCGCCAAGACGCCCATCAAGGTCCACAAGCTACGCGGTGGAGTTAGCATCCTTGAGGGCTCCGGGGGCAATGTCGCCGTCCTGACCGGCGTCGACGGCAAGGTTTTCATCGATGCTGGAATCACCGCATCGCGCAGGCGAATCTTGGAAGCGGCCAACGGCTTGAGCCGGGATCCGATCACGCACCTGGTCAATACGCACTGGCATTTCGATCACACGGATGGCAATGCATGGTTGAACGCGGAAGGAGCAGCGATCATTGCGCATGAAAATACGCATAAGCATCTCTTGGCTGTGCAGCGGGTTGAAGACTGGGATTTCAATTTCCCGTCGTCCCCGTTAGCGGCCGTTCCGACGGAGACTTTCTCCTCGGAGAAGACCTTGAAGCTGAATGGCTCAACAATCTCGCTGAAACATTACGAGCCGGCCCATACCGACAGTGACATATCTGCCACGTTCAATGAGGCGGATATTCTTCACGCCGGCGATACTTATTGGAACGGCATTTATCCGTTCATCGACTATTCGACGGGTGGAAGCAGCGGAGGAATGATTAGGGCGGCGGACGCCAATCTAGCCGCAGCAACGGACAAGACGATCGTCATCCCTGGGCATGGCAAACCAGTGAGCAATCGGGCCGAGCTTGCGGCCTACCGCGACATGCTGGTCGCGATCCACGACAACGTTGCGAAACTTAAGCGGCAGGGGCGCTCTCTCGAGGAGACGATCGCCGCGAATCCGACTGCAGCCTATGATGCGAAGTGGGGTCAATTCCTCATAACCCCGGCGTTCTTCACTCGCCTGGTCTACGAGGGGGCCTGATGACTCACTCAGCGGACATGCCTCCCACGTCGGTTGATGTCTGCTGATGTTTTCTGTTCTTCACTCCGCCATGATGTGATTTGCGCGTATCACCTCGCCCCAGCGGGCGACTTCGCTCTTGATGAAGGCGGCCGTTTCGGCCGG
>DATGCX010000404.1:0-37083 GCA_035311445.1 Xanthobacteraceae bacterium | reverse complement strand
GCCGGGTCCTACGCTCAGATCGTCGGCCGCGACCAGGAATACGTGATTCTCCGCCTCAATTCGGGCGAGCAGCGTCTCGTGCACGGACATTGTAAGGGAACGGTCGGGGCGGTGTCGAATCCCGACCACATGAATATTTCGATCGGCAAGGCTGGCCGCAAGCGATGGTTGGGTCGCATGCCGCATAATCGCGGTGTTTCCATGAACCCGGTCGATCATCCGCTCGGCGGCGGCGAAGGCCGCTCCTCGGGCGGGCGTCACCCGGTGACGCCCTGGGGCTTCCCGACCAAGGGCAAGAAGACCCGGACCAACAAGCGAACCACGAAATTCATCATTTCAAGCCGCCATGCGCGGAAGAAAAAGTAAGGCGAGGACAAGATGGCGCGCTCGGTATGGAAGGGGCCGTTCGTCGACGGTTATCTGCTGAAAAAGGCGGAGGCTGCGCGGTCGTCGGGTCGGCATGACGTCATCAAGACGTGGAGCCGTCGCTCGACGATTCTGCCGCAGTTCGTCGGCCTGACTTTTGGGGTGCACAACGGGCACAAGCACATCCCCGTGCTGGTGACCGAGGAAATGGTCGGCCACAAGCTCGGCGAGTTCTCGCCGACCCGCACCTTCCATGGCCATTCCGGGGACAAGAGGGCCAAGCGCGCCCCGACACCAGGTGCCTGAGGGACAGATGAGCAAGACCGCACATCCGCGCAGCCTTGCGGACAACGAGGCTAAAGCCGTCGCCCGCATGCTGCGCATAAGCCCGCAGAAACTCAATCTGGTGGCGCAGCTCATACGCGGCAAGAAGGTGCAGACCGCACTCGCCGATCTGGAGTTCTCGCGCAAGCGCATCGCCAGGGATGTGCGCAAGTGCCTGGAGTCCGCGATCGCGAATGCCGAGAACAACCACGACCTCGACGTCGATGACCTGGTGGTCGCCCGCGCCCATGTTGGCAAGGGCCTTGTCATCAAGCGCTTTCACGCCCGCGGCCGCGGGCGCGCCGGCAAGATACTCAAGCCGTTCTCGCATCTGACGATCGTCGTTCGTCAGGTCGAAGCGAGCGCTTAAGGAGTTATCCGATGGGTCAGAAGGTCAGTCCGACAGGTCTGCGTCTCGGTATTAACCGCACCTGGGATTCGCGCTGGTATGCCGGCAAGACCGAGTACGGCAAGCTTTTGCATGAGGACATAGAAATCCGCGAGGAATTGGGCAAGCAGCTCAAGCAGGCAGCGGTGTCTAGGATCGTGATCGAGCGGCCGCACAAGAAGTGCCGCGTGACGATTCATTCCGCGCGGCCGGGCGTCGTCATCGGCAAGAAGGGTGCCGACATCGAAAAGCTGCGCAAGGAAGTGGCAAAGCTCACCGACAGTGATGTCGTCATCAACATTGTCGAAATTCGCAAGCCTGAGCTTGATGCCAAGCTTGTGGCGGAATCGATCGCTCAGCAGCTTGAACGCCGGGTCGCGTTCCGCCGCGCCATGAAGCGCGCCGTGCAGTCCGCGATGAGGCTCGGCGCCGAGGGCATCCGCATCAACTGCTCGGGCCGGCTCGGTGGCGCCGAAATCGCCCGCCTGGAATGGTATCGGGAAGGCCGGGTGCCGCTGCATACGTTGCGCGCCGACGTCGACTATGGCGTTGCCACCGCCTTTACGACCTACGGGACCTGTGGCGTCAAGGTGTGGGTCTTCAAGGGTGAAATCCTCGAGCACGATCCTATGGCGCAGGACAAGCGCATGGCCGAGAGCGATGCGGGTCGCCCGCGCCGCGATAGTTGATCCATCGAGGTATATTGGAAATTTAAGAAAGGCGAAGTGCCATGCTGCAACCGATGCGCACCAAGTTCCGCAAGGCGCATAAGGGCCGGATCAAAGGCGTCGCGACGAGCGGGGCAACGCTCAGCTTCGGCCAGTTCGGCCTCAAGGCAATGGAGCCGGACCGCGTGACCGCTCGCCAGATCGAGGCGGCGCGACGCGCCATGACGCGGCACATGAAGCGCGCCGGCCGGGTGTGGATCCGCATTTATCCGGATGTGCCGGTTTCAAAGAAACCGCTTGAAGTGCGGATGGGCTCTGGCAAGGGGGCGCCGGAATTGTGGGTGGTGCGGATCAAGCCGGGCCGTATCCTGTTCGAGATCGACGGCGTTTCGACGGCGGTCGCCCGCGAAGCGCTCGATCTGGCCGCTGCCAAGCTCCCGATCAAGACGCGATTCGTCGAGCGCATCGCCGAATAGGGGACTTTTAACAGATGCTCAAGACCGAGGACCTCAGGGCGATGACGCCGGATCAGCTGGACGACGAGCTCATCAAGCTCAAGAAAGAGCAGTTCAACCTGCGTTTCCAGCGGGCGACCGGGCAGCTTGCGAACACAGCGCGGGTCCGCGAGGTTCGTCGCGACATCGCCCGTATCAAGACCGCTGCGCAAGGCAAGCGCGCTGCAACTGCGAAGTGAGGAGCCCGACAAATGCCGAAGCGCGTATTGCAAGGTCAAGTGGTGAGCAACAAGCAGGCAAAGACCGTCGTAGTGAGGGTCGAGCGTCGGTTTACTCACCCGGTCATGAAGAAGACGGTGCGCAGCTCCAAGAAGTATTATGCGCATGATGAAAACAACAAGTGTGCGGTCGGCGATATCGTGAAGATCGAGGAGCATGCGCCGATTTCAAAATTGAAACGCTGGATCGTGGTGCAAAACGGTCAACAGGCGAAGTGAGCGCGCGGCCCGAGGAAGACGGTGAGGTGAGCGTCGATGACGCTTACGAACAAAGTAAACTAAGAGGCGTCCCATGATTCAGATGCAGACCAACCTCGACGTGGCGGACAATTCCGGCGCGCGGCGCGTCATGTGCATCAAGGTGCTGGGCGGCTCGAAGCGCAAATACGCCACGATCGGCGACGTCATCGTGGTCGCTGTGAAGGAAGCCATCCCACGCGGTCGCGTGAAGAAGGGTGACGTGATGAAGGCCGTGGTGGTGCGAGTGCGCAAGGATATCCGCCGCGCCGATGGCTCTGTCATCCGGTTCGATCGCAACGCCGCCGTGTTGATCAATCCGCAGATGGAGCCGGTCGGTACCCGCATTTTCGGGCCGGTACCACGCGAATTGCGCGCCAAGAACCACATGAAGATCATTTCACTCGCGCCGGAGGTATTGTGATGGCCGCGAAAATTCGCAAGGGCGACAAGGTCGTCGTTCTCGCCGGCCGCGACAAGGGTCGCACCGGCGAAGTTATCGAGGTCAACCCCACAGCGGGGCGCGCCTTGGTACGTGGCATCAACCTCGCGAAGCGCCATCAGCGGCAGACTGCGCAGCAGCAGGGCGGCATCATCTCCAAAGAGTTGCCGGTTCACCTCTCAAACATTGCAATCGCCGACCCCAAGGACGGCAAGCCGACCCGCATCGGTTTCAAGGTCAACGGCGACGGCCGGAAGGTCCGTATCGCCAAGCGTTCGGGAGCAGAGATCGATGGCTGATCAGGAAGATAAAAAGGCTAAGAAGCCTGCCAAGGCTAAAGACGAGGCGAAATCCGCCAAGGCGCCGAAGGCTGCGAAAGCCGAAGGGAAAAAAGCTGACAGCAAGAAAGCTGATGGCGGAAAGGCCGAAGGCGAGAAGGGCAAGAAACCCGCGAAAGGTGCCAAGGCCGAAGCGCCCGCTCCGGTCGATATGGCAGTGCCGCCGCCACGACTGAAAACGATATTCGACACCGCGATCCGCAAGAAGCTGACCGAACAATTCGGATACCGCAATGCCATGCAGGTGCCGGTGGTTGATAAGGTTGTCATCAACATGGGTGTCGGCGAAGCGGTGGCGGACCGCAAGAAAGTCGAGTCGGCGGCAAATGACCTCGCGCTGATTGCCGGCCAGAAGCCGGTGATCACCAAGTCACGCAAGGCGATCTCGACCTATAAGTTGCGCGAGAACCAGCCGATCGGCTGCAAGGTGACGTTGCGCAAAACGCGAATGTTCGAGTTCATCGACCGGCTGATCAACATCGCGCTGCCACGCGTGCGAGACTTCCGTGGCCTCAACCCGAAGAGCTTCGACGGCCGCGGCAACTACTCGCTCGGGCTGAAGGAGCACATCGTGTTTCCTGAGATCGACTATGACAAGACGACGGATATCTGGGGCATGGACATTACGGTATGCACGACCGCGCGCACCGACGAGGAGGCGCGAGCCCTCTTGACGGCCTTCAACTTCCCGTTCCGGCAGTGAGGACGGCGTCCTCAAACGCGGATACCCAGGAGACAAGAATGGCGAAGACGAGTTCAATCGAGAAGAATAAGCGACGACGCAAGCTGACTAAAAAATTCGCCAGCAAACGGTCGCGTCTCAAGGTGATCGCCAACGACAGGAATAAGCCGCTTGAGGAGCGTTTCGATGCCGCCGTCAAGCTGGCGGCCCTGCCGCGCAACGGCTCTGCGACGCGCATCCGCAATCGATGCAACGTGACCGGTCGCGCGCGGGGCTATTACCGCAAGCTGAAGATGAGCCGCATCGCAATTCGGGAATTCGGTGCCAAGGGGCTGATCCCCGGGCTGGTGAAGTCGAGCTGGTAAGGAGCTCCCGACGATGAATCTGAACGATCCGATCGGCGACATGATCACACGCATCCGCAATGCGCAAAGCCGGACCAAGTCAAAGGTGTCGACTCCAGGCTCAAAGCTGCGCAAGAGCGTGCTCGACGTGCTCAAGAGCGAAGGGTATATCCGCGACTATTCTACGGTGGAACGCAACGACGGACGTACCGAGTTCGAGATCGAACTCAAATATTTCGACGGCGCACCAGTGATCCGCGTGATCGAGCGCGTGTCGAAGCCGGGGCGTCGCGTTTACGTTTCTGTGAAGAATCTGCCGCGCATCAACAACGGCCTCGGGGTTGCGATCGTCTCGACTCCCAAGGGCGTGATGGCGGACCATGCTGCCCGCGACGCTAATGTGGGCGGCGAAATCCTGTGTACGGTGTTCTGAGAGACCGTGATGTCACGCATCGGCAAGAAAGCTGTTCCCATCCCATCCGGCGTTACGGCGAGCGTCGAGGGCCAAACCGTGAAGATGAAGGGACCCAAGGGAGCCCTCCAATTCGTCGTGCCCGACGAAATCGCGGTGAAACTCGACAACGGAGCGATCAAGGTGGATCCGCGCCTCGACAGCAAGCGCGCCCTTGCCATGTGGGGAACCTCGCGCACGCTGGTCGCCAATCTGGCCACCGGCGTCACGAAAGGGTTCGAGAGCAAACTCGATATCACCGGCGTCGGGTATCGCGCGGCGGTCCAGGGCAAGAACCTGCAGATTGCACTCGGCTACAGCCATGACATCGTTTATCCGATCCCGGACGGCATCGCGATCGCAACGCCGAGACCAACCGAAATCGTGGTGACGGGCATCGACAAGCAGAGGGTCGGTCAGGTCGCCGCGGAAATCCGCAGCTTCCGGCCGCCCGAGCCCTACAAGGGAAAAGGCGTGAGGTATTCGGGCGAATACATCTTCCGCAAGGAAGGCAAGAAGAAGTAACGGCAAGTTGAACGGGATACGCCATGGCGACCAAACAGGCTGAACGGCGCAAGGCGCGCATCAGACGCACGATCCAGGCAGCCGCCGGCGCGCGGCTGCGGCTGAGTGTGTTTCGCTCCTCCAAGCACATCTACGCCCAGGTGATCGACGATCGCAAAGGTGCCACGGTCGTGGCGGCGTCGTCGCTCGAAAAGAACATGCGCACAAACCTCAAGACCGGCGCCGATATCGGCGCTGCCAAGGCGGTTGGCAAGCTCGTTGCCGAGCGGGCCACAGCCGCCGGCGTGAAGGACGTGGTGTTCGACCGCGGCAATTACCTCTATCACGGCCGAGTCAAGGCGCTCGCCGACGCCGCCCGCGAGGGTGGGCTGAATTTCTAATAACACCGAGACGGACATTTGTTATGGCACGTGAACGCGAACATCGAGACCGGGAAGAGCGGGACAGCGAGTTCACCGACAAGCTCGTCCACATCAACCGCGTCGCCAAGGTGGTGAAGGGCGGTCGGCGCTTCGGTTTTGCGGCACTGGTCGTGGTCGGCGACCAGAAGGGCCGGGTCGGCTTTGGCCACGGCAAAGCGCGCGAAGTCCCGGAGGCGATCCGTAAAGCGACCGATGCGGCCAAGCGCGCCCTGATGCGGGTCCCGCTGCGCGAAGGGCGCACGCTGCATCACGACGTCGAGGGGCGGCATGGCGCCGGCAAAGTGTACCTGCGCGCCGCTTCTCCTGGGACCGGCATCATCGCCGGCGGGCCGATGCGCGCGGTGTTCGAGACGCTCGGCATGCAGGACGTGGTGGCGAAATCCATCGGCTCCTCGAATCCCTACAACATGGTCCGGGCAACCTTCGACGCCTTGAAGCGTCAGGACTCGCCGCGTTCGGTTGCGGCGCGGCGGAATGTCAAGGTGTCGTCGCTGCAGGCTCGCCGCCGCGACGTCGACGCCGAACCCGCCGCCGCCGAATAACCAGGATTTGCGGAGCCCGCCATGGCAACCACCGAGAAGCTGCTGAAGATCAAGCAGATCGGCAGCCCGATCCGACGGCGCCACGATCAGCGCGAAACTCTTATCGGCCTCGGCCTCAATCGCATCGGCCGCGTCAACGAGCTGCAGGACACGCCGTCGACACGAGGCATGATCGCCAAGGTCGCCCATCTCGTGTGCGTGGTTGAGGAGAAGTAGGGGACCGGGAGCGCGGGCGTTCCGTCCGCACCTTATCCTCACGAATGAGGGAAACGAGTCCTCTTCGGATGAAGGACTTCCGTTAAGAAAAGCGGGCGAGACGCCCGCGCTCCCACAACAAGGAAGTGCGCCATGAAGCTCAATGAGATTTCCGACAATGCGGGAGCCCGCCAAAGGCGCATGCGCGTCGGCCGCGGCATCGGTTCCGGGAAAGGCAAGACGGGCGGGCGCGGCGGCAAGGGCCAGACGGCGCGGGCCGGGGTGAGCATAAAGGGCTTCGAGGGTGGTCAAATGCCGCTGCATCGGCGGCTGCCGAAGCGCGGTTTCAATAATATATTCGCTCGTGAGTTCAATGTGGTGAACCTTGATCGAATCCAGGCGGCGATCGATCGGGGTGCGCTCGACAGTAACGATACGGTCGACGTCGAGGCTCTGGTGCGGGGTGGTGTACTGCGGCGCGCCAAGGACGGTGTTCGTCTGCTCGGCAAGGGCGAGATTAAAGCGGCGCTGCAGTTTGCCGTTCACGGCGCATCCAAATCCGCCATTGCGGCGGTCGAGAAGGCAGGCGGATCGGTGAAGATACTCGTGCAGCAAAAAAACCCGGCTGGTAAAGGAACGACGGCGTGAGAGCGGCCTTGCGAAGCGTGTGCACGATTTCCATTTTCCAGGAAATGGACGACCCGGCCGCCAAGGTGTGACAGCCGGTACATCGTGGGGGTTCGGGAGCCAGGACTATGGTCTCTGCAGCAGAACAGTTGGCAGCCAATCTCAACTTCTCGGCACTCGCCAAGGCCGAGGAACTTAAGAAGCGCATCTGGTTCACGCTCGGCGCCCTCCTGGTCTATCGGCTCGGCACCTACATACCGCTGCCCGGCATCGATCCTGCCGCATGGGAGCAGATCTTCCGCACCAATGCGGGCGGCATTCTCGGCGTATTCAATATGTTCGCCGGCGGCGGCATTCACCGCTTGGCGATTTTTGCCCTCAACATCATGCCGTACATCTCGGCCTCGATCATCATTCAACTGATGACGACAGTGTCGCCCGAATTGGAGCGGCTCAAGAAGGAGGGCGAGCAGGGCCGCAAGGTGATGAACCAGTACACGCGGTATCTAACCGTCGGGTTGGCAGCCGTTCAGTCGTACGGCATCAGCGTCGGGCTCGAAGGTTTCGGCCAGACCGTCGCCGAGCCGGGCTTCTTCTTCCGTTTGTCGACTGTGATCACACTGACTGGTGGCACCATGTTCCTGATGTGGCTCGGCGAGCAGGTCACCTCGCGCGGCATCGGTAATGGCATTTCGCTCATTATCCTGTCAGGTATCGTGGCCGAGCTTCCCTCCGCGATTGCCGGTACGCTTGAGCTAGGACGTCAAGGCGCGCTCTCGACCGGGCTGATCCTTGTCGTGGTGGTGATGGCCGTTGCCGTGATCGGCTTCATTGTCTTTATGGAGCGGGCGCAACGCCGTCTGCTCATCCAATATCCCAAGCGTCAGGTCGGCAACCGCATGTTCGAGGGCCAATCGTCCCACCTGCCGCTCAAGCTCAATACGTCGGGCGTCATTCCTCCGATCTTCGCGTCGTCGCTGCTGTTGCTGCCGACCACGGTCGCGAACTTCAATGCCGGCCGAATTCCCGACTGGCTCGGCGCCATCACGGCTCAGCTCGGTCACGGACGGCCGCTGTTCCTCGTCTTTTATGTGGCGCTGATAGTCTTTTTCGCATTCTTCTATACGGCGATCGTGTTTAATCCGACCGAAACCGCCGAAAATCTCAAAAAGCATGGTGGCTTCATCCCGGGTATCCGACCGGGCGAGCGGACCGCAGAATATATCGATTATGTGTTGTCGCGCATTACCGTGATCGGCGCCGCATATCTGGCGATCGTCTGCGTCCTGCCTGAGCTCCTGATTTCCTATGCGGCAGTGCCATTCTATTTCGGCGGCACCTCGCTGTTGATCGTGGTCAGCGTAACGATGGATACCGTCGCGCAAATCCAGGGCTATCTCCTGGCGCACCAATACGAGGGTTTGATCAAGAAATCGAAGCTGCGAGGCAAACGCAGATAATAAGCAGGGCCGCGGGGGCAGGCCTGTGAATATGGGGGCTGACGCGCATGAGGTTGATTCTGTTAGGTCCACCGGGGGCCGGAAAGGGCACTCAGGCGCAGCGCCTGGTGGAGCAATTCAAGATCGTTCAGCTTTCAACCGGCGATATGTTGCGTGCCGCCGTGAAAGCGGCAACGCCAGTCGGCCTTAAGGCGAAGGATGTCATGGCGCGCGGCGAACTCGTGCCGGACGATGTCGTGGTAGCGATCGTCGCCGATCGCATTGAGCAACCCGACGCCCGCAATGGCTTTATTCTCGACGGTTTCCCCCGCACGGTACCCCAGGCCGAGTCGCTCGATCGCATGCTCGACCAAAAAGGGCTCGCCCTCGACGCTGTGATCGAGCTTAAGGTCGACGAGTGTCTCCTGCTCAAGCGGATCGAAAGCCGGATCGCCGAAATGATCGCGCGCGGAGAGCCGCTGCGCCCGGATGATAACGCGGAAAGTCTCAAGAAACGGCTCGATGCCTATCGGGTCCAAACCGCGCCCGTTGCTGACTATTATGCAGGCAGGGGCACACTCAAGGTGATCGATGGGACAGCGCCAGTCGAAAAGGTCAGCGCTGCTATCGCGGCGGCATTGGATCAAGACTCCGAGGGGACGGCCGCAATTCCCGCCCGACGTCGGCCGGCGGCGCCGCGCACGGCAGCCGCCCGCAAGGCGGCGAAACGTCAAAGTAGCCGGAGGCCGGGCGGACGCGTCACTGCGGCGCGCCTCGGGACCAACCCGGCTCGGGCGGTTGGTGGTAGGGCGAAGGTCCGGTCTGCAGCCGCCCCGTCTGCGGTCAGATCTGCAGGCAAGTCCGCAAAACGTGCGTCAGCAACCAAAGCAGAACCCGCCAAGCGTGATAGGAAAGGTGCCAAAGCCGGTGTCAAAATTATGGCCAAGCGTGGCGGCAAGGCTTCCGCCAAGCCGGGACGGCTGACCCGCGGTAAAACCCGTCCGGGAGTGAAGAAAACGCGGGCGAAGAGGTTGACTGACGGCAACGGAGACCGTAAATAAACCGCGCCCAGTCACAGAATTCCTTCAACGACGCCCTGCTTTGAGGGAGGCGTCGTTCTTGTGCGTACGCGATGTTGACCGGGTGTGGTTGCGCTCACGTCGTGCTCACGTGGACGTTGCAATACTCAGGGGACGTGAACGAACCGGCCGACACGAAAATCGGCAACAGGAGTGAAGGTCTTGGCCCGTATCGCTGGCGTTAACATTCCGACTAACAAGCGGGTCTTGATCGGACTCCAATACATTCATGGCATCGGCCCCGCAAAGGCCCGGGAAATCGTGAAAAAGGTGGGCATTCCGGACGAGCGGCGGGTGTCGCAGCTCACCGACCAGGAGGTCTTGCAGATTCGCGAAGTGATCGACCGCGATTACCTTGTGGAAGGCGATCTGCGGCGTGACACCGCAATGAATATCAAGCGGCTGATGGACCTCGGTTGCTACCGGGGTCTGCGGCATCGGCGCGGCTTACCTGTTCGCGGCCAGCGCACCCATACCAACGCGCGGACCCGCAAAGGTCCCGCCAAGGCGATCGCCGGCAAGAAGAAGTAGTTGCGAGCGTACCAGGCTCGCAGCGGCGGGCCGCGAAAGGGTCGAGAATGGGTAAAGAAGCTGTCCGCGTCCGGCGACGGGAGCGCAAGAACATCGCGTCCGGCGTTGCCCACGTGAACGCGTCGTTCAACAACACGATGATTACGATCACCGACGCCCAAGGTAATGCGATCGCGTGGTCGTCTGCCGGGACCATGGGTTTCAAGGGGTCGCGCAAGTCGACGCCGTATGCGGCCCAGGTGGCCGGCGAGGACGTTGCCCGCAAGGCCCAGGAACATGGCATGCGCACCCTTGAAGTGGAAGTAGCGGGCCCTGGTTCGGGTCGTGAATCGGCGTTGCGTGCGCTGCAGGCGGCTGGCTTTACCATCACGTCGATCCGCGATGTGACGCCGATCCCGCACAACGGTTGCAGGCCGCGCAAGCGCAGGCGTGTGTAGTTTGGTTTGGCAGGCGTTCTTCGCGCCAGGCCGATTTTCCCATGAAGCGGCGTTAGTTGCGCCAACAAGGCGCATGCTGCTCAACGCGATGGGTGATGAAGTGACTATCCAGAAGAATTGGCAGGAACTGATCCGACCGAGCAAGCTTCAGGTGATGCCCGGGCCCGACCCGAAGCGCTCCGCCACCGTGGTGGCGGAGCCGCTTGAGCGCGGCTTTGGACTGACGCTCGGCAATGCGCTGCGCCGTATCCTGTTGTCGTCGTTGCAGGGCGCGAGCGTGCAGTCCGTGCACATCGACGGGGTCCTGCACGAATTTTCCTCGATCGCCGGCGTGCGCGAGGACGTGACCGACATCATCCTCAACATCAAGGACATTGCCATTAAGATGCAGGGCGACGGCCCGAAACGGATGGTGGTGAAAAAGTCAGGGCCGACGCTCGTCACCGCGGGCGATATCCAGACCGTCGGCGATATCGTGATCCTCAATCCCGAGCTGGTGCTGTGCCATCTCGACGAGGGCGCCGAGATCCGCATGGAATTTACCGTCAGTACCGGCAAGGGCTATGTGCCGTCGGAGCGTAATCGCCCGGAGGATGCGCCGATCGGATTGATCCCGGTCGACAGCCTCTACTCGCCGGTGAAGAAGGTGTCCTACCGCGTCGAGAATACGCGCGAGGGCCAGATTCTCGACTATGACAAGCTCACACTGCAGATCGAGACCAATGGAGCGGTTTCGCCGGAAGATGCACTGGCCTATGCGGCGCGCATCCTCCAGGACCAGCTCAACGTGTTCGTCAATTTCGAAGAGCCTCGCAAGGAAGTTGGTATTACCGAAGCGATCCCTGACCTCGCCTTCAACCCTGCCTTCCTCAAGAAAGTCGACGAACTCGAACTCTCGGTGCGTTCGGCCAACTGTCTCAAGAACGACAACATCGTCTATATCGGCGATCTGGTTCAGAAGACGGAGGGCGAGATGCTGCGGACCCCGAATTTCGGTCGCAAGTCGCTCAACGAGATCAAGGAAGTGCTTGCCCAGATGGGACTCCATCTTGGCATGGAAGTGCCCGGCTGGCCGCCCGAGAATATCGACGAACTGGCCAAGCGGTTCGAAGACCATTATTGAGGTGGGTTCTTTCTGATGGAATCACACCATCACCTGTCGTCCCCGCGAAAGCGGGACCCAGTATCCACGGCGCTGCCGGGATTACTGGGTCGCCCGGTCAAGCCGGGCGATGACAACTTGGGGCACAAACGGAGTCACGGCGATGCGTCACGGTAAGGTCTATCGCAAGCTCAATCGCACGGCTGAGCATCGTCGGGCCATGTTCGCCAACATGTGCGCGGCACTGATCAAACACGAGCAGATTGTGACGACGCTGCCGAAAGCCAAGGATCTCCGCCCTGTTGTCGAAAAGCTGGTCACGCTTGGCAAGCGCGGCGGCCTTCCGGCGCGGCGTCAGGCGATCGCCAAGATCCGCGATGTCGGCATGGTGAAGAAGCTGTTCGAAGTGCTGGGCCCCCGCTACAAGGATCGCAACGGCGGCTACACCCGTATCGTCAAGGCGGGCTTCCGCTATGGCGATAATGCCCCGGTCGCGGTGATCGAATTCGTTGACCGCGACGTGGCCGCCAAGGGGCTCGACTCGGGACAGGATCAGGGCGTGGCTACGCCGGAAAGCGCGCCAGCCGCGGCTTAGAACAGGAACGCGGGCGTCCCGCCCCGCGTTTTGGCCTGTAGGATGGGTTGAGCGCAGCGAAACCCATCATCTGCCGCTCTATGCGGCACGGCCCGATGGGTTTCGCTTGCGCTCAACCCATCCTACTTCAGCTCGGCCCGCTGGCCCTCCGGCGTTACTTCAAACGCGAAGTGGAAAGCCGGCAGGTCCTCGCCCGGATGGTCGTCCGCGAAGGTGAGCTGTGGGATGCGGAAATTGTTCGGCCGCGTCTCGGAGCCTTTGTAGATGCCGGGGTAGAGGTCGATGTAGTGCATGCCGGGCGCGCCGGTCGCCCGCATGATGATCTCGACATCGCCCTGGCTGTTGAAGGCGCAGACGTAGCCCGTGTAGCTGTTGTCGTAGACGACGTTGTAGAGGTTGGCGGTCTCGGTCCAGCCGACGCCTTTGAGGTGGATCGTGAATGTCGTCCCGGCCGGTCCGCGGGTCACATCCATGGGCAATGCGGTCGGCTTGATCCAATAGGACCCGATCTTTTTCTTAAGGCCGGTGTCGATCCACAGGCCGTGCGTTCCGCCGAGATCGTCGGGCGTCACGAACCGGAATTCAGCCCGTCCGGCGCTGTCTGCCCGGCTCTCCGCAACGGGTTTCGATATCTCCTCCCAACCCTGGCCGGTCATGCGATTGCCAACGACGCGGGTCCAGTTGAGCTGGTAACTCTTGCCCGGCTCCAGGCCTTCGCCGCGAACCAAGGCGGGCTCGCCGACGCCGGAGAATTGCGGCGACGCTAGCAATTCGCCTTGCGGCGGCAGTGCGCGCACGACTTTCTGCGCCTGCTCCGCCGGAGGCGCCGGCATTACCGGCGGGCCGTCGGTGACAGTGAACTGGAACACAAAGCGTGGCCGGCCTGATGCCGGATTCTGTTCCGGATTGCGATACGGAAACGTCAGCTCGCCGTGCATCACTTCGATGACGTGGACGCCCGGCCCGCCCGTTGCTGGGATCGTAAAGCTCGCCGCGCCCTTGGTGATCACGGACGAGATCCAGCCAGTGAAATTGTTGTCGTAGATCAGGTCCCAGGAATTGTAGAGCGAGCGGTAGCCGATGCCCTTGACGTCGATTTTGATAGGCGTGCCCACCGGCCCGATCTTCGGCGACACCTCGATAGTCATGTCGAGATTGAAGGCGACTTGCGTGAGCAGGCGGGAGCCTTGCTGCAGCACGATGTCGTGCATGAAGCCGTAATCGTCCGGCGCGACGAAATTGACCGACAAGCGCCCGGACTGATCGCTTCGGGCCTTGGCGATCTGGTAGGCGACCGGCGTGAATTCGCGTCCGTGGTACTCGCCGTCCGCCACTTTCCAGGCGCCGTCGGCCGTGATCCACACCAGTTGGAATTCCCGGCCAGGCGGCAAGCCCTCGGCCGTAGCGGTCACGGGCGCTCCGGCCGGCGCATGGGTCGGAGATACGTCGAGCTGCCCGACATAGCCGCCGGACGGCTGCCCGACCTCGACTTGCGGCCCAAGGGCGGCGGCAGGAGCTGCGGCCGCCGGCGTTTGGGACATCAGCGCCAGGGACACCAGCGCACACGACAACCCGGCCAGCCGGCCGCTGCCAAAGCTCATCGATGACCTCTTGGAGCTGTTACTTCTTCATTTCCGGTTCGCCGGCCACCACCATCAACTGGGTGGTCGCGCGGTTGAACGGTTTCCATTCGACCGTGGAGCCGTCGTTCATGGTGGCAATAACCTTGTAGCCGATCGAGCCGGTCGGATGGTCGGCCGGAATGGTCCAGAAGAACGACCAGAAATAATCGGTCGGCGGAGCGCCGTGCGACTTATAGCCGGCCGGCAGCCGCTGGCCATTGCCGAGTTCTACGACAAGGCTCTTGAGCACCTTATCGTCCGCCACTTGGCCGTTCGGCTGCAGGACGCGAATGCGGAATGCAACCGCTTCCTTGCGCTTGAACTGGTTGACCAAGACGCAGAAGGGGCCGGCCTGATCGGCGAGGGCGTGGCGAACGATGTCGCCTTCAAAGAACAGCTTTCCGGGCGGCTGGGCCTGTTGGCCCTGAGCTTGGGCCTGTGCGCTCGAGGCGAAGCCGAGAGCCGCGACGGTCAAGGCAACAGCGGAGACAGTGATGCTTTTCATTTGAGGGCGCCCTTTCCAACCTACCGCAGACGTTATCGGGATGCATTCGCATCGTTATTTAGCTGGATCATAGCGGGTTTTTACCTGCCCCGGAAGGGGCTTTGAAGGGTGAGGGGTCTCCAGACGCACTTGCGTCAGCCCAGGAGTCCGTGGTGCTGCACCCGCCCCCGCCACCTCAAAATGGGCAGGCCACAGCCGGCGTCCGGCTTCGGGCCGACAGCGGTAACCCTTCAAAATGCTGAGCCCCCGTTCTATATCTCGCCTACTCAATGTCGGAGGGATTCGGAGCCATGGGGATGGTTGCACGTCTGATTGCACGCGTCTCGGTAGTGGTGGCGTCACTATGTGCGCCGGCCATGGCGCAGGACGCGCGCGTGCCATCCTCCGCGGGTGAGATCAGGTTATCCTATGCGCCGGTGGTAAAGCGGGTGGCGCCCGCGGTGGTGAATGTCTATGCCGCCCGGGTGATCGAGAATCGCGTGCCGATGTTCGATGACCCGATCTTTCGCCGTTTTTTTGGCGGCAGCCCGCGCGAGCAGGTCCAGCGCTCGCTCGGCTCCGGGGTAATCATTGATTCGGCGGGGCTCGTGGTAACGAATTTCCACGTCATCGAAAATGCCGACCAGATCAGGATCTCGCTTGCCGATAAGCGCGAATTCGAAGCCGACATCGTGCTCAAGGATCAGCGTTCCGACCTCGCGGTGCTCCGCCTCAAGGACGTCCGCGAACGCTTCGCCGCGATCGAACTCGGCGATTCGGATGCGCTTCAGGTCGGGGACGTCGTGCTGGCGCTTGGCAATCCGTTCGGCGTCGGTCAGACCGTGACCCACGGCATCGTATCGGCGGTGGCGCGCACCCAGGTCGGCATTACTGATTACCAGTTCTTCATCCAGACCGATGCAGCCATCAATCCGGGCAATTCAGGCGGCGCGCTGGTCGATCTCAGCGGCCAGCTGGTCGGCATCAATACGGCAATCTTTTCCCGTTCCGGTGGCTCCCAGGGTATCGGCTTTGCGATACCGGTAAACATGGTGCGCGCTGTGATCGCCTCCGCCCAGGGTGGCAGTGCCGTCGTGCGGAGGCCATGGCTCGGCGCCAAGCTGCAGGCCATCACCCCGGAGATTGCCGAAAGCCTCAACCTCAAGCGGCCGGTCGGCGCGCTGGTGTCGAGCGTCGTGACCAGAAGCCCGGCCGCCCGGGCCGGACTGCGCACTGGCGATCTCGTGGTGTCGGTCGACGGTCAGGAGGTCGATGACGTCAATGCTTTCGACTATCGCTTTGCCACCAAGCCGCTGGGCGGCCAGACCCATATCGGCGTCATGCGCGGCGGGCGCGAGATCAAGCTCGCGGTTGCGCTCGAATCCGCGCCCGAAACGCCGCGCGATGAAGCCCTGATCAAGGCGCGCTCGCCGCTGCTCGGCGCCAAGGTTGCGACCCTGTCGCCGGCGCTCGCCGACGAGTTGCGGCTGGACACCGAATCGAAAGGCGTTGTCGTCACGGACGTCGAGAACGGATCGACGGCGCAGAGCTTCGGCCTGCAAAAGGGCGATATCGTACTCGCTGTCAACAACGCCAAGATCGAAACCACGCAGGACCTCCTGCGCGCTCTCAGCCAGTCAAGCCGGCTGTGGCGCCTCACCATTCAACGCGGCGGACAGCAGATTTCCGCCGTTTTCAGTGGATGAGCCCCCGAGGCAAGCGGGAGACCGGAGGGCTGTTCGCAGCGGCCGGGCTGGATCGGGATGCGCCGCGCCCGCTCGCCGACAAGCTGCGACCGCAACACCTTTCCGAAGTGGTTGGCCAGGACCATCTGGTCGGCCCCGACGGCGTGCTTACCCGCATGCTGGAGACCCGGACGCTGGGATCGCTCGTGTTCTGGGGGCCGCCCGGCACCGGCAAAACCACGGTGGCGCGGTTGCTGGCAGATGCGACCGCGCTCCATTTCGAGCAGATTTCCGCGGTGTTCTCTGGCGTCGCCGATCTCAAGAAGGCGTTCGATGCGGCGCGAGCGCGGCGCGAAACCGGGCTCGGCACGCTGCTGTTCGTCGATGAAGTGCACCGCTTCAACCGGGCGCAGCAGGATTCGTTTCTCCCCGTGATGGAGGACGGCACGGTGGTGCTGGTCGGCGCCACCACCGAAAACCCCTCTTTCGAGCTCAATGCGGCGTTGCTGTCGCGGGCCCGCGTGCTGGTGTTCCGACCGCTCGATGCAACGGCGATCGAAAAGCTGCTGGTGCGCGCCGAGACGATAGAAGGCCGGACGCTGCCGCTGGACGCCGAGGCGCGCGCTTCGCTGGTGCGCATGGCCGACGGCGACGGCCGTGCTGCGCTCACGCTCGCCGAGGAGGCGTGGCGCGCCGCGCGCCGCGAGGAGGTCTTCAATGCCGCGAAGCTGCAGGAGGTCCTGCAACGCCGCGCGCCTATCTATGACAAGTCGCAGGACGGTCACTACAACCTGATCTCGGCCTTGCACAAATCGGTGCGCGGCTCCGATCCGGATGCCGCTCTCTACTATCTCTGCCGTATGCTGGATGCCGGCGAAGACCCGCTGTATCTGGCGCGGCGTGTGGTGCGGATGGCGGTTGAGGACATCGGGCTCGCCGACCCGCAGGCGCTGGTGGTGGCGAATGCCGCCAAGGATGCCTACGACTTCCTCGGCAGTCCGGAAGGCGAGCTGGCGATCGCACAGGCGGTGATCTACGTCGCGACGGCGCCGAAATCAAATGCCGCCTACACAGCGTTCGGCGCTGCGATGCGGACCGCCAAGGAGGCGGGTTCGCTGTTGCCGCCGAAGCATATCCTCAATGCGCCGACCAAGCTGATGAAAGGCGAGGGCTACGGGTCGGGCTATGATTACGATCACGATGCGCCCGATGCGTTTTCCGGCCAGAACTATTTCCCCCAGGCGCTTGGCCGCCGGCGTTTCTATGATCCGCCCGAACGCGGCTTCGAGCGCGAGATCAGGAAACGGCTGGAATACTGGGCCAAGCTGCGGCGGGAGCGGGGAGGGGAGTAATCCCCAAAGCAGATTGCTAACGCATTAGCAGTACCTCTCATAGATGTTTTCCCTAAATTGGCTCACGCAAAAAACACGAAGGCGAAAAAATGTAAGAAGGGCAAAAGTCGTGGCAGTTCCCAGATGTAGCTCGATGGAGCGGAGCGACATCCCGGACGGCCACCCGGATTTCGCGGAGTCTATCATCGGGCCGGGCCGATGACAGGCTCCGGCCGGACCCAGTGGCTCAATCCGGCTACCAAGCTGCCACGGGTCTTGCGCACAGAAATCGGACGGCATTGATTTCGTTGGGAATTCCAAAATTAGTTCGTTTTCACAAAATCCGTCACCGGTCCGTTACCAATCGCACCTTGCTGGTATTATAATACTTTGTAGATGGCCAAGAGGCCATGGCAGTTCCTAGAAGCCGGATGGAGCGCAATGACATCCGGCGCGGCCGAACCCGGATTTTGCTGCCCTCAATCCGGGCGCCATGAGTTTTGCTCCCGTTATGAAAAAATTCACCGAGACATATCGATCACGGAGCTTTTTGTAGCTGCTGGAATTGACAAGGTCATCGGTAAATGCGCAAATAATGGCGCATAAACGGCGGCATTCGTGCCCAAACCGACGCTCGATACGAACCGGAGCACCGTTGTTGCCCGGCTGGAGCAAGAGGGATGGGTTGTTCGGCACGGCGGTAACCACGATGTCTTCAAGCATCCGGCGAAGGCTGGTCGCATCGTCGTGCCACGTCATCGTTTGCTGTCCATTGGCGTCGCGCGGGCAATTGCGAAGGTCGCGGGTTGGACGGTCTGAGAGAAGGATTCAATAATGGCGCGATATGTTGCGTTGGTCGACGGTCGAGCCGGCGCCTACGGCGTGACCGCGCCGGATCTTCCAGGATGTACGTCGGCAGGGCGTACGACCGACGAAGCTCTTCGGAATGCAATCGAGGCCGTGCGACTCTGGGCCGAGGATGCGATAGCCGACGGCGAAGAACTCCCGGTGCCGCGATCGGCCGAGGCGCTGCGTGCCGATCCCGAGGTCGCCGCTGCTCTTGCCGAAGGTGCGGCGCTTGCAATCGTGCCTTTGATCATCGATGCGGGCCGGCCGGCCAAGGCCAATTTGTCGCTCGATGCAGGCCTGCTTGCCGCTATCGACGAGGCTGCCGCCGCCCGCGGCTTGACGCGGTCGGCCTTCCTCGCGGGCGCCGCCCGGGAGAAGATCGAAAGCGGGGGGTAAGGTGGAGTGACGAAAGGCCAAGCGCGACAGTCAAAGAAAAGCACCGAGGCATGGCCGCCTGGATCGATGTGGCTGTTGTCGAAGGATGACCCGACGCTCTTGAACATCGATGATACTGCCACCATGTCCGATCCGGACATGCGCTCAGTCGTCCTTCTTTATGCCGCCGATTACCCTCAAAACGGCATCACCACATTTCCCGGACCAATCTACCGATTACAAGGCTCAAGCCGATGAAGAACAAACCTTGAAGCAACGTCCAGAAAAGCCCGTGCGCGGCACCTTTCATCCTAGCGGTCCACGAGTTCTTATTTCTATAGAACTCAATGTCCCCGATTATTTCAGTTCTCTCGCCCTCAGCCGTCACCCGACCCTTGAGAAGTATTTCGGCTCCATACTCGGAGATTTTATCCCATTCACTCTGTTCCAATAGGAATGGGCCCTTGGAAGTGTAAGCGTACATTGGAAACGGGGGAGGATGCTTCTTGAAATGCTCGTAGATCTGCCGCATCAGTGTGATACCAGTTGCGTGAGTATGATCGTGCACACCAATCTTGATAGCTGTTTTTTTTTCAAATTCTCGGCGAGATCAGCAATCGTCTTTTCGACGCGCTCAGCTTCCTCGACGGTATCGTAGAAAAAAATATCGTATAACAGTGCATCGGGATATTCCCCTTTATGAATCCGCGTTAGCACATCGCTTGTTTTGGAAAAAGTCTTGATGGCAAAATCGTTTCCGTGGTTCGTTTCGAACGTAGCACGATTCCGCGGCAGATCATCTACGAACCAGACCGTATACTGCGGTGACATATTTTGTCCCCATTTCCGACACTGATCCCGAAAGATCATCATCGCACACCCACCCTTGGGGCGGGTGACGATGGCGGGTTGCCAAAGAGCTGGAAGTTATTCGATGTCTTCGGTTACCAGGGTCGATCGCAACTCCGGCTCGTCCGGTCGAAATGAGCCCTCCTTCGCCTTCCGTCGCTCCACGCGGCTCCCCGATTCAACTTCGCGACCGATCATCGCCAATGCTGGCAACTGCAGCGTGTCGAGCGGCGAGGCCGCCGTTTCCTCCGGCAAACGCCCGATGCCGACGCGCAGCAGGGCGGCGCCGATGGCGCGGTTTGCTGTGATCACGCACAGCGGCACCGCGAGCGCCAGCCCGCCGGCGATCAGCAGCGCGTAGGGGATCGCGACAGGGGCCGCCAGCGCTAGTGCAGCGATGCAGGCCCAGCCGAGCGCCATCTGTGGCCACAGCTTGGCGACCGCGAGCCTCAGCGGCACAGCGTGATCGTCGCGCGCCTGTCCGCCCCAGCCGACGCTGCCGCCAAACACGAGGGCCGCCAGGAACACCGTGTGGGCGAACCACATGATCGGCGAGAGCATCAGGAAAAACACCGTCTCGATAGCGACATTGACGAGAAACAGCGGGCCGCCGCCATAGCGCGTACGTGCCTGGACGCGCGTCAGCGCGTCGATCACGGTTGCGATCTTGGGCGCGAACCACATGAACAGTACGATGAAGAGCACGGCGAGGCCGGCGTCGGGTGCCATGAAGGCCGACGGCCGCTCGGCGGTGATTACCCCGAAGGTGCCGAGCACGAGCAGGGCGATCCAGGCCGGCGAGCCCAGGAACATCAGGATTGCGAAAGCGAGCTGATAGCGGCTGATGAACTTCAGTCCGGGGAGCCTGAGAAAGTACCAGTACTGCATGTTGCCCTGGCACCAGCGGATGTCGCGCCGGATAAATTCCAACAGGGTTGGCGGGTTTTCCTCCCAGCCGAGATGCTCCTCAGGGAGAACGCGCACCTCGTAGCCGGCGCTGCGCATCAGCACGGCTTCGATCTGGTCGTGGCTGAGGATGTGCCCGCCCAGCGGGCCGCCTTCGGGCCGCGGCGGAATGTGGCAATGGGCCGTGAAGGGTTTGAGGCGCAGCACCGAATTATGGCCCCAGTGCGGGCCGCAGTCGCCCTGCCACCAGGCGCTGCCGGTGGTGTAGGACCACATCGCAAGCCGCATGCCGAACTGGAAGATGCGGGCAAACGCGCTGGTCGATGGCATGCCGACCACAAGGCCTTGCAGGATGCCGATTTCCGGCGAAGCCTGCATGATGCGCACCATGTGCAGGACCGCAGATGCCGGAATGTAGCTGTCGGCATCGAGCGTCACGGCGAAATCGTGTGCGCCGCCCCAGCGCAGGCAGAAGTCGCGGATATTGCCGGCTTTGAAGCCCGTATTGTCGTCACGGCGGCGATACGTGACGGCGATGCGGCCCCGCCATTTGGCGGCGAGGTCTTCGAAGCATTTCCGCTCGATCGCGGCTGTGGCAGGGTCATTGGTATCGCTCAGGGCGTAGAGATGAAACTGCGCGCCCACCGGGGCGAGGCCATCGAGCATGGGGGCAAGATTGCGGATCAACCGCGCCGGGTCCTCATTGCGGATGCAGGCGAGCAGAGCGACCGAGGCGGTGATCGGCTCGTCGCCGCGAATGCGCGCCACGGCAGGCGTGACGGCCGCGACCGGGTCCTTGGCGAAACGCAGGATCAGAAACCCAATTGCGGCGTTCCAGAAGCCGATGACGGTCCACGGCAGGGTGACGAGGAACAGCGCCAGCAGCACAAGGTCGAGCATGCTGAGGCCGTCCGCCGATAGCGCGACGGCAGAGAGCCACATCACCGCCGCGATGGTGCTGGTCACCAGAAATGCGAACAGCACCCGCCTTCCGCTCAGCGGCGACGCGCTCGCAAGCAGGTCGGGCAGCGCCGGCGACTCGGCGTCGGAGCCAACTTGGAATTCTGTCATGGAAGAATTGCTGTGGAACGGTACTGCGGTTGATGAGATATAGCGGGTCAGGCGTTCAGGAGTCCAATGCGAAGGCAGGCAGGTGGGCGAAGAAGTTAACGAGCGGGCGCATGCCCTGTGGTATGTCGGGCCCCACTGTGCCGAAATTCGTGCCGAGATTTTGGCAGGCGAGGTGGGGCCGGGCGAAATCCAAATTCAGGCGCTTTACGGCGGGATCAGCCGCGGCACTGAACGTCTGGTATTCACTGGTCGCGTGCCGACCAGCGAATATGCACGCATGCGCGCCCCATTTATGGTCGGAGACTTCCCGTTTCCGGTGAAATACGGCTACGCCACGGTGGGCCGCGTCGTGGCGGGGCCCGATCCGCTTCTCGGGCGCACCGCCTTTGCGCTCTACCCGCACCAGACCATGTTCACCCTGCCGGCGGGCCGGGCTGCCCTGTTGCCAGCCGATGTGCCGGCGTCCCGCGGTGTCCTCGCCGCCAATATGGAAACCGCGCTCAACGCCGTGTGGGACGCGGCGCCCGGCCCGGCGGATCGGATCGCGGTCGTCGGCGCTGGCGTGGTCGGGTCGCTGTGCGCATGGCTGGCCGGGAAGTTGCCGGGCGCCGAGGTCACGCTGGTCGATATCGACAAGAGCCGCGCCGCCGTGGCGGATGCTCTCGGCGTGCGCTTTGCGCTACCCGACGCGGCGGCCGACGAATGCGATCTCGTGATCCATGCGAGCGCGTCCCAGGCAGGGCTCGCCACTGCGCTCCAGCTCGCCGGGAACGAGGCGACCGTCGTTGAGTTGAGCTGGTATGGGGTAGACGAAGTCGCGATCCCGCTCGGCGCGGCGTTCCATAGCCGCCGTCTGCGGTTGATATCGAGCCAAGTCGGGCAGGTGTCGCCTTCGCACCGGCCACGGTGGTCGCATATGCGCCGCATGGAAGCAGCCCTCGCGCTCCTCGCCGATCCGGCGCTCGACACCTTGATCGCCCCGGCGGTCGATTTTCACGATCTGCCGGCGCAACTGCCAAGAATTCTTATGGGGCCAAGCAATGTGCTATGTCAGCTGATCCGTTATCCGCCCCCGGCGTAGGATGGGTTGAGCTCTTGCGAAACCCATCATTGGGTGCGAAAGCGGAGCGGCCCGCGATGGGTTTCGCTTTCGCTCAACCCATCCTGCACGTTGATCCACCTGCCTCTGATCTGCCCTGCCGCCCCGATCTGAAGGACCACCCGTGTACGCTGTCGAAGTTTCCGATCACATTATGATCGCGCACTCGTTTCAGGGCGAGGTATTCGGTCCGGCCCAGCGTCTGCACGGCGCGACCTTTGCCGTCTCGGCGGCCTTCATGGCCGACACTCTCGATGCAAACGGTATCGTGGTCGATATCGGGCGGGCCTTCGAAGTGCTGCGTCAAGTGCTCGCACCTCTCAATTATCGCAATCTCGACGAAATCCCGGCGTTTAAGTCCATCAACACCACCACCGAGTTCCTCACCAAACACGTGTTCGACGGATTGGCCGCGGCCGTGAAGAACGGCGAACTCGGCCGTGACGGCCGCGATATCGAGATCATCCGCGTGACGGTCGCGGAATCCCCGACCGCGCGCGCCTGGTACGAGAGGGCGCTATGGCAGCGGTAACGTTCTCGGTGCCCGGGGGACTCGATCAACCCACCGGCGGCTACACGTATGACCGGCGGGTGATCGCCGGGTTGCGGCAGCGCGGCTGCGAAGTGGATATCATCGACCTGGGCGATGGATTTCCACGTCCGGCGCCCGACACAGTCAACGCCGCATTACCGCGCTTGAGGCGCGCGCCCGCTGAGCGGCCGATCATCATCGACGGGCTTGCCCTCGGCGTGCTGCCTGAAGCCGCCGCGGCGCTGCGGGAGAGCCATCGCGTGATCGCGCTTGTGCATCACCCGCTTGCGCTGGAGTCCGGGCTGACGCCGACGGAAGCAGCGATGTTGCGGGAAAGCGAGCGTGCGGCGCTCGCAGCGGTGCGCCACGTGATCGTGACCAGCCCTGCTACGCGCCGCATCCTGGTGGCAGATTACGCGGTTCCGGCCGACATCATCGCAGTCGCATTACCCGGTACTGAAAGCGCCATAAGTGCTGCGGTGCCGCGCAAACGGGCAGGTGAAACCGTCAATCTCCTTGCTGTGGGCTCCGTCGTGCCGCGCAAAGGCTATGACATTCTGATCGAGGCGCTGGGCCGGCTCACCGATCTCGATTGGCAACTCGTCATTGCGGGTGATTGCAAGCGTGATCGCGAGACCGCCGGGGAATTGGCGACAGCCGTTGTGCGCAAGCGCCTCGGAGGGCGCGTTTGCATCGCGGGTGCGGTCAGTGAGAAGGACCTTGTGGGGCTCTATCGCGACGCGGACGTATTTGTGCTCGCCTCGCGTTTCGAGGGCTACGGCATGGCCTATGCGGAGGCGGTCGCTCACGGACTGCCGGTAGTCGGAACCAAGACTGGTGCCATTCCGGAGACGGTGCCGGAAGCCGCCGGCATTTTGGTGCCGCCGGACGATGTCGCGGCGCTCGCGGCCGCCCTGCGTTCGATGATCGCCGATGCGGGCCTGCGCGAGCACTGCTCCTCAGCGGCGCGCGCCGCGCCCTTGCCGACCTGGGAAGCTGCTGCGGAGACATTTCTAGACGTCCTGAACGCCGTGGCATGAGCGGCTTTTCGGCCCAATGGCTGGCGATGCGCGAGCCTTATGATCAGGCAGCGCGCAACGGATCTCTGCTCGATGCACTGGCCGTCACTTTTGCGAGCGCTTCGTCAGTGACGGTGACGGATCTCGGCTGCGGAACCGGTGCGACCATGCGGGCGATTTCGCCATGCTTGCCGCTCCGGCAGAGCTGGCGCCTGGTAGACAACGACGAAGTTTTGCTTGCCGCGGCAAGAAAGATGGCGCCTGCGGGGACAAGCGTCACCACGATCGCGATTGATCTTGCCCGCAATGTCGAGGAGGCGTGCGGCGCATGTGATCTCTTGGCCACATCGGCATTGCTCGATCTGGTGTCGGCCGCTTGGCTCGACCGCCTGGTGGCGTCCTTGGTCCAGCTGTCACGCCCATTCTATGCGGCCCTGAATTACGATGGTGCCGTGGTCCTGAGGCCTGAGACTCCTCACGACGCGGCCGTGATCGCAGCGGTCAATCGCCATCAACGCACCGACAAGGGCTTCGGACCGGCTCTCGGCCCAGACGCGGCACAAGCTGCAGCGGAGCGATTTCGCCGCATCGGCTTTGCGGTTCTGGAAGGGCGGTCCGATTGGCGGTTGGGTGCCGACGACCGCGACATCCAGTTCGAAATGCTGGACGGTTGGGCGGGGGCCGTCGGCGAGATCGGGGTTGATCCTTCGGTTGTCGAAGAATGGCGCTGCGAGCGCCGCGATCATGTGACGGCTGGCCACTCGCACATGCAGATTGGTCACGTCGATTTTTTTGCAATGCCTATCGGTCGGCGCTGAGCGGAAAGATCGCAGTCGAACAGCACCTCGTTGCCGAGCACATGTGTGACGGTGCGTGGTCGCAGCGCCTGTTCGCATCGTGTAATGGGTGCAAGATCGAGGCTAGAACGGCCGCCGCCAAGGATGATCGGCGCCACCACGACATGCAGGCGATCGAGGCACCGCGCTTCGAGGAACCGGGCGACCGTGGCTGGGCCGCCCTCGATGAGAATACGCCGCAGGCCGCGTGCCGCGAGGCTCTTGAGAATGTCGCGAGGGTCGAGGCGGCCCTGCGCCAAGGGCAGGGCAACGCGCTCGATTCCGGCCGGCAGTTGAACGGCGGCGCGATCGGCCGTTATCGCCAGACGGCGCACGCCGTCGTCACGGAATGCACGCGCAGCTGCGGGCAGGCGACCGTTGGGATCGATGACGACACGCACCGGATGGGGCCCGGCCACTCGGCGCACCGTCAGCAGCGGATCATCCGCCACGGCGGTCCCCACGCCCACCACCACGGCGTCCATGAGCGCGCGCAAACGGTGCAGATGATCGAGCCCTTCGGCACCGTTGATATAATGGGAGTGCCCGGTAGCGGTCGCAGCGCGCCCGTCGAGCGATTGCCCGATCTGGCCGACGACCAGGAGATCGTCGACCTGCCCGGCACGCAGCGGCCCGAAAATTCCATCCCAATGGGATGAGCCATTGCGGCGTCCGGCCCGGATCGCCACCATGGCATCCCGCCACTGCACGTCCTCGGGATGTCGAGAGATCGGCTCCATCACATTCATGGGATACCCGGGGCAGGTGCGTGCACTCTATCAGGATTTTTCTACAGACCAACGCCTCGCATGATGAAGATCGGAGACTATTGGGTGCCGCCGGCCCTGGGCCGCCCGATCCCGTGATAGCCAAACCCTTGCAACTCCTCAGGACGATATACGTTCCGCAAGTCAACCAAGATCGGCTGTTTCATCACCTCCTTGAGGCGATCAAAATCAAGTGCACGGAATTGCTCCCACTCGGTAACAATGACGAGCGCATCGGCGCCCTTGGCACAGATGTATGGGCCGTCACAGAACTCGACCCCGCAGAGCACCTGTCGTGCCTGTTCCACCCCGACCGGATCATGCGCCCGCACGATTGCTCCCATGTCGGTGAGCGCGGTGATCAGCGGAATTGAGGGCGCTTCGCGCATATCGTCAGTGTTGGGCTTGAACGTCAGGCCGAGCACCGCGATCGTCTTGCCGCGCAGGCTGCCGCCGACCGCGGACGCGATCTTGCGAAACATGCCGCGCTTGCGCGCTTCGTTGACGGCCACAACTGTCTCCACGATGCGCAGCGGCGCTTCATAGTCCTGTCCGGTCTTGATCAGCGCCACCGTATCCTTGGGAAAGCACGATCCACCATAGCCGGGTCCGGCGTGGAGGAACTTGGATCCTATTCGGTTGTCGAGACCGATGCCGCGCGCGACCTGCTGCACGTCTGCCCCTGCTTTTTCACACAGTTCTGCGATCTCGTTGATGAAGGTGATCTTGGTGGCGAGAAAGGCGTTGGCCGCGTATTTGATCAGCTCTGCAGTGCGCCGACTCGTGTAGAGGATCGGTGCCTGGTTGAGATAGAGCGGCCTGTAGAGTTCCGCCATTACCTTGCGGGCGCGTTCGTCCTCGGTGCCAACCACGATGCGATCAGGGTGTTTGAAATCCCAGATGGCCGCACCCTCGCGCAGGAATTCCGGGTTCGACACCACCGCCGCGTCCGCGTCGGGGCGCACCTCGCGAATTATGCGTTCCACGTCGTCGCCTGTGCCCACCGGCACAGTTGACTTGGTTATCACGACCGTAAAGCCTGTGAGTGCCGCGGCGATCTCGGCCGCCGCGGCGTGGACGTAGGACAGATCGGCGTGTCCGTCGCCGCGGCGCGACGGGGTGCCAACCGCGATGAATACGGCATCCGCCTCGGCGACCGGTGCGGCAAGATCCGTGCTGAAATCGAGCCGCTTTTCGCGCGTGTTGCCGATCACAAGACGGTCGAGATCCGGCTCGAATATGGGCACCTCACCCTTTCGTAACCGCGCGATCTTGTCGGCATCCTTGTCGATGCAGGTGACATGATGACCGAAATCCGCAAAACAAGCCCCCGACACAAGTCCGACATATCCGGAGCCAATCATCGCAACGCGCATGAGATGTCCCGTGTGGCTGATGTGCCGATGAAACGCCTTTTCTGACCGCAGCCGTCGTTAGCTCAATGTAAGCCGACGCGGCCCAGCTATCTAAATTTTGCAGAATTGATAATCGGTTCTGGACTCGTTTGGAACCCGATCTTCACGAAAATATTGGCCCAATTGAAGATGTGAATGACTGGTTCTCTGGCGCCGCTTTACAGGAGAACCTGACGACGCGGAAACCGGCAACGTTTTGAGGCGCCATGCGGATCGTTACGATCATTCATACCGAGCTAAAAACGGCATAGCTTTGAGCCGCTGGGAGGACTAAAGAACCAGCGGGGCAGGTATGTCGATCTGGAATAATGTTCGCGTTACCAGGTGGGGCGGATGCAACTGGAAAACATGCCAATGGGGGTCGGCCTGTTCGGTACGGCCGACGACATTGCGGTTCAGCGGGGCATTGCTGAGTTTCGGGGCGGTCGACCCGTTGTCGTCACGAATGTCGACGAGATGATCGTGGCGTTGCCGGTCGACGGTCTGACTGAGGCGACGTGGAACGCATTCAAAGCTCTGTGCGCGCCGGGTGTCCCGCGGCTCCTCATAACGGAGCGGCGCGCCCGCGTGATCGGCTTGGAAGCTCCGGGGCCAGTGTTCATCCTTGTGGTACCTCGCGATACGCGGGATGATATTTGGTGTCTCGCCGCAGGGTTGCATTGTGAACCGCGGAGTGCGGTCGGGATTGCGAGCGACGCGGCAAGCCGCGCGATCGAGCTTGCCAAGCTGGCACAGCGTCTTCCGGCCTTGCTGGTGGCCGATGCCAAGGCGGTTGCGCCCGCGATGCTTGCACAAATGATTGTGGTCCGCGACGATGCCGTGACCCATTTCAACGCAAAAATCCTGGACACGTTGGAAATCGTCAGCGAGGCGCGGATTCCGCTGCCGGATGGCGCTGCAGCGCGGTTCTGCGTATTCCGCGATGCGGTCGGGTCAAGCCCGGTCGCTATCATCCTTGGCAAGCCTGACTTCTCCAAACCCGTCAATGTGCGCGTGCATTCAGCGTGCCTCACCGGCGACGTGTTCGGCTCGCGTCGGTGCGATTGCGGGGCGCAGCTCAAGCTCGCAATGGCGCAGCTGTCAGAAGCGGGCGGCGGCATCGTGCTCTACCTGGAGCAGGAGGGGCGCGGCCTCGGGCTCGCTAACAAGATGCGTGCTTATATGCTCCAAGATGATGGGCTCGATACAATGGACGCCAACATGATGCTCGGTTTCGACGACGACGAGCGCAATTACGGCGTGGCTGCGCGCATGCTCAAGATGATCGGTGCAAACCGCGTTCAGCTGCTGACGAACAATCCCGGCAAACTCGAAGCACTGTCGGAAGGCGGAGTCGAGGTTTGCGCCCGCATCGCACTGCATACCGAAATTCACCCGGAAAACCGCCGCTATCTTGCCACCAAGGCGGCCCGTGCGGGCCATTGGCTGGACGACATGCTGGATGCAGGCGTGCAGCCTCCACGCGAAACCATCAGATCGCGGACGGGGTCTTGAGAAGATTAGGGCCTGTGCAGGGCCTCGATCGATTGGCTCGATCGTGGGCGGGCTAAGGAAACGCGCCGTGTGGCAGCATTGCGTTGGCAATCGGCCCGCGCGGTTGCGGCGGCACCGAGTCGATAGGCGCGTCTTCCGGGGGCAGAGAATCAAACGGTGGAGGATTCTTATGTTGCTGATCGCCGCCGACAGGCACATCTTCCGGCGGAAGGGATTCCAACAGGCGGCGGATTTCATTTCCAGCTCCTGTCGTTTCCGGCACCACATCGAATGATGCCGTGCGGGTGGCCGGGGATCGCGGAGCGTCGAGGTAGCCAAAGCTTTGCGGACTAGGCGCTGGCAACTGGGGCCGGCCAAGCAACATTGGCACGTTTGGTACAGCCTCAAGACCGCGGGGCCACGTGGAAACCATTGGCGATGACACTTGACCATGGGCCAGGAGCGCATGGGGCCGATGCGTCGGACCATGAACAGCGGCACTTGAAGTCAACGCCGCATCGAACCCGAAGTTTGCCGGGCTTGGTGCCGGTAGTTCCGGCTCTGCTTCAGCGAAGACCGGTGTATGCGGCCACGTCTGGCGCGCGTGGATGGTCCATTGGCGCGGATCTGTCGCGGTTTTCGGGAGATCGGGGACCGCCGGCACCACGTGCACGATCCGGTATCCCCGCCGCTTCAGCTCCCGCAGCAGATAGGGCAGGGCCTCCACAGTCCTTTCATGGATATCATGCAGCAGCAAGATGCCCTTGTGATTGGCTTCGATGCGCTGCAAAGCCCGCGCATACACCTGGACGGGGCCGATCCGCAGCCAATCGTCCGCTGGAAAATCGGCGCTCCAGACCTGGACATGCCGGAACGCGAGGTAATGTTCGACGCCTTCGGCGCGCAGCAGGCCGGGAATGCGGAAGAATGGTGCCGGGCCCGTGCCATCGCCCAGCGCCGAGGCCACTGCGGCGATGCCCTCATTGACCTCCAGCTCCGCTTTGTCCAGCGACATCCTCTGGAAGGTCAAAGGGTGGCTGTAGCTATGGGTCCCGATCGTATGGCCGGCATCGCGGATGCGCCGCACCATGTCGGGGTAGCTGTGCGCCATTTTGCCGATAATGAAATAGGTGGCCTTGACGCATTCATGGGCCAGTATGTCCAGCACGCGCGTCGAGCGCGGCGGCAAAGGACCATCGTCAAAGGTGAGGACGATCTCGTGGTCTTCTAGCGGCAGGCTCTCCTGGTATTGCATGGAGCCGAGCCGCGGATGCTCGACGGGATCGACCACAAGGGTTCGGCTGGTGCCAAGCGCTTCAGGGTTGCCCGGGCACTCGGCCGCCCCCGCGACGGTCGCCCCAAAAAGGGTCAATCCACATATGACCATCAGCAAGCCGTGCATCAGTTCTTTCCCCGCACAGCGGCGGCCTGACCCCCCACTGCCTTTGAGGTCGCAGTAACATGTAGGATGAGCAAAGCGAAGCCTGCCCGCCTTAATGCCAAGCCCCCTTCCGGTGAGCGTGGCGCCATCACGGCGTCTTATGCCCACCCTGTGACCAAGTCGCAATAACCGTCACCAAGTTTTAATTTTTCGTGGATGAGAGGTGGTGGTTTTGTGATCTTTCTCAAGTCGCCGGCCCGACCACGTGAACGACCCGATAGCCCCTTGCCTTCAGGGCACGCAAGAACGCGGGGAGCATGGCAGCCGTCTGCCGCTTGGTATCATGAAACAAGATGATTCCGCCACGGGTCGTTTCGAGCCGTTCGAGAATCTGGCTCAGCTCCTGGCTTGGCGACATCCGGTTCCAATCGCCGGCCCATAGGTCGGCCCCAAACACAACAATCCCCCGCGCTGCGAGACGATCCAGCAGAGTTCGCGTCGCGGCAAAACCCGGAAAGCGGAAGAACGGTGTTCTCGGTTGTTTGCTGTGCTGGCCGTAAAGCGCCGTGTCGACGGCCGCAAAGCCGCGGTTGATCTCGGCCTCGGCCGCGGCCGGGTCCATATGATTGAGCAGCGGGTGCCGGAAGCTGTGGTGGGCGACAGTGTGGCCCTCCGCCAGTTCTCGTTTCGCCAGCTCCGGATACGCTGTGGCGTTTCGCCCGACGAGGAAGAAGGTCGCACGCACGCATTCTCGCTTGAGAGCATCGAGCACCGCTGAGGTCGTACCCGGCCAGGGGCCGTCATCGAAGGTCAGCACGACCTCCTTGTCGTCAAGCGGCAAAGTAGCCGGAAAATGCTTGAGCCCGATACGGGGCGTGGTTGCCGCGTCGACGGTGATGGTCCGCGCGGTCGCGAGGGCATTCGGGTTGCCGGGACAGGTCTGCGGCTCGGCTCGGGCCGTCGCCAGTTGTGCCGCGAGGAGGGCGGCCGCCAAGGTTGCCTTCGAGATGGACATTTGTGCGATGTAGTGGCGCAAAGGTACGGCTGGTGCGGCGCAGGGCTGTTTGGGAGGTACTGGGGCTATTTGGCGTGTGTGTTCGGGGATAGAGATCGCGGGAGCAAATTCCTTTGGGTTCAGCTACGGGCGACGGTCGAGAAAATCAACGACTTCGGTGATTAGGAACATTTCCGCACCCGGATCGGTCATCGCATCCACCTGACCAGTTCGAGGGACGTCCGGGGGCAGATCGCGATCCTGAATCATGGCTTTCGGGCTTGCCCGGCACGTTAGCAATGATTAATATGATTGCAATGATTACAACGCTTAAAGATGCCCATGGCCAGCATCACGATCCGAAATTTTGACGATGACCTGAAGCGCAAATTGCGCCTACGCGCCGCTCATCGAAACCGATCGATGGAGGACGAGGCACGAGACATTTTGCGAACGGCGCTGGCTCAGGAGTCCGTCGAGAGACAAAATCTGGCTGACGCCATTCGTGAACTCGTTAAACCGTTCGGAGGGGTTGAACTGGAGTTGCCGCCGCGCCCGCCAATGCGGGAGCCGCCGAACTTCAAATGATTGTCTTGGATACGAACGTACTGTCGGAGCCTTTGCGGCCGACGCCATCCGCCAAAGTGCTGGACTGGATGCGATCGCAGCCCAATACGGTACTTTTCACGACAACCATTACGGAGGCGGAGTTCCTCTACGGCATTGCCTTGTTACCAAAGGGTAAACGACGAGATTTGTTGGAATCTGTCGTGATGCGAATGTTTGCAGTTCATTTGGCGGGACGAATATTGCCGTTTGATAGTGCCGCCGCACGAGACTATGCGGATATTGCCGCGGCACGACGGCGCTCGGGCCGACCGATGTCCGAGCCGGACGCTCGGATTGCTGCGATCGCGAGGTCGCGGGGTGCGGAACTGGCAACCCGCAATGTGGATGATTTTGCTGGTTGCGAGTTAGAGGTGCTCAATCCGTGGCTCTGATCCCCAATGCCTGGACAGGGTTCGACTTCGGGCTCGGCGAGGACCTCGATCGGCTGCGCCTGTCGGTATCCGGCTTTGCCGGTGACAAGATCTCGCCGCGCGCTGCTGAGATCGATCGCAGTAATACGTTTCCGCGCGACCTGTGGCCGCAGATGGGCGAGCTCGGGCTGCTCGGCATCACGGTCGAAGAGGAATGGGGCGGTGCCGGCATGGGGTATCTCGCCCATTGCATTGCCATGGAGGAGGTGTCGCGCGCCTCGGCCGCGGTCGGCTTGTCCTACGGCGCCCATTCCAATCTGTGCGTCAACCAGATCCGGCGCAACGGTACGCGGGAGCAGAAGTCGCGCTATCTGCCCAAGCTGATCTCCGGCGCCCATGTTGGCGCGCTTGCCATGTCGGAGCCTGAGGCAGGTTCGGACGTGGTCTCGATGCGCACGCGCGCCGAGCGTAAAGGCGATCGCTTCGTTCTCAACGGCTCCAAGATGTGGATCACCAACGGCCCCGTCGCCGATACGCTGGTGGTCTACGCCAAGACCGATCCCGCCGCAGGCGCGCGCGGCATCACGGCCTTCATCGTCGAGAACGGATTTGCGGGAATTGCGCCGGCCCAGAAGCTCGACAAGCTGGGCATGCGCGGCTCCGATACCTGCGAGCTCGTGTTTAGCGATTGCGATGTGCCGGCCGAGAACGTGCTGGGGCAGGTCGGCAGCGGCGTCAATGTCCTGATGTCGGGGCTCGACTATGAACGCCTGGTGCTCGCTGGCGGCCCGCTGGGCATCATGCAGGCCTGCCTCGACCTTGTGCTTCCCTATGTGCATGAGCGCCAGCAGTTTGGTCAACCGATCGGACAGTTTCAACTCATCCAGGCCAAGCTTGCCGACATGTATGTGACGGCGAATGCCGCCAAGGCCTATGTCTACGCGGTCGCCCGCAGTTGCGACGACGGCCGCGTCACCCGCGAGGACGCCGCCGGCGCCATTCTGTACGCCGCCGAGCGGGCCACCTGGATGGCCCTGGAGACCATCCAATGCCTCGGCGGCAACGGCTACATCAATGACTTCCCCGCTGGCCGGCTGTTGCGCGACGCCAAGCTCTACGAGATCGGCGCCGGCACCAGCGAAATCCGCCGCATGCTGATCGGGCGGGAGATTTATGAGAAGACGCGATGAGGGCGGCCTAAGACCGTCAGTCGGAAAGGCCTGCCCACAAAGCGCCCCACTACTTTGGCCGAAGTCGCCGGAGATGCCTTCGGCCCGACGCTAAGCGAACTCCTTGATATGTCGGTGTAGAGCCCTTCTCGGTCCGGTTATTCGATCTTCACGGCACGGAGTCCTCCATGCAGCGCTACGACCCACTGAAGGCCCCTGATCCCGAAGAATGGCTCGCGTTGGATGAGCAGGAGCGTTTTGAGCTTGCGCGGGACTATCACCGCCGCAAGGAATTCGCGTGCCTAACGCAACGGTGCATGCGACGGCGCACGCGATCGTCGAGAGCCAAATCGCGCTTGGAGACGAAACGCCCGCGCGCCGCACCGCACAGCGCCTAATGGACGAGGGCCTTGATCGCCACGAGGCGATTCACGCCATCGGCATGGTGCTGTTCGAATTCATGAATGACCTGCTGAACGCGCCGCCATCTGATGCCGATGCCGATCCCAATGTGCCATATTTCGCAGCACTCGAACGGCTTACGGCGGAAGACTGGCGGCGGTCGGGGTAACGGCTTCGTGGGAATTGCCGGTCGGGCTGAAACTATATGGGCCATACCAATGCTGCGGATGGCTTCCCAGGGCGCACGGAACATTGTTAGCCGATTGCCCTCCCCGCAAGCGGGGAGGGGGTCGCCCAATCGCAAGAAAACAAAAGGGACCGAAATCCACTTTGCTGCCTACGCGCCCAGTGCGCCGCGGACGCGCTCCGGCGCGAACGGCAGTTCGCGCAGGCGCACACCCGTGAGCGCCGCGATAGCATTGCCGACGGCGCCCGCGACCACCGGCACACCGTCCTCTCCGGCACCGGTCGGCGGGTTGTCGGTTGAGACCACCTTTACCGCGATGTTGGGCACGTCCGACATGCGCGTCACTTCGTAATCGCTGTAATTCGACTCCAGCACGCGGCCGTTCCGGATGGTGATCTTCTCTCGCAGCACGTGGCCGAGCGCATAGACGATGCTGCCCTCGGTCTGCGCCGCCACATTGCGCGGCTGCACCGCCAGGCCCGGATCGATCGCGGCCCAGAAATTATGGACCTTGACCTTGCCGGTGGCGCGATCCACCGAAACCTCGGCAACGCCCGCCGCCAAAGTATCGTCCTTCACCATGGTGCACACGCCGAGACCGCGTCCATCGCGGGGCCGCGTCCAATCGGACATCTCGGCAACTGCGCGGAGCAGCGTCTGCATCCGCGGCTGGCCCTCGGCGATTACCAGCCGGAACGCAATCGGGTCGAGGCCCCGATCCTTGGCGATCTCGTCAAGGAAGCTCTCGGCCGCGAAGGCGTTGTAGGCGTTGCCGACGCCGCGAAAGGCCGCGAGCCGCGCGCCGCGTGTTTCGATGACATGCTCAGCAAGCTTATTCGGGATCGGATATTGCGGTATCGGCGAACCCTTCATGACGACGCGGTCGACAGGCGGCGGCGGTGCGCCATTGGCGATCGACGTATAGGCGGCCACTGATTCGGCGACCACGCGATGGTGCCAGGCGACGAGTTTGCCGGCGGCATCGAAACCCGCTTCGATGTGATGCGCCGTCATCGGCCTGAACTTGCCGCCCGTCACATCGTCCTCGCGAGTCCAGATCAGCTTGACCGGCTTGCCGACCGCCTTGGCGAGCCGCACCGCATCGACAACCACTTCCTGCTGGCTGCGGCGACCATAACCTCCACCGAGGAAATGCTGATGCAGGGTGATACTGGTTCGGTCTATCCCCAAGAGACGGGCGACCTGGTTGTGCAGGTTGGTGGGGCCCTGGGTCCCGGTCCAGATCTCGACGGACTTGCCGTCGGGACTGACGGCCGCGGTGGCGTTCATCGGCTCCATCTGGGCGTGGTACAAATAGCGGGTGCGGTATTCACCCCGGTAGATCTTGACAGCGCTGCGCATCGCCGCCTTGGCGTCGCCAACGCTTTCATACGGCACGCCTTCGCGGCTCTTGTCGCGCCCGATGGCCGCGAACTCTTCAAGCGCCCTCTCGCTATCGTGACGGGCGCCAGGGGCGTCGCCCCAGGTGACTTTGAGCACGTTCTTGGCGCGCTGGGTCGCCTCGACACTGGTTCCGACCACGCCGACGCCTTCCGGCAGCTTCACGATATCGGTGATGCCCGGTACCTGCCGCGCGCGTGTTTCGTCCACCGTCTCGGGACTGCCGCCCGGATAGGGCGACTGCAGCACCGCGGCATAAACCATGCCGGGGACCTGAGCGTCCATGCCATATTTGGCGGCACCGGTCACTTTGAGCGGCACCTCGACCCGCGGCAGATCCTTGCCGATGTAACGAAAGTCTGCCGGCGTCTTGAGATCCTTGTCTTCGATTTTGGGCAATTCGGCCGGCGCCTTGGCGAAGGTCGCGATCTCGCCATAGGAGATGCGGCGGTTCGTGGCTTTGTGGACTACCACGCTCGGCTCGGTCGACAGTTCAGCCGCCGGCACGCCCCATTTCGCGGCGACCGCGTCGATGAGGACGCGCCGCGCCTGGGCGCCTGCCACGCGCATCGCCTTGAAATATCCGCGCGTCGCGAAACTCGCCGAGGTCTGAAACGCGTAGTTGTCGTATCCAGGGTTACCGAACTTCTTTTCGTTCCATTCGGGCGGAAACACCGGCTTGACCTTTGCCCAGTCAGCGTCGAGTTCGTCGGCAATGATCGCCGGCAGTGTCGTAAAGGTGCCTTGCCCCATCTCGGCGGCCGGCGACACGATCGTGATGATGCCGTCGGTCGCGATCGTGAGCCACACATTAGGTACCAACGGAGCATCCGCTAACGCGGTGCCCGCAAGACCTTCGTCGATAAATGCCAGCGGATCGGGTGCCACCGTCAGCGCCAAGGACAGGCCGGCCGCTGAACCAAGGAATTCACGACGACTAAGCGCGGCGGTACGCACGTCGATGTGTTTCGTCATGGCTCAGCCCTCCCGCGAAGCGCGCTGGATTGCGCTGATGATTTTCAGATAAGTGCCGCAACGACAGATATTGCCATCCATGTGTGCGACGATTTCCTCGCGCGACGGCGACTTGTTGTGCGCCAACAGCTCTGCGGCCTGCATGATCTGGCCGGACTGGCAGTAGCCGCATTGCGGCACCTGCTCAGCGATCCATGCCTTCTGCAGCGGATGACTGCCGTCCGGGGAAAGCCCCTCGATAGTAGTGACGGACTTGCCTTCGACCGTGGATACGGGCGTTGCGCAGGAGCGCGTCGCCTGCCCGTCGATGTGCACCGTGCAGGCGCCGCACGACGCGATACCGCAGCCGAACTTCGTACCCGTCAATTTGAGGTGTTCGCGCAGGACCCACAGGAGCGGTGTGTTGGCATCCACACCCACCTCCCGACGCACTCCGTTGACCGTGAAGGCGACCATTCGTTCCCTCCATTCGTCGTTCTTCGTTGAAAGAAATTTTTTTTGACTTGGTGCGGCGGATGGTAACGGATTTGCGGCCGGTCCGCGAGGGCCGTGTAGCCCGGATGAAGCGACCGTCTGCGGTCGCGTAATCCGGGGATGCGCGGTGGGATTTGGTGCAGCGAGGCTAGCTGCCATTCCAGCGGGTGAAAGTCCCGCCAACAGAGGAGTCCAGTCACTGTTGTAGTGATATCCAGCAATCGGAAGGGTGACCGACCGGTTGGAAGCCTGGAAGTAAAAGCCCCCTCTGGCCGAATATATCGGTCTGATCCGTGCAAGGGGGGCGAGCAACCTGACAGGCCGTAGCAAATGCGTGAAC
>DATGCX010000403.1:0-9733 GCA_035311445.1 Xanthobacteraceae bacterium | reverse complement strand
TCACATCGAGCAATTTCTGTGGTGCGCCGTCGGGACGCGAAGTGTCGAAGACGATGTCGCCCGCATACCCGACCACATCAGCAACCATCTTGGCGAAATCTGCGATTGTCATGTCCCGGCCGGTGCCGACGTTAAGGAACTGGTCACCGGAGTAGTTCTTCAACGCAAATATGCATGCATCGGCAAGATCGTCGACCGCCAGAAACTCGCGTCGCGGCCGGCCGGTGCCCCAGACCGAAACTGATGCGGCCTTAGTAAGTTTCGCCTCGTGGAAGCGCCGGATCAGCGCTGCCGGTACGTGGCTGTGCTCCGGATGATAATTGTCACCGGGACCATAAAGGTTGGTCGGCATCAGGGAAATGAAATCTGCGCCATATTGCCGGCGATAGGCCTCAACCAGCTTGAGCCCGGCTATTTTGGCCATCGCATACCATTGGTTGGTTGGCTCAAGCTGGCCGGTAAGCAGCATGTTTTCACACATCGGCTGAGGTGCCAGCTTCGGATAAATGCAGGACGACCCCAGAAACAGCAGCTTGCGAACCCCGACCGCAAACGAGCCGCCGATCACACTGAGCGCGATGGCAAGGTTGTCGGCAAGGAAATCAACCGGAAATGCGTTGTTGTAGGCGATGCCGCCGACCCGGGCTGCCGCGACGATGACCACATCCGGCCGATTTTCATCAAGCCACTTCCGAGTCTCGGCTTGCCGCATGAGATCGAGCGCACGGCGGTCGGCTGTCAGCACATCGCAGTGCTCCGACGCCAGCCGCCTCACCAGCGCAGCACCGACCATGCCGCGGTGCCCGGCGACGAAAATGCGCCGTCCGGTGAGATCGAACGGCAGTGCCCCTGCGGCGTGCTCGCGTGTCATGAAGCGGCTTTCGACATTGCGCGGCAACTCAGTCATGCCGATTGATGCGTTCCCTCTCCAGCCGCACCTGCGTGCGGTCGCTATCGACCATCTCCCTGACGAGATCCTCAAAGCTCGTCTTGTGGCGCCAGCCGAGCTTTTGGCGCGCTTTGCCAGGGTCACCGAGGAGGAGTTCGACTTCGGTCGGACGAAAGTAGCGTGGATCGATCTCGACCAGAATTTGCCCGGACTTGGCGTCAATGCCGGTCTCCTCGACGCCCGCGCCACGCCAGGCGATCGGACGGCCCACATGGCCAAAGGCCCGTTCGACAAATTCGCGCACCGAATGTTTCTCGCCAGTGGCCAGCACATAGTCATCCGGCTCATCCTGCTGCAGCATCATCCACATGCCTTCCACGTAGTCGCGGGCATGGCCCCAATCGCGTTCGGCATCCAGATTGCCAAGATAAACCCGGTCCTGCAGACCAAGCTCGATGGCGGCAACTGCGCGGGTGATCTTGCGAGTCACGAAGGTCTCGCCGCGGGTCGGACCCTCGTGATTGAACAGAATGCCGTTGGACGCGTGAAAGCCGTAAGCTTCGCGATAGTTCACGGTGATCCAATAGGCGTAGAGCTTGGCGGCCGCGTACGGGGAGCGCGGGTAGAAGGGCGTTGATTCGCGCTGCGGCACCTCCCTGACCTGGCCGTAAAGCTCCGAGGAAGACGCCTGATAGAATCGGATCCGTTGTTCCATGCCGAGGATGCGGATGGCTTCAAGCAGCCGCAGCGTGCCGAGTGCATCGGAATTTGCCGTATATTCGGGCGTCTCGAAACTCACCTGGACATGGGATTGAGCCGCGAGATTGTAGATTTCCGTCGGCTGGGTCTCCTGGACGATGCGGATGAGGTTCGTGGCGTCGGTCAGATCGCCGTGATGCATGAAAAACCGGGCGCCTTCCTGGTGCGGGTCGACATAAAGGTGATCGACCCGCCCGGTATTGAACGAGGACGAGCGCCGCTTGATGCCGTGGACCATGTATCCCTTTTGCAGCAGCAACTCGGCCAGAAAGGCGCCGTCCTGACCGGTGACCCCAGTGATCAGGGCGACCTTGGCGCTCCGGTCCGTCCCATCGGTTTGTGTCATGTTGCGAGAATTCCTTGCCCCACTCCGCCGGGCCGTTGCGGCCGTGCGACGATCGCGGCCGAATGCAGCACCTATCCTGCTAAGTCGGGCTCGGCAAGATGGTGTAAGGCAACCATTGGATGCGCGGTAGGGGCTCTAACGTGGCAAAGGCGCGCTCTTCGCGCGCCGTGCCAATCGAGAAGGACTGACGGGTGGGCGCGCTTCGCTTTGCCCACATTTCTGATTCTCGGAAATCGGTCTGCGAGTTCCCTTCAAGAAAATAGCTTGTATGAGGAACGCTCGGGCCGACGTCATCGGCTTGGCGCGACGTTACCGAACGTTACGCGCACCTCCCGGATTTCTTGCAAAATCGAAAGTCGCAGTGCGAGGCGCCTTCCATGAGCGTCTGCGTTCGTGTGAGTTCGATGTCAGGATTGAAGCCGGCGATCATCGCATGATCTCGGTTAAAATGGACAAGGTAACCGATATCCGCGAGCCCGAGATCCTTATAGAATTCGGCGTATCGGCAACGCGTGACATTGAAACTGAGGCGATCGTCCGTCTGGCCAACCGCATCGATATCAAGGCAGCCTCCGCCGGCCCAGACATCTTCGGCAACTCTTCTCAGCGAAGCCAGGTCGCAGCCGTAGGTCTCAGCCCATTTGGCACCATCATCAGCGGCGAGTCGACGAATGGTCGCTATTACGAGTTCGTGGGTGCTGGCCTCGCCAAACCTCTCGCGGCACGCTTCGATGAATGGTATGAGAACGCGCCCCTCAATTTTACGGCGTTGCAAATGACTGATATGCAGGTCCTGCTCGTTTTCCATTCGGGTCTCACCAGCTGTGGCGCCGGCAATTTGGTTGCCGTGGGCGCATTAAGGCGTAGTCCAACATCCCGCTTCGGCCGATTCCAATCTCGTGCATATCCGCCCTCCCGGATCAGCATACCATAGCCGTGAACCTCGTTGCCCGCATCAAGAACAAACGACAAGCGACAATTGTTAGTGCTGTTCATGGGCCAAATTTGGCGTATCCGGAGAAGCGAGACATGGCGCGATTGCCATCGCTTGATACACTTCGAGTATTTTCTGTCGCTGCGCGACACATGAGTTTCACCAAGGCTGCAGACGAATTGTATCTGACCCAGAGCGCGGTCAGCCATCGCGTCCGCGCACTCGAACAGGAACTGGGCATCCTCTTGTTCAACCGGCGCCCGCGCCGACTCGAATTGACGCGTGCCGGTCAGGCTTTGGCCCAAAGGGTAGACCTAGCTGTCGCCGATATTGCACGGACAATCGCCGATCTCGACCTGGGGGACGACGCCCGGCGGCTGACCGTAACCATGTTGCCATCCGTCGCATCCCGGTGGCTGGTCCCGCGGCTGCCCCGTTTTCACGCCCTGCACCCGGACCTTGAGCTGCAATTGATCGCCGACCGGCGCCTTCTCGATCTCCGTGCTGCGCGCATTGACCTCGCGATTCGCTTTGGTCGCGGAACGTATCCGGGCTACTCCGTCACTAAACTGATGCCAGATCGTGTCTTTCCGGTGTGCAGCCCGCGTCTCATCGCGCAACACGGGCCGGTGTTGACGATCGAGGAGCTACTTGGTCTGCCGCTGCTTCACGATTCATCGACGGAGGGCGACGGCAGCGGTACGGATTGGCGGAGTTGGCTAGACTATGTCGGCTGGCGCGAACCGGCTTGCGATGACGGTCAGCGTTTCAGCGATGCCGGGCTGCTGATCGATGCAGCGGTCCTCGGATTGGGCGTCGCCCTCGCCCGCGCCAGCCTGGTTTCCGATCACTTTGCGAACAAAGCGCTGATCTGTCCGCTCAGCTTGGCCGCACCGACCGCATTCAGCTATTATCTTCTCGGCTTGCCCGAAGCGGCGGCCGTCCAGAAAATCGTTTGCTTTCGCGAGTGGTTGCAGGCCGAAACCACGCAGCATCTATCTCAACTTGAAGATGGCAGCTTTGAGGCGCCCCTTCCTGAGGGGGCTTGTCCGGGTTGCGCACCGGCGGATGTTTTGGCACTGATGCCGCCGTGAGCGCCGGCGGTCCCATCCTCATCGTGCCGTATATGTGGATCGGCGATTTCGTCCGGTGTCATACGGTCATCCGTTTGCTGCGCGAGCGTTTTCCCGACCGGCCAATTGATATGCTGACCACCCGGATGGTGGCCCCGCTGATCGATTACATGCCGGGGGTTCGCAAGGGCATCGTGTTCGATCTGCCGCGCAAGCGCATTGCGCTGTCGCAGCACCGCGCCCTCGCCGACCTCCTGCGGGCCGAAGGTTACGGCGACGCTCTGATCATGCCGAGAACCTGGAAGTCAGCCCTGGCGCCGTTCCTCGCCGGCATCCCGCGCCGTACCGGTTTTGTTGGCGAAATGCGGTTCGGTGTCATCAATGACCTGCGCGGTGGCGAGAAAGTACTGCCCCGAATGGTCGACCGCTGCGCCGCGCTGGCACTACCGAAGCGCACTACCCTGCCGCAGGATTTGCCATTGCCGCAACTCGTCGTGCCGCCCGAGGTGCTGTCGGCATGGTGGACGCGGATGAACCTGTCACCGAATGGCCGGCCCATCGCGGTGCTCGCGCCTGGCGCTGTCGGGCCATCGAAACGATGGCCGGCTTACGGAGCCTTGGCGGCGCGCCTTGGCGAAATGGGCTTCGCAGTCTGGGTCGTGGGTGGCCCCGACGAGAAGACGCTTGCGGCCGAGATCGCCCGCAGCGCTCTCCAAACCCGGGATCTCACAGGCGCCGATTTGCGCAACGCCATCATGGCGCTTGCGGTCGCGACCGTAGCGATATCGAACGATTCCGGCCTGCTGCACGTGGCGGCGGCTATCGGCACACCGTCGATCGGGATATTCGGTCCGACCAGCCCATGGCATTGGGCGCCGCTCAATCCGCTCGCCGCCGTGATCGAGTCCAAGACCGAGGTGCCTTGCCGGCCATGCCACAAGCCTACCTGCCGGCTCCGACATCACCAGTGCATGCGCGACATCGCGATGGAGCAAGTCGCGGCAGCCGTGCGGGCTGCGTTCAGCGCGCGAGGGTAGAAATCACCGCGAGTTCCGCTGAGGAATAGTGACAGCTTGTCCCTGAATCCTTACTGCTTCTGAATCCGGGGGCTTGGCGGCGCGATGGTGCGCGCCTACGTGTGGCGCATAACGGCAGGGATGCCCGACCAGTCTTGACGAGATCTGCAGCGGTCAGCAGCCGGGTACCCCTACAGGAGGGAACCCGAAAAATGCGATATAAAGCCAGAGGCATTGCGGCGCTCCAGGTAGCTATTGGCGGTTTGCCGGACACGATGCAGGTTGAGGTGGACAAAGACATCGGCATCTCGGTAAAAACAGTTGGCGAACTTCGCACAGTGACGGCATGGCCTGAGAATTTGGTGATAACACCTCCGCAGGAACGCCATCCCGAAAGCGCAGTAAGGGTCAGTAAGGCTGGCGGTGGGAAACGCCTCTCGCCGAAACCGTAAGGGCGCAGTTCAAAGCTGCCTTCTTTGCAATGCACGCCGACGGCGGTCGGTACGGATCACTATCTGTTCCCTCAGGCGCTGGCCGCCGCTACGCCCGAGAATGTGGCCATATCGCGACTTCGTCTCACAATCGAGTAACACTGATGAGCAATCTTCCCATGACCGCCGCGGGTCACGCGGCCCTTGAAGATGAGTTGAGACAGCGCCTTCAGGTCGAACGACCTCGTCTGGTGCAGAGAATTCAGGACGCGATCGCAGACGACTCCAATCTGGCTGAGAATTCGGAATATCAAACCGCCAAGGTCGAACAAGAAATCAATGAGGCTCGCATTGCCGACCTGGAGGACAAGCTCGCGCGTGCTGAAGTAATCGACGTGTCGAAGCTTTTCGGCGATACCGTCAAATTCGGGGCCACGGTAATGCTGGTCGACGAGGATACCGGCGAGAAGAAGATGTGGCAGATAGTTGGCGAGCCAGAAGCCGACGTGAAGAATGGAAAGATTTCTGTCAGCTCCCCTATCGCGCGCGCTTTGATCGGCAAGACCAAGGGCGCTATCGTAGAGGTCGAGGCTCCCGGCGGCGCGAAGGTCTACAAAATTCGGCAAGTGGGGTGGCCTGAGGACAACCTGAGGAACCGACAAAAGTCATGAGCGCGAGCCTCCAGCAGCGACGCTCTTCATGGCCGAATAATTGTATATGAGGCACGTGTGTGCCATCATACCAGACGGCGGTTCTGATCAAGTCGTCCTAGCTTGGAACGAAGCGCTTGCCACGAGCGACTTCCGAAATGGCCGCCAGCACACCCTCCTTTCCACCGTTGGATTGCATCCATCGCACCACCTGACAGGCGGCTTTGGCGATGTTTTGGTTGCAATGATAGGACTATACTGATAATAATAGGCTTACCTGAGGGTTTGTCGGCTGGGACAACACATGAAGACTGCAGAACGAAACTCCGCCGGCTGCGCGGACGCGCCTGTTCCGCTCAGGCCGCACCGCTACCCGGCATGGCTCGTCTTTTTCACGGCTCTCCTGCTCGGCGCGATCCTCTATTCGGCCACCTTGATCCCGCCCTATCTCGATGCTTTCGTGGCATTGCATCGTGCCAAAGCAGCGGTAGCGGCGGGCGATCGCGCGGCGTCTGAAGCCCGTCTGCTCGATGTCTTGCATGCGTTCCCCTCTTCGAAGCCCGCGCGTATCGAGATAGCGGTGCTGCTCTTGGCCAATCCTGCCGAAGCACAGCAGCGGCGCGGACTGGGCTATCTCGAAGGGATCAAACTGGGCAAATATGAATGGCAACGCGTCAGCGCCGTGCTGCCGGAGAAATTTCGCAACGCCTTCAGCCCCGTCACGAAGTAGACTCACGCCATGTTCATCATCCCCGGCTTTCTGATCGCGATCGTCACCTTCCCGGGAGTCATTGCGCACGAGGTGGGGCATCGATTCTTCTGCGATCTCGCCGACGTTCCGGTTTACGAAGTGTGCTATTTCCGTATCGGCAACCCGTCCGGCTACGTGATCCACGTACCCGCCACAAGCCTGCGCGCAAGCTTCCTCGTCACCATCGGCCCGCTTATCGTCAACAGTGTGCTTTGCGCGGTCATCTGCTTCGCGCCGATCATCGCGCTTAATCTCGACGTTGCCGATCTGCCCGGCGTGTTTTTGCTGCTGCTGTGGCTTGGCATATCCATCGGCATGCACGCCTTTCCGAGTCCCCAGGACGCTGAGAATTTCTCCCGCGCGGTGCGCGCCAGCGGACGGCGTGGACTACTTTACCTGGTCGCGAAGGCATTTCAATTCCTTGTGCGCCTGGCCAATGCGCTGCGCTTCTTGTGGTTCGACCTCTTCTATGCGGCCATTATCGCTTCACTGACGCCCGTTCTGATCACGCACGCGACGACTGGTTAGGCCCGCGGTCCGTACCCCGGATTGAGCGCAGCGAAATCCGGGTTAACGCTTTTGCATGATCCCGCGCCTTCGATCTTTAGAAAAAGAACGGTTTTGGCGAGGCTCGCTCACCCGGATTTCGCTGCGCTCAATCCGGGCTACGCTTCTTCTGATCTGCCAGCTATTCCCAGCGACTTCTTCCCAGCGACTTCGCTCAAGCCTACGGCGCCCCTACGACGGTGCGGAACAGCGCCTCGATGCCGCAGCGTGGGTCGTTGTGGACATAGGTGAGGCCATGGTCGCGCATCAGGCCCTGCTCGTCGAGGCCGCGTGAGGCGCCGGTTGCGACCAGCATCTCGGCGCGAAAATCGTCGTAGGAGAACGGCTTGCCGGCAAGCCTGCATACCACCTTGAAATCACAGGCGACTGGGCCGGAGATTTTGGCAATGCGGGCCGCCTCCTGCCGCACCACTTGCGCATTGGCAAAATATTGCGCGCGGTAATCCGGGTCGAACAGCACCAGAGCCGGCTCGGTCCGTAAAGTGGCGACGAGCCGCACCACCACGACCAGCGTGATGACGGCGCGCGCCGCGTTCTCGCCATGCCGACGCCCGAGCGGCGTCGCGCCCGCCCGATCGAAAGCAAGGCCCAGACCGGTCGCAGTCGCGATCACCAGATCGAACTGAGCGTTGTCGAGGATCGCCTCTCCGCTCCACTGCATGAGATACGCGACGAACGCGACTGCCACGTACAAGGTGGTGAAGCGTGGGGCGCGGCTGCTCGGTTCCGCCGCAATCCATATCCCCCACAGTACGAGCGCTGGCAGGATCCATTGCAGCCGACCCAGCCCGTTGATCGCCCGCATGACCCGGTATGGCCGAGCGGTCAGGAGATTGGCCAGAAACGCGTCGCCATAGACCGCAACGCAGATCAGCAGTCCCAGCACCGCAGCGCCGACTCCGACGGCGACCGGCAAAGCGGCGCGCCGCCAATCCTTGACGGCGAGCCACAGCAGGGCCGTCAGCGGAGCCGCGACGATATTGTGTTTGTAGAAGCCCGCCACCACCATGGCGAGGACCGGCGGCACCACCGATTTGCCGTGTACCTCGCGCGCCATGAACCAGACAAGCGCGCCCATCATCAGAACGTGACCGACCAGCTGAGGATCGTTCATGCCGACGAACCGGGCAAACGAGCGCGCCATAACGGCCACGAACCATAGACCGCCGACCGCGGCCCCGGCGCGACCGCCGCCGAGTTGCCGGATCAGCGCAGCGATCAGCCCGCCGAGCCCCACCACAGCCAGGAGCGACAGTACCCGCCCGACATAAAGCGCATCCCCCAATACCTGCGCGAGCCCGCCCACCACATAGAATGACAGCGGCGGATAGTTGTTGACGATCAGCGTGTCGGTCGGCGGGTAGAGCGGCGCCGCCCCCATGGCGGCATCGGCGTGGTAGGCGTTCCAACCCTCATTCTGCGCGATCTCGATCGGAAAGCCGGCGCGCCATATTGGCCATACCATGAAATAGGCGGCGAGCGCGCCGATAAGCGCGATATGCACGCAGGGATCGCGTCCCAATCCGCGTTTCATCAAGAGGGGCGCCGGGCAACGCGGTCGAGCGCGTGCAAGACCTCTGCGGCGTCCGGTGTCGCATGTTTGCCGCCGACCACGGCAATGGGCCCCATGCCGACCGGCCCCGTCAATCCCGGCTCGCTGTCGATAAATATCGCGACCAGGGGCACGCCGAGTGCCGCCGCCACGTGGAGGAGGCCGGTGTCGACCCCGATGACGAACGAGGCGCCCGCAATCAGCGCCGCGACCGCATCGAGCGGCCGGCGATGCGGCACTTGATCGGGCCCCTGGCCAATGCCGGCGGCCGCCGCGATCGCGTCGCTGCGAGCCCGCTCCGCAGCGGCACCCCACGGCAGCACGACGTCAAAGCCGCGATCGGTTACGCCGCGCGCAACGTCGACCCAATGCGCGTTCGCCCACAGCTTGCCTGACTGGGCGGTCGCATGGATCAGCACCGCATACCGCCTGGCGAGCGCACCTGCACTGGCAATCGCGCTGCGATCGAGCCCATAATCGGGGGGGTGCCTCGGCTCGTACCCGAGAGCAAGGCCGCACAGCGCGCGGTTGCGCGGGACGGCATGACTGTACCGTTCGACCCGATGGCGAACATCGTAGAACCCGCATGCCAGCGGCTCGCGGATGCTGGCGCGATCGTAGCCATGCCTGGTTCCACGCACGCTGTTCGCGATCACAGCGGTGCGCAACAGCCCCTGCGTATCGATCGCCGCCTGGTAGTATCGCTCCCGGATGGTGTTGCGGAAACGAATGATCTCGTGCCATGTAGCGGGCCTGAACAGACTT
>DATGCX010000402.1:0-2637 GCA_035311445.1 Xanthobacteraceae bacterium | reverse complement strand
ATGCTATTCCGAGCTCGATTTCGACATCCCGATCGGCAAGAACGGCGACAATTACGACCGCTACTGCATCCGCATGGAGGAGATGCGCCAGTCGGTGCGCATCATGAAACAGTGCCTGGAGAAGCTGCGGCTGCCCGAAGGTCGGGGGCCGGTTGCCGTCAGGGACAACAAGATCGTGCCGCCCTTGCGCGCCGAGATGAAGCGCTCGATGGAGGCGACCATCCACCATTTCAAGCTCTACAGCGAGGGGCATCACGTGCCCGCCGGCGAGGTCTATGCCGCGGTCGAGGCGCCTAAGGGCGAGTTCGGCGTCTACCTGGTGGCGGACGGCACCAACCGGCCCTACAGGTGCAAGATCCGGGCGCCGTCGTTCGCCCATCTGCAGGCGATGGATTTCTTGAGCCGCGGGCATATGCTGGCCGATGTCGCGGCGATCATCGGCTCGCTCGACATCGTGTTCGGGGAGATCGATCGCTGACCGCTCGCCATTGCCTTGAGTGTAGTTGGAGACAGCCACATGACCGAGATCCTCGCCGAGAAGACCTGCACGCCCTGTCGCGGCGGCATTCCCCCGCTTGCGCGCGATGAAGCGCTACGTTTCCAGAAGCAAGCTCCGGATTGGGAGCTGCGCGATGAAGCCCGCCGCATCGAGCGCACATTTCGATTCCACAATTTCCGGGAAGCGCTTGCCTTCGTGCAGCAAGTCGGCGAGCTCGCCGAGAGCGAAGGCCATCACCCCGATATCAGTTTCGGCTGGGGTCGCGCGACCGTTTCTCTAAGCACCAAGAAGATCAAGGGATTGCACGAGAACGATTTCATCATGGCGAGCAAGATCGACCGCATGGCCGATCGGCCGGGTCCGACTTCAACCGGAACTCCGCGGTGACCTTGCGCGATGCTGATGGCTTGGTCGCGACCGGCGGGGTTTCGACCTTTCCATCGTTTTCGCGATGAGTATCCGTGTCGTCACGGTTTTCGGCGGAACAGGCTTTCTCGGCCGCCGCGTCGTTCGACCGTTTGACCATGATCTCATGGGGCGAGACCGGCGGCGCCTCGGTGGCCTGCACATGGCCCGCAACTTTCGGCTTGTCGAACGTGGCAGTGGACCAGAGGCCGGCAGCTGCGGCGATAACAGCAGCGGTTGCAGCCAGAACGGCGATCTTGCGCATCGTGTCACCCTGTGCGGCGTGTAACGTCGTGATTGCACTCGCATATCGCCGGCAGCCCCCATTGTGAGGCGGTTCACACAGGCCGATTTTTTTTGTCGTGCCCGTTAGCTGTCGGGAGCGTCGACGGCATGGAGCGGTTGAGACGTGTCGCCCTCCGGGCGGGGCGTTGCGCGGCGACAATCGAACGCCCGCAACCGACCTCTGATCGACGCCAAACGGACGCTCAACGACGGCCAATCAGGTCCGATCGTCCGTCAGGTGGAACGCACTTTCCCACCTGCGCCACGTCGGCCGCCACGGTTTCCGACCGAGCGAGCGATGGATGTTGTGAATGTTGCGTGGGGTCTCGCCAAAACGGAGCCGAAAGAGAATGTCATTGTGCCGGCACCAGGCAGGACTGCGGTGAAGACGTAGATTTGCTGGAAAAAGGTTTGGGATGCACCCTGCCTGAGTGAAGCAGGAGAACGGGCTCAGTATGGCTCGCTCCGCCTCTGCGGCAGCAATCGGGAAACGGAAAACAATTCAGGTGCCGCAAGGACTTGCCGCGTAACACGTGGCGGGGTCAGTACCCGGACATGGCGGACAAACCATGAGACCCGGCATTGACTGGCAGGTCTGGCTCCCGCTATGCGGACGCCATGGCAAGGCGCGATCTCATCGCGGAGAAGTTGACCAAGGCTTTCGCTCCCGCGAGCCTCGACGTGGTGGATGAATCCGACCGGCACACCGGACATGCCGGGCATCGGGAGGGCGGGGAGACTCATTTCAGAGTGCATATTGTGGCGGAGTCGTTCCGCGGGAAGAGCCGGCTTGAGCGCCACCGCATGATCAACGAAACACTTGTCGGTGAGCTCGAAGGCGGCGTCCACGCGCTCGCCATCCATGCCTCAGCGCCGGGCGAAGGCGGCGCATGACATCTGGGCGTCCCGCGGGCCTAGCCTAAAGCAGGCCCGAATGCTTTTCTGGCAGGGCTGTAGGCCGGTTCCTGAGTCCCCCGGCGCGTTTTTTGTCCAGGGGCTGTCCTGGGATAGGAACGATCGTTTTGATGAATCGGTGAGTCTCCTACGGGCGCGGAGAGGCAAGGGAGGCTGCGATCCGCCGGCGGGTTTTATCTACTTTAGATAAATCTGCCGAGCGTGCCTCGATCTCGCCGAAGTGCTGACTGGCAGCTGGCGCCGGGGCGAGCGGCCGGCTCTGTCCGCTGCTGTTCGGCGTGTTCTTGGTGCGTCCGCCAGTCTTGTGACCAGGTGCCATCCACCTAATCTAAAGTAGATTAAGTGGGCCACCAGTGGGACTTTCTTCTGCGGCCGTCGACAGCCTTGAACGGTCAATGAGCACTCGCCGGATCGACAATGCCTGGTGGACCGAGACGCGAGGACAATCGGTTTCCATAACCTGTCATTGTGCGAATCTGGTTGAAGCGGATTTTCACTCTTTTCGACGTGGTTTACGAAGACGGTTCTCAGCG
>DATGCX010000401.1:0-2644 GCA_035311445.1 Xanthobacteraceae bacterium | reverse complement strand
GAGCGCAAGCCCGAAACCTTTGTAGCCGCCGAACGGCAGCAAGGCGCCGCGTCGTGCCGCCGTTGGATCCCTGGTCGGCTCGCCCCCAGGGCCGAGCGCGACGCCTTCGGGAAGTAACTCTCCAAGCCGTTCGCGTAACATCACCTCGGTCATCATGTAAGCTGACGTGCCCATGTCGAGTACGATCGGTCCGCGCGACGAGGGAACCGCGAGCGCAATGGGGTTGGTGCCGAGCACCGGCCGTATGCCGCCGGGCGGGGCCACCAGCGGCGAGCTGGACGCAGTGTGGATCGCGACGAGGCCGTGTTTGGCGATCATCTCAACATAGTAGGCGCCGCGCCCGCTCATCCAGGCGTCGGTCACCGTAACGAGCGCAATGCCGTGGGCCGCAGTTTTCTTGATCGTCGCCTGCGCCGCGTGAAAGAGCGCAAGCATGCCGACATTGTTGCCGCCGTCAAAAGCAAGCGAAACCTCGGTCTCGCGCAACACCTTCATGGATCGGCGCGGCAACCGAAAGTGTTCGCTCTCGAACACGTTGAGGATCTTGGCCAGGCCCGAATACTCATAGCCGCACATGGCGGCATCAATCACGTGGTCGGCAATGATGCGCGACTCATCGTTATGATATCCGATGCCGCGTAACGCGCCTTCCGCAAGACCGCGTGCGTCCGCAACGCTTAAGCGGAGACGGCCGAGCGTCATGATGATTGCTTCCTCGGCGCATAGGATCGGGACACGCGACCGCCCACCGCTATCCAAAGCGCAGTCTAGCGAATGGAGCACTTCTCGCAATGTAACTGCTGTTAACTTCCGCTAATGCAATGGTCCGGCCGTCCCGCCTGATCGCGGGATCGACGCTGGGCTCTCACTTCGAGGATACCGTCGGCGGGCCGAAGTCGCCTATGGCTTGGAGCGGCACTCGGGCTCAATTATCCTTTCGGCGGGATTGATCTACGCCGATGAAGCGATGGCTGAGCCTGACCTGGGAGAAGGAACAAACTCATGAAAGTCGACGGCGCGTGCCACTGCGGCTACATCAGGGTCGAAGGCGAAGCGGACCCCGAGAAGACCACGGTTTGCCACTGCACGGATTGCCAAGTCGGCACCGGCTCCGCCTTCCGCGTCAATGTTCCCGTTCCCGGTGCGACCTTTCGCATAACGGGCCAGCCGGCGACATACCTCAAGACCACGGCCGAGAGCGGCCATCCACGCCTGCAGGCATTCTGTCCGCGCTGCGGCTCGCCAATCTATTCGACCTCGCCGGGGGAGGGGCAGCAGGCATCCTACATGGTACGGGTGGGAATCTTGCGCCAGAGCCGTGATTTTGTCCCACGCCGGCAGAACTGGTTCCGCTCGGCGCTGCCTTGGGTGAGCTCGCTTGCCACCCTGCACGGGAACGAGAAGCAAGCGGCGAGTCCGAGTTGAGACGTCATCCACGCCTTTGTAGGCCCACGCGGCTGCCCGGACCGCAGCACGTTCTGCGTGACCTGCCCCAGGGATTTCGGACCATTGATTACGTGAGGGGGGTACGGGGATCTCGCATACTAACCGGCAAACATTTTTTGCAAAACGCATCAGGCGCGCAAACGGGGACGTCGCGCGGTGTCTTGGTCGATGATGGGCGCGAATTCGCTCGACCTTTCTTTTGGCGCGTAGACCGCGCCGAACGGCCAACAGGTTGTACGTCCCCCCATACCCGCTGACTATTCGCCATCCCTTCGCTATCCTGCCATCCGGCCTGGCTGGCGGGATCGAATGCAATTCGACCAACTGAAACGTCGCGAGTTCATCACGCTGCTCGGCGCCGCGGTCGCAGCTTGGCCGGTCGCGGCGCGCGCGCAGCAAGGCGAGCGCATGCGGCGCGTCGGCATCGTTACGAGCGTCCTCGAAGCCGGCGCGGACGCTCAAGCCCGCTATGCGGTGTTGCGACAGGCTCTGCAGCAACTGGGTTGGACCGAAGGGCGCAACATCCAGTTCGACTACCGCTTTGGTAGTGCCGGCGATAGCGACGTTGTGCGTAGACACGCGCAGGAACTCATCGCTCTCGCGCCGGACCTCGTCGTGGCCTCGGGCAGCCAGAATGTTGCGGCGCTGCAACAAGTGAACCGCACCGTCCCGATTGTGTTCCTGGGCATCGTTGATCCGGTTGGCGCTGGGTTAGTCGCCAGTCTTGCACGCCCAGGCGGCAATACAACCGGCTTCACACCGTTCGAATATGGCATGGGTGGAAAATGGCTGGAGCTACTCAAACAGATCGCTCCGGGTATTACGCAGGCAGCGGTTCTGCGCGATCCCTCCATAACCGCAGGGGTTGGCCAGTTCGCCGCAATCCAGTCTGTGGCGCCGTTATTGGGAGTAGAGTTGCGTCCGGTTGACGTGCGCGACGCGGGCGAAATTGAGCGCGCGGTCGCGGCGTTTGCGCTTCGGTCTCACAGTGGACTGATCGTGACGCTGACCGGACTTACAATCAGGCATCGCGATCTGATCAGCACACTCGCGGCCCGGCACCGATTGCCCGCAGTCTACTCTTACCGCTACTTCGCCACCAGCGGCGGTCTAATCTCCTACGGGCCTGATCCGGTTGAGGAGTATCGCCGCGCGGCCGCCTATGTCGATCGCATCCTCAGGGGCGAGAAGCCGGCCG
>DATGCX010000400.1:0-39201 GCA_035311445.1 Xanthobacteraceae bacterium | reverse complement strand
GGTTTTGCGATCGCGGCGGTCGGCGGGGTCGTGCTGGGCACTGCCATGGCGCGCAACGTGGTGGCGCGTTGGCTGTTCGACCCGATCATTTCGGTCGGCTTCCCGATGCCGAAGATCGCATTCCTGCCGGTGGTGATCTTGTGGCTCGGGCTCTATGACGTCTCCAAGATCACCATGGTGGTGCTGGACGCAATCTTCCCGGTCGTAACCGCCACCGTCGCCGGCATTGCCAGTGTCGAGAAGGAACTCCTGTGGTCGGCCCGCAACATGGGCGCCAGGGATCGCGAGATGCTGTGGCAGATTCTGCTGCCGGCCGCCCTACCGCAAATTCTCACCGGCCTGCAGGTCGCCCTGCCGATCGCCCTCATCGTGGTGGTAGTGACCGAGATGCAGATGGGCGGTTACGGCCTCGGCGGCGCCATGATGCAGGCCTCCCGCTTCGCCAACTCGCGCGGCGTGTTCGCCGGCATCGTCGAGATTGCTCTCATCGGCTACGCGCTCGTTGCCATGATGGCGGCGCTGCGGCGGCGACTACTGGTGTGGCACCAGGAAGGGCAGGCGGGGGCGGACGTCTGATCAGAAATTCCTACCACGCGTGACGCCTCAGTGTGGTATTATCTAGAAATGACAAAGGAACAGATTTACGCAGTGTTAGAGAACGTTCGCTCCTGGCCCCAAGAGGACCTGGAGGAGCTCGCAGAAGTCGCGCGCGAAATCGAAGCGCGACGCAAAGGCGTCTACGTCATGGACGATGAGGAGCGAGCGGCGGTTCGCGAAGGCCTGGGGCAGGCTCGGCGCGGCGAGTTCGTGTCCAATGAAGAGATGGATGCTTTCTGGAAAAAAATCGGCGTCTTATGAAGGTTCGGTATACCCCCCGAGCACGAAGGGATATTGGCGAGATTTATGCGTACCTAAATGAACGAAGTCCGAGCGGTGCTCTCAATGTTTCAGCGGCTGTTTATGCGGGAGTTCAGTTCATCGCGGAGCGACCTAAGTCGTCACAGCGAACAGAAGATCTAAATGTGCGTGTAAAGGTGGTCCGACGCTACCGGTACAAAATATTCTACAGGATCACCGAAGATATCGTTGAAATTCTCCACGTTCGACACGCCTCTCGCCGCCCCTGGAAAGTGGCGCAATGAGAACTCGTTATCCGCGCCTGTTGCTGGGCCACGCTGACCATTGGCGACGATAGCCCACAACCTCGCGGTCTTGTCAACCGGCCGCTTTCGCGGGACAAATGTCGCCAAGCATCATTTTCGCGCCACATTCGCATTCCGGGAGGAAATCATGCGTCTCGCAAGGACAGGGCTGACCGCCGCGCTTGCCGCGGCCATATGGGGCGCGGGATTGCTCGGCATAAGCGCGGCCCAGGCCGCCGAAGCGGTGAAAATCCGCCTGTCCTACGTGGTGCCGATCGCGAACTGGGCCTCCATGCTGGTGGAGAAGAAGGATCTCGCCAGGCACCTCGGCAAATCCTATCAGCTTGAGATTACCCGGTTCGCGGGGACGCCGCCGATGATCACGGCGCTGGCGGCCGGCGAGCTTGAGATCGCCGATCTCACCTACCCGACATTGCCGATCGCCATCCAGAACGCCGGCATGGACGATCTGCGGGTGATCGCCGACGAGTTCCAGGACGGCAATCCGGGCTACTACAGCAACGAATTCATGGTGCTGGCGGATGGGCCCATCAAGAAGGTCGAGGACCTCAAGGGCAAGGCAGTCGCCACTAACGCGAACGGGAGCGCGGTCGACATCGCTATGCGCGCCATGCTGCGCAAGCACGGACTCGAGGACAAACGCGACTACACCATTGTGGAGGCGCCGTTTCCGACCATGCGCGCCATGCTGGCCGAGAAGAAGGTCGATCTCGTGCCAGCGGTGCTGCCGTTTTCCCTGGACCCGGAATTGCGCAAGGTCGGACGGCCGCTGTTCGACACCAAGGACGCGGTCGGCATTTCGCAGTTCTCCGTCTGGGTGGTGCGCAAGAGCTTCATCGACAAGAACCGCGCCGCGCTCACGGATTTCATGGAGGACTCGCTGCGCATCGTGCGTTGGTATCTCGATCCTGCGAACCACAAGGAGGCGATGGATATCTGCGCGCGCATCACCAAGCAGCCGGCTGAACGGTTCGCCTGGGTCTTCACCAACAAGGATAACTATCGCGATCCGAACATGCTGCCGGACCTTGCCGCCCTGCAGCGCAATGTCGACCTCACCCGCGATCTCGGTTTCATCAGGGCGAGCTTCGACGTCAACAAGTTCACCGACCTCAGCATCGTGCGGGACGCCGCCCAGCGGCTGAAATGACAAGAGGCGGCGGATAGCGAATGAGTGACCACTTGCGGTCGCGATTGCGGGCAAAGTTTCCGCCGCTGTTTGCACAGCGTTGATGCGGATCATTCCACGGTCCGCTTTGTGGAGGAGCATCATGAGGCAAGGACAGATCGCTTTTCTGACCTTCGCATTTGCCATGATAGCGCACGCCGCCCTTACGCGCCCGGCCGGTGCTCAGGATGTCGCGGATTTTTACCGGGGCCGTAATGTCACGCTGGTGATCGGATTTTCCGTTGGCGGCGGATACGATCTTTATGGCCGTCTGTTGGCGCGGCATCTGGGCAAGCACATCCCGGGGCAGCCCAGCATCGTTTCCCAGAACCGCGAAGGGGCGGGCAGCGAGCGCGCTACGCTCTATCTCTACAATGCAGCGCCGAAGGACGGCTCCGTCATCGGCACCTTCTCGCGCAGCATGGCGGTAGCGCCGCTGCTCACCAACGCCCCGTTCGATGCCACCAAACTGTCCTGGCTCGGCAGCATATCTTCAGACGTCAGCGTCTGCATGATGTGGCATACGTCGCCGATCAAAACGTTCGACGACATGCTGGTGAAGCCGTTCACCGTGGCCGGCCTCGGCAAGGACGCCGATCCCGATATTTTTGCGATGGTCTTGCGCAATGTATTCGGCGCCAAGCTCAAGTTGGTCAGCGGCTATCCGGGCACCAATGACGGCACGCTCGCCATGGAGCGCGGCGAGGTGAACGGCATGTGCGGCATCTCCTGGAGCACTGCCAAGGCCCGCCATGCCGATTGGATGAAAACCAAGAAGGTCGAGTTGCCGGTGCAGTTCGGATTACGCAAGGAGGCCGATATTCCGGATGTTCCAGCCGTGATGGATCTCGTAAAAGGCGAAGAGCAAACCAGGATGGTCCGCCTCATTCTTGCCGGGCAGGCCATGGCGCGTCCTTATGCGGCTCCACCCGGCATTCCAGACGATCGCCGCCGGGCGCTGATCGCCGCCTTCGATGCCACGATGAAGGACCCGGAGTTCCTCGCCGATGCTGAGAAGTTGCAAGCCGATGTCAGCCCGGTATCGGCGGGTGAAATCGACAGACTGCTTGCCGATATCTATGCCACGCCCAAGGACATCGTCGCCAAGGCGGCCAAGGCGATTGCGAATTGAAATGATCGGGTTATGTAGGCGGCGTAGCGGTGTAGGGTGGGCAAAGGCGCATCGCCGCGTCGTCCAAGTTGCACAAGTTCTCATGCGACTTTGCCCACGCTGTCCGATCACTCGTTTGACCGCGTGGGCAAAGTCGCCCGAGACGAGTGCGCCACTTCATCAGCTGTGGCAAGCGACTTTGCCCACCCTACGTTCATCGCAATTCACGAAACCGGCTATGGAATGATCGGTTCACGCCTGCCGCGTCTGGAAGATCACCCGTTGCTCACCGGCCGTGGTCGCTTTGTCGACGACATTGCAATCTCGGAGCCGCTCCATGCGGCATTCGTTCGTAGCCCGCATCCGCACGCGCTGATCCGAGCCGTCCGCAGCGGCGCGGCACGGGCGCTGCCGGGGGTCTTCGCCGTCCTCACCCTGGACGATCTTGCGCCCGCAATGACGAAGCGTCGCATGGTGCGGACATCTAATTCCGGCACGCCGCTGGATCGCTGCTGGGCCTTTGCACTTGCGGATGGCGAGGTCTCCTATGTGGGAGAGCCGGTGGCGCTCGTGCTGGCGACCGACCGGTACGTAGCGGAGGACGCCGTCGCGCTGGTCGAGGTCGATTACGAGGTGCTGCCATCTGCCGGCGATTGTCGCAAAGCTGTGCTCCCAGACGCCCCCATAGTGCGGCGCGAGGTTTCGTCCAACGTGATTTCGTCGTACCGGGTCGGCTATGGCGACATCGAGGCTGCCTTCCGCGATGCCGCACATGTTTTTCGCGAAAGCTTCTGGCCTCATCGCGGCGGCGCGCACTCGATCGAGGGGCGCGGCATCGTGGCGGAAAGCCGCAAGTCCGACGGCGCTCTGATCGTTTATGCCTCGACCCAAAAGGCGCATGATCTCTTCAATACGCTCACATCGTTGCTGGGTCTTGACGAGAACCGCCTGCGTGTTGCAACGCCCGATGTGGGCGGCGGCTTCGGTCCAAAGCTGTGCGTCTATGCGGAGGATGTCGCAGTCGTCGCCTCGGCCAAGCTGGTCGGCCGTTCGGTGAAGTGGATCGAGGATCGGCGGGAGCATTTTCTTAGCGCCGTGCAGGAGCGCGACCAGCACTGGTCTGTGGAGATCGCGCTCGATGTCGCCGGCCGCATTCTCGGGTTACGTGGCCGGCTGCTTCATGACCTTGGCGCCTACGCGCTGCAGGATGTGAACCTGCCCTACAACTCGGCGTCCACCCTGACGGGACCCTATGCGGTTCCGGCGTTTGCCATGAAGGTCGCCGTCACGCTCACCAACAAGGTGCCGGTGTCTTCGGTGCGCGGCGCAGGCTATCCCCAGGCCTCCTTTGTGATGGAGCGGTTGATGGATATCGCGGCGGACGAACTCGGCCTCGACCGTGCCGAGCTGCGGCGCCGCAATCTGATCCCGGCCGCCAAGATGCCCTACACCAAGCCGCTCAAGACCCGGGCGGGCGCAACGATCGTGTATGACAGCGGCGATTATCCGGCCTGTCAGGCTGCGGTCCTTGCCGCCGTGGGATGGGACGCATTTCCGGCCCAACAGGAGGCGGCGCGCGCACAAGGCCGGCTAATTGGGATCGGGCTTGCCCACGCCATGAAAGGCACTGGGCGCGGTCCGTTCGAATCCGGCCTGGTGCGCATTGCACCCTCCGGGCGAATTTCCGTCTATACGGGCGCCGCCGCCATGGGACAGGGGCTCAAGACCGCGCTCGCACAGATCTGCGCAAGCGAACTCGGCGTAGCACCCGACGCCGTGCAGGTGATCTCCGGCGACACTGCGGCAGTGCCGGTAGGACTTGGCGGCTTCGCAAGCCGCCAGACCGTAACGGCTGGCTCTTCGGTGCTGGTGGCCGCCCGGGCAGTTGCCCGCAAAGCCAGAAAGCTTGCCAGCCATGTGCTGGAAGTCGCCGAAGACGATCTTGAGCTTGCGGACGGCCGGCTGCGCGTCGCCGGCGCGCCCCAGCTCGGTGTTCCGCTGGGCGAACTTGCTCGCATTCTCCAGGGCGCTCCCGGCTACGGATTCCCGCCCGGCATGGAGCCCGGATTGCAGGAAGCCTGCAATTTCCGCACCGACACCCTCGCCTACGCAAACGCGTGCCACGCGGCCGAAGTCGAGGTGGACGTCGAGACCGGCGAGGTCCGCATCCTGCGTTACGTGGCGTTGCAGGATTCCGGAACGCTGGTCAATCCGTTGATGGTCGATGGCCAGGCCCATGGCGGCATCGCTCACGGGGTCGGCAACGCGATTCTGGAGCGGATGGAATATGATGATGACGGCCAGCCGCTGACGACCAGTTTCGCCGAATATCTGTTGCCCACCGCGCCGACATTCCCGCTGTTCGAAACGCATTACAAACAAACACCATCGCCTCTCAATCCGCTCGGCGCCAAAGGAGCCGGCGAGGTCGGCACGATTCCGGCGGCGGCGGCAGTGATTTCCGCTATCGAGGATGCGCTGCGGCCTTACGGCGTGCGGATTACCCGATATCCGGTGACGCCGGCGCTGTTGCTGGAGCTGATCGAGCGGGGCCGGGACCGCGTGCGTCCCGCGCGCTCTTTTCTTCCTTGAGAGAAAGGCGGGCGGGACGCCCGCGGTCCCAATCACCCGCTCTTCATCCACGCTGCGATAACGTCGTAGTGTTCGCGGAAATAATGGCGAAACCAGATCGTGTAGCGTTCCGGCCGTCGCATCAGATCTTCCGCAAGTTCCGCGAGCGGCATCCATTTCCACTTCGACACTTCGGCCGGGTCCGGCGCGATCGGTCCCTCGTAGGTGCCACCGAACACATGGACGACCTCGTCCTCGATGTAGCCGTTGGAAACCGCGGCCCGGTACTGTGCGATGAACAGCGGTCTGACCTCGCAGTGAACACCCATTTCTTCGGCGAGCCGCCGACGCGCCGCCTCGCCAGCCGGCTCGCCGGGCCGCGGGTGACTGCAGCAGGCGTTGGTCCACAGCCCGCCGGAATGATATTTTGCCGGATTGCGGCGATGCAGAAGCATATCGCCCGTCCGGTTGCGCACCAGCACCGAGAGCGCCCGATGTTTCAGTCCGCGCAGATGCACCTCGATCTTCGATGCGACGCCTTGCGGAACGTCATTTGCATCGACGAGGAGGATCGGATCGCCATCGTCCGATTCGGTAGAAAACCCGTTCACTTTTCTAGCCCCACCATCCCAACCGGCTGCCATTTAAGCATGTCACCGCGACCATTGAACAGCCGATGATTTGCCTTGCATTGTCCCTGACGGCGGAGTTCGGTGTCTTCGCGGTCGGGCGGTTTCGCAAATCGATGCGGAGGGCACCATGGAAGTGAAATCGAAATCGCTGGCCCAGGAGCGGTTCGGAGCCTTTGCGGCGACCTATGCAACCAGTCGCCCCCATGCCAAGGGCGGCAGCCTCGCCCGGTTGGTTGAACTCGTGGGGCCGCAGCCGACGTGGACTGCGCTCGATATTGCCACTGGCGCCGGCCATATGGCGCTGGCGTTCGCGCCCGGCCTCGCCCATGTGGTGGCCTCGGATCTGACACCGCAAATGCTCGATGTGGCGCGACGGCTCGCACATGAACGCAACATCTCCAACATGTCGTTCGTCGACCTACGCGCCGAAGCCCTGCCGTTCGCGAATACCACCTTCGATCTGGTGACATGCCGGATTGCGCCGCACCACTTCGATGATGTGCGCCAGTTCGTGGCCGAATCTGCCCGTGTGCTGCGACCCGGCGGCGTGTTCGGCCTGGTCGAGAACATCTCACCGGACGCGAGCATGATGGAAGGAGACGTCGGTGCCTTCGCCGCGGCGGCCGATGAATACAACGCGTTCGAAAGGCTCCGCGACCCGAGCCACGTACGCTGCCTGACGCTGAGCGAATGGCGCGACCTGGTGGCCGGAGCCGGGCTTAAGGAACGTCACTTGGAATTGCTCGATAAGCCGATGGTCTTTGGTCCATGGGCCGATCAGCAGAACGTCGCGGACGACATCAAATACGAGTTGAGGTCCATGTTGCTCGACGGCTCGGCGGCGTTTCGGGCATTCGTGCGCCCGCGGGAGAATCACGGCGATTTGGATTTCATCCTCACCGAAGCGGTGATCATCGCCGTGAAATAGATTCCCTCCCCGTCTTCGGGGAGGGTGGCCGAGCGCAGCGAGGCCGGGTGGGGCTTCGGCCCCCGCCGTGTCACCCACCCGGCGCCTACGGCGCCGCCCTCCCCGAAGACGGGGAGGGATGGGTGCGTGCGCCCACGGCATCACGCACCGAGGAAAACCCGTCCTGTCGCAACAACGCCGCAAGCTCACGCTTGATCCGCCCGACCAGCTCGGGGCCGTGAAACACCAGCGCCGAATAAAGCTGGACCAGGGAGGCGCCGGCACGGATTTTTGCGTACGCATCAGCGCCGCTTGCGATGCCACCGCATCCGATGATGGGAATCCTGCCCTCCGTTCGCCGATACATTGCTGCAAGGCACGCGGTCGAGGGCGCGAACAGCGGCTTGCCCGATAGTCCCCCGGGTGCATTTCGGTTGGGGCTCTTCAACGTCGCCGGCCGCGCAACAGTGGTGTTGCCGATGATGAGACCGTCGACGCCGGTCGCGAGCGCGACCTCCGCGATGTCGCGCACCTCTGTCTCATCGAGATCAGGCCCGACCTTCACCAGGAGAGGTGGATGCCGGCCGACATTGCTGCACCGGAATTCCTGCACGCGCATGAGCAGTTCCTCGATCTGGGCGCGCGCCTGCAAGGCCCGCAATCCGGGCGTATTCGGCGAGGAAATGTTGACGACCAGATAATCTGCCAAGGCGCCAACGGCCTCGATCCCGGCGATGTAATCGGCCGCGCCGTCGGTGGTATCGCGATTCTTGCCCACATTGGCACCGACGATGCCCGGGCGGTTGCGGCGTCGGGCGAGATTGGCGACGAATGGCGCAATGCCGTGGCTGTTGAAGCCGAAGCGGTTGATGACCGCCTCATCCTCGACCAGACGATAGAGCCGTTGACCGGAATTGCCGAGCTGAGGTCGCGGCGTGACAGTGCCGACCTCGGCAAAGCCGAAGCCGAGCGCGAGCGCCGCATCGCAGACCTCCGCATGCTTGTCGAACCCAGCCGCGAGGCCGACCGGGTTGGGAAAGGAGAGATGCCAAACGCTGGTGGCGAGGATCGGGTCATCGGGCTGACGCCGCGTGGTGCGGGCGAAGCCGAGCTTGAGCGCCCGTATGGTTACCCCGTGCGCGCGTTCCGGATCGAGGAAGGTGAGCGCCGGTCGGGCCAGCTTGAAGAAAAGATCGGCCATGTTCAGGACTTGCCTCGTTCCGGTGACACGATTTGCTCCACCGCGGCCGCCATCGCGAACAGCGGGTGGTCGGCACCATGTTCCCCGACCAGCATCAGGCCGACCGGCGCGTCGCCTTTACGATGGCAGGGTATCGAGATCGCGCAGCGATCTAGCACATTGGTGATCATAGGGTTGCGCAGCACAAGCAGATTGACGGTGCGGAATTGCTCCTCGGCTTCGAGCGAGGCGAGCGACGGCGCGATGATCGGAACTGTCGGCATAATCAAGGCATCGAATTGGCAGGAGATCGCCGCGACCCGGCATATCAGGTCGGCGCGCGCCCGCATCAGCTCGATGTAGTGGGCGGCGTCCTGGTCCTTCCCGCGCATGATGCGGACCAGCACGCGCGGATCGTACAGCGCGCCTTTGGTCTGGATCAGCTTGCGATGCCATGCATAAGCTTCGGAAGCCGCAAAGCCGCCGTGCCGGTTAATAGTTGCGATGTCTTTGAGCTCGACGAACGGCATATCGACGATCTTCGCGCCTGCCTTGCTGAGCCGCGACAGCGCATCGCCGTAGGCGGCCGCAACAGTCGAGTCCATGCCGTCGAGCACCATCGTTTGCGGCGCCGCGAGCCGCAATCCGTCAAGCCGCCATGGCGTAAGCTCGTTCGGCTCTTCGCCAGCCATGATGGCATCGAGCGCCGCGCAGCAGGCGACTGTCGGCGCCAGCGGTCCCACTGAATCGAGGGTAAACGACAGCGGCATCACGCCGTCGGTCGGGATCCGCCTGGCGGTCGGCTTATAGCCGACGATCCCGCAGACCGCCGCCGGAATGCGGCATGAACCGCCCGTGTCAGTGCCGATTGCCCCGACCGCCATCCCGTCCGTGACCGACACGGCCGCGCCGGACGAGGAGCCGCCGGGCATCCGGCCGGTGGCGCGGTCGTAGGGATTGCGCGGGGTGTCGTAATGCGGATTGAGCCCGACGCCGGAGAACGCAAACTCCGTCATGTTGGTCCGGCCGATCGGGATGAAGCCGGCTGCGCGGAGGCGGGCGACCGCGGTGGCGTCACGCGTCGCCGCAGGCGCGTCGCGCAACGCCAGCGATCCGGCCGTGGTAACGTCGCCAGCGATGTCGAACAGGTCCTTGACGGATATCGGGATGCCGGCGAACGGCGCCGCGCCATGCCGCCGCAGCGTGTCGATGTAATCGGCGGTCGCCCGCGCCTGGTCGGCGTGAACCTTGAGGAAAACCCGTCGTCCTTCCCCGCCCGCGTCCTCAATGCAGGCCAGGCATGCTTCCACCAGGGACCGGCTCGACGTCCCGGTCGCCAGGTCGTGCGCCGCTTGCGCAAGCGTCCTCATAGACGGGGAATCTCCATCCTTGACGAAGTTGGGCCGGCCCGCGAGCAATACCGGTAACGGTGAGGGGATGGAATGCCGTCATGAGGTTTTTCTGTCGACAGTTGCGTCGTCCTTCCGCCTCTATAGAGTTGCTTGCACTCATGCCGGAACTGCCCGGCCGTCCCCATCTGGAGTTTGCGTGGCGCGCCAGACCCTGTCCTTGACGCTGCAAAGTGGCGGCACCTCGGTACGGGGCGAGGTCGGCATCGACGATGTGATCGTCGCCGGCTGGACGGGGCGCGACTCCGCGGCGGTGGAGAAGCACATCCGGGAGCTTGAGGCGCTCGGCGTCAAACGCCCGGCCATGACGCCGATCTTCTACCGCGTATCGGCGGCGCGGCTCACCACCGGGACTGAGATCGAGGCGGTGGGCCCGCATTCCGGCGGCGAAGTCGAGTTCGTGCTCCTGCGGCACGACGGGCGACTGTGGGTCGGCGCTGGCTCCGATCACACCGACCGCCAGGTCGAGACCTATGGGGTCACGGTGTCCAAGCAGATGTGCGACAAGCCGGTGGCCCCGGTATTCTGGGGGTTCGATGAGGTCGCGCCGCATTGGGACCAGCTCAAGCTGCGCGCCCATGTGATGGAGAGCGGTGAGCGCAAAATCTACCAGGAGGGGTCAGTTGTCGCGATGCTGGCACCGCTCGACCTGATCGGGCGTTGCCTCCACTCCCTCCCCCGCCCTGGAGGGACGGGCGGGACGCAGCTGCCGGAGAACACGCTGATGTTCTGTGGCACGCTCGCGGCGCGCGGTGGCGTGCGGCCTACTGAGCGGTTCGAATTCGAGATCGAGGACCCGGTTCTCAGGCGCTCGATCACCCATGCGTATTCGGTCCGCATCCTGCCGGTGCTGGGCTGACCGGCCACCTTGACGGAGAACTGCCATGCCGATGAATAAACCGCATCTCGAATTCCATCCGGTGGACATGACGGAAGGCTGGCACACGCCTGCGGGATATCCGGCCGGCATCAAGCAGAAGATTCTGGCGAGCGATCTCGACGAGGCCCGCAAGATGGGGAGCCGGTCCCGGCTGTTGCGATTCGACCCTGGCGTCTACACCACGGTCCCTTTCGTCCATGATCACTGGGAAGAGGTGTATCTGATGTCGGGCGACCTCATTGTCGGCAACGACGCGCAGGGCAAAGGCGGCGAGGCGTTTCACGCGCCTACTTATGCGTGCCGGCCGCCCGGTGTCTATCACGGGCCTTTCAAATCCGACACCGGATGCATGCTGTTCGAGATGCATTATTACGACGAGAGCCGGAGGTAATCCCTCCCCGTCTTCGGGGAGGGTGGCCGCGCGGAGCGCGGCCGGGTGGGGTCTTCGGCTCTGCCGCGTTGCCCCACCCGGCGCCTGCGGCGCCACCCTCCCCGAAGACGGGGAGGGATTTGAGGAGGCCAAGCCAATGCACGCGCCTGATAACAGAACGCCGGTGATGCGCCCCTATCTTCCAGCGACCGCGAATTTCGCCAGCGGAGAGGACTCGCCGCGCGCGTTCCTGGAGCGCTGTCTCGTGGCCCTTGAAGCGTGGGAGCCGACAATCGGCGCCTTCGTGACACTCAACCTCGCGGCGGCCCGCGCGGCAGCGGATGAATCGACCAGGCGCTGGCAGGACGGCAAGCCGCTGTCGGCCATCGACGGCATGCCGGTCGGCATCAAGGACATTATCGAAACCATCGATATGCCGACCCAGAACGGCTCGCCGCTGTTTGAAGGGTTTCGCAGCGAGCGCGATGGCGCAAGCGTCGCGGTGCTGCGCGAGGCGGGCGCCGTGATTGTCGGTAAGACCGTGACGACCGAATTCGCCGCGACCGAGCCGCGCGACACGCGCAATCCGTGGGATACGGCGCGCACGCCCGGCGGATCGAGCAGCGGTTCCGCAGCGGCGGTGGCGGTCGGTGCCATCAGCGTGGGGCTCGGAACGCAGGTCCTCGGTTCGATCCTGCGACCGGCGAGTTTCTGCGGCTGCTTCGGCTTCAAGCCGACGGTCGGCGCCATCAATCGCGGCGGCAGCTATGATGGCCTGTCGCAGAGCGTGCACGGCCCGCTTGCCGCGAGCCTGCCGGAGGCGTGGCAGGTCGCCTACGAGATCGCGCAACGCGCCGGCGGTGACCCGGGTTTTCCGGGGCTTTACGGCCCGGCGACACCGCCTGCTGCCATCAAGCCGCGCAAGCTTGCGGTCTTGGAGACCGACGGCTGGGCCGTTGCGGCACCGGCAGCCAAACAGGCGCTGGAGGCTGCGGTTGTAAAGCTCAAGGCCGCGGGGGTCACGATCGCTACCCGCCACGGCGATAAGCAGGTTGCCACTGCCGAAACCACGATCCAAGGCGCGCGCGAACTCTCCATGGCTATCAACGCCTGGGAGTCGCGTTGGCCCATCAACACCTACCGGGCGCGCGATGCCAACAAGCTCAGCAAGTCGATGCTCGATCGCGGCGTCCAGGCTGAGGGCATGACGCTCGACGACTATCGCCGCGACATCGCGGATCGCGACCAGCGGCGGGCGGCCTACCAGACGCTGGCGACGGAATTCGACGCCTGCATCACGCTGTCGGCCCCGGGCGCAGCGCCGGTGGGCCTCGGGTCGACGGGTAATCCGATATTCGTCGTGCCCGGCTCGATGCTCGGTATCCCGACGCTGTCGCTCCCGGTTCTCGATGACGGCGGGTTGCCGCTCGGGCTGCAGCTTCTCGGCTTTGCGCACCGCGATGCGGCGCTGTTCGCGACAGCGGCAAGTGTGCTGACGATCGTGAATGGCTGATCAAAGGGTGAAATTGTTCGATCCCATAGTGGTCGTGGCCGTGCAGAGGTAGCCATGAAACTCGCCGTTCCCGACATGATTTCGAACTCCTATTTCCCGGCGATCGCCGCCGCGGAGCTCGGATTTTTCAAGCAGGAAGGGCTCGACATCGAAGTCGAACTGCTGTTTCCGGTCGACAAGGCCTGTGCGGCGCTGCGCGACGGTGCAGTCGATTTCGTGGGCGGATCGGCGCATTCGGCGCTGGCGGCGTTTCCGGAATGGCAGGGCGTGAAGCTGATCTGTGCACAGGCCCAAGGCATGTATTGGTTTCTCGTCATGCACAGCGATCTCGGCGTGCAGCGCGGCGACATTGCGAGCGTCAAAGGCCGCAGCATCGGCGCCGCCCCGTGGGTCGAAATGGGATTGCGCCGCCTCCTCATGGCGGCTGGGATCGATCTCGCCCGGGACGGCGTCAAGATCGCGCCGGTGGCGGGCGCGCCGGCCACCGGCGTCAATTTCGGCGTTAGGGCCGCCAAGGCGCTGGAAGAGCGCAAGATCGATGGCTTCTGGGCCAACGGAATGGGCGCGGAAGTCGCAGTTCGGCGAGGCATCGGCACAGTCGTGCTCGATGTCCGGCGCGGCGACGGGCCGAAAGGTTGCTTCAACTACACCATGGCGTCGATCGCCACGACCGACAGGCTGATTGCACGCACCCCCGAAATTGCCGCTGCGGCCGTGCGCGCTATCGTCAAGACTCAAGCCGCGTTGAAACAGGATGTGTCGCTTGCAACCGAGATCGGTCGCAAGCTGTTTCCGCCGCAAGAAGCGGAGCTGATCGCCGAACTGATCCGCCGCGACCTGCCCTATTACGACGCGAAAATCACGCCGGAATTCGTCGCTGGCCTGAATGCCTTTGCGCGCGATATGGGCATTCTCAAGGGCGAGGTGCCGTACGAGCACGTGGTGGCGACGCAGTTTGCGGATTTGTGGCAACCTGGGTCGTAGGCGCCGGGATACGGCCGGCGCTCCCCGCTTGCGGGGAGAGGGTCGGGGTGCCTCTCCCACAAGCTCGGACTCGCGGCAAGGCTCCCTCACCCGGAATTTGGGCAAAGTGCGCAAATTCCGACCCCCGCAAGCGGGGAGAGGTTAAAGACCAAGGAGTACATGATGCTGCCCACCTGTCTGGTCGGTTCCTACCCGCAGCCTGAGTGGCTGATCGATCGGGCGCGACTGTCGAAGCAGGTGCCGCGCGTGCGGGCGCGGGATCTCTGGCTGATCGCACCCGACAAGCTCGAGGTCGCCCAGGACGACGCCACCTTGCTCGCCATCCGCGATCAGGAACGCGCGGGCCTCGACATCATCAGCGACGGCGAGCAGCGCCGCGAGAGCTACTCCAATCATTTTGCCACCGCCCTCGATGGCATCGATATCGACAACGCGGGTACCGCCATGAGCCGCACCGGCCGGCCGATCCAGGTGCCCCGCATCGTCGGCCCGATCAGGCGGCGACAGCCCGTCGAGGTGCGCGACGTCCAATTGCTGCGCGCCAATACGGACCGCCGGATCAAGGCGACGGTTCCGGGGCCCTTCACCATGAGCCGCCAGGCACAGGACGACTACTACGGCGACGAGGAAGCCATGGCGATGGACTTCGCCGACGCCGTCAATGCCGAAATCAAGGACCTGTTCGTCGCTGGCGCTAACGTGGTGCAGATCGATGAGCCCTGGATGCAGCAGTATCCCGACAAGGCTCGGGCCTTCGGCCTCAGGGCGCTCAACCGGGCGCTCGACGGCGTTTCCGGCACGGTTGCTGTGCATCTGTGCTTCGGTTATGCGGCGGTGGTTCACGACAAGCCGACCGGCTATTCTTTCCTTTCCGAGCTTGAGAATTCAAAAGCCCAGCAGATCTCGATCGAGGCGGCGCAGCCGCGGCTCGACCTCAAGGTCTTGAGAAACCTGCCCGGCAAGACCATTATTCTGGGCGTGATCGATCTCGCCGATTTGACGATTGAAACGCCGGAAATCGTGGCGGATCGTATCCGGGCGGCGCTCACGCATGTGGGGCCAGACCGCCTCGTGATCGCGCCTGACTGCGGAATGAAATATCTGCCCCGCGCGGTGGCGTACGGAAAGATGAAAGCCATGGTGGACGGCGCTCGTATCGTGCGGCAAGAAGTCTGCTGAGAAGCCTTAGGAGAACGCCCGATGCCCTATGTCACCGAACAGAATCTGACCGACGTTGTCATCGAACGCTGGAAAGCGATACCGGACCCGCGCTTGCGCCAGGTGATGCAGTCGTTCATCAAACACGTGCATGCGTTCGTGCGCGATGTTGAACCGACCGAGGCCGAGTGGGCGACCGCGATCGATTTTCTCACGCGGATCGGCCAGAAATGCGATGACAAACGGCAGGAATTCATCCTGTTCTCCGACGTCATGGGCGTCAGCATGCTGATCGATGCGCTCAATCACCGCCTGGAGAGCGGGGCGACGCCCACCACCGTTGAAGGCCCCTTCCACGTGCCTCATGCGCCAGCCTTCCCGGACGGCGGCAATATGGCGGCGGGATGCCCCGGCATTCCATGCTTCGTCACCGGGACCGTGAAAGGCCTCGACGGCACACCGGTTGCCCATGCCAAGCTCGACCTGTGGCAGACCGACGGCGAGGGGCTTTACGAGGCCCAGCGCGACGTTGCCGAGCCGTGGATGCGCGGCGTCTTTCACACCGAGGCCGACGGATCATATACGATCCGCACCGTCGCGCCGATCGGCTACTCGATCCCGATGGACGGACCGATCGGCGAACTCGTCAGACAAACCAATGTCTCCGAGATGCGTCCGGCCCACATTCACTTCTGCATCGAGGCGCCCGGCTATCACCGCGTCGTCACCCACCTGTTCCAGCGCGGCTGCCCTTATCTGGAAACGGACGCGGTTTACGGCGTGAAGGCGCCCCTGATCGTCGATTTCGTCGAAAACCCGCCGGGCGCTGCACCGAATGGCGAAAAGGTTGAGACGAAGTTCTACACCATCCGGTACGATTTCGTGCTGCAACCGGTGGCAGGGGCAGAACGCGTGGCTGCCGAATAGTCCATCGCCGGGTTTGTCCCGGCGATCTTGATCAGCAGGGCGCAGTGCCCCCATTTATCGGGATGGCCGGGACAAGCCCGGCAACGCCCAAGGGAATACCGAAATCAACGGGCGCCAATGAGCGCTTGAGGACGCTGACCGCGCAAAGTCAAAAGCCCCGGATCTCAATCCGGGGCTTTACGGCTCTGCTACGTTCTAGATTGCGATCAGTGCGGAACGGGGAACAGGTAAGCGATGCCCGCGGTCGCGATCTGAGATTTCACCCTGACATCGGCAAAGACCTCGGCGATGCCACCCCCCACGAAGAAGTTTGGCTTCCATGTACCAAAGTCGGCAAAGCGATATTCGCCGCGAAGCAACCAGTTTTGAGCCAGCTTCCACTCCAGACCGCCGCCGACCGTCCAACCGGCCAGCCAAGTCGAATCGGTCTGGAATTGGCTGAAATTGCACACGGGGCTCGTGGCTCCATTGCAGGACAAAGTTGCCTCGACCCTCTGAGCCGCAGCACCGCCGGTAGCATAGAGCAGAATATCCGGGGTCACCAGGAAGCCCGCACGCACGCGCAGACTGAAGTCGTCTCCGTTTTTGACCGTGGTGAAGTCATTCGCAGGAGTGCTTGGGGTGAGAAGGGGGCTGCAGGCAGCCGTGCTGCAGCCCAGGATACCCTGGACGGTGCTCGACTGATTGTAAAACCCATAGTCGCCTTCTATGCCAAACACCCAGTTGCTATAGGCCTGGAACATGGCGCCCGCATAGACGCCCGGTCGGAAGCCGGATGTCGTGAAGGAGTGCGACCGAGTTGCATCGGGTGCTCCCGGGAACACCAGGGCATTCAAAGCGTTGCCACATAGGGCCGCAGCCGCTCCGATACCTCCTCCTTGTACGCAAGTCGTATCCCAGTCGTCGGTTACCCACTTGCCCCCGAATTCACCGCCGATGTACCAGCCATTCCAAGTAGAAACGGCTGGAACTGCCGCCGGCGCCTTCAACGGGATGTCAGCTGCAAACACTGGACTGGCGATAGTCATCCCGGCCAAAGCGGCCAGTAAAACTCGGCTCTTTCTCATCACATCCCCCCGTGAACGCGTAGGCATCACTTACCCGGTCAGCGCGTTCGGTGATACTTAACATACAGTGCCAAGAATAGATGTGACAATTTCGCCACGGTCCAACAAAATCAAGCGGTCTGACGTCCGCAATGTTAGGCGGCAAGCTCAGGTTTCCTGCGTTATTTCCGAAATCAAATTTGCTGATAATCCAGAGTCTTGCCGGCCTCAATTGTCGAACCTCCGCGTGCTCACGGCGTCGCAACCCCGTATTCAAATTACTGCCTGTGTGTGCAGGAGATCGAGCAGTTCGTGCACTATTTAGCGTGTGATGGAATCAAGCGGCGGCGATGCGCTATCGGTACAAAAAGGGGCCAATTACCCCGGTAATGCTGCGGACTTACCGGATTCCCGCTTGCATGGAAATGACCCGAAAACAACTGGCAGGCCGGCTTGATTCGCCGAAACCCGCTCCAATCGAAACCATTCGTTAAACTTATAATAAATATCCTTACACAATTGCCACCATCGCAGTGCTCTGATACGCTGAGCAGTCTGAAGAATATGCACGAGTGCCTCGGGGGACGGCAAAGTGCGATCTTTGGAAAACACTGCACACCGTAGTGTTGCTCTGGGGCATTCGTCCCGGCCCGGGGGTCACCGTGGAATTGACCAAGCCAAAATTACGAGAACGATACGGAGGAGACAACGATGAACGTTGGGTCTGGAACAACAATTTCTCGACGGGCCGGCCTTGCCGTCTATCTCGCGGGTGCGCTCGCTTTGGGAGCTGTCGTCGTGGGGGGCACGATGGCGGCCCATGCCACCGAAACCCTGAAGCTGAAGAAGGTGGTTTCTATACCGGGTAGCAAAATTACCAGCTTCGACATCAGCTTCGTCGATTCTGTGACCGGTTTTTATGTGTTGGGCGACCGCACCAACAAAGGGGTCGACGTTATCGACACAGCGACCAACACCCTCCAGTTCATAGCCGGGCAAGGCGCCTTTAGGGGCGTCCAAGCCAGTAACGACATATCGGGCCCTGACGGCGTCATGATCGTCAACAGAAGGGAGATTTGGGCCGGAGACGGCGACAGCACGCTCAAGTTCTTGTCCCTCTTCAACGGTGCGGTCTTGGGCGCCGTCTCGACCGGCGGGAAGTTCAGAGTGGACGAGATGTGCTTCGATCCGGTCCATAATATCGGATTTGTGGCGAACAACGCGGACGACCCTCCGTTCATCACTGCCGTCAGTGCCAGGACGCATTCGATCCTGGGCAAGATCGTGTTTGACGGCACAAACGGCACCCCGCACGCCACTAACGGAATAGAGCAGTGCGCCTTTAATCCGCGCGACGGCATGATCTATGTAACGGTGCCGGACATCGACCGGCCGGCAGACAACCATGAGCCTAACTCGGTGCCTGGCGGCGTGTCTCGGATCGACCCGTTGACCCGTACGGTCACGGCGACCTTCGTCATCCCGCTCGAGTTCTGCAGCGGACCGCAAGGACTGGCCATCGGTCCTCTCGTGGGTAGTTTGAGCGGTTTTAGCAATTACGGTGAAATGCTGACGGGCTGTAACGGCGCGGTCTCAAACGCGGCAGCAAACCGTCCGACGGCCCTCATCGACGACGGTAGCGTCAGCGGCGTCTTCGGCAATCCCATAGGGCTGAATTTCCAAGCGGGCAACGACGAGATCTGGTTCAACTCCGGCGACAACCACTACTATCTGGCCCGTTCCGGCAATAACTCGTTCGTCAACCCCAACCCCAACCCCATCCCGTTAGGCTGCCCGGCAACTCCCGGCGCAATCAACTACGGAGCGAACATTTATGTCAGCGCGGATACGCTAGGCATGGCATTCGGCAACAGTCCCGACAATGCTCTTGCCGGGCCCCAGGTCGTCGGCATGATCAATGCTCTCACCCTCGAGAACGACCCCGATACCATCACCGGCTTAGCCAACTGCCCGGCAGGCAGCCCGGGTCCGGGCAGGGTAGGGATAACCACCGCCGCCAACGCCAACCCGCATGGCGCCAACCATTCGGTCGCGGCCGACTCGGCGCACAATCAAGTCTACGTGCCGATCGCGAGCACCGCGGTCGCCACCGGAATGACTGGGATTTGTGGTACCGCCGGATTCGGAGGCTCCGACGTCAACGGCTGCATCGCGGTGTTCTCGATCGTCGGTACGGATCCCTAGGGCGGATATCACTTTGAGTCACACAACGGCGGGGTCGCCGGGCTCGTCCCGGCGATCGAACCTAAGGCACAGAGCCACAATATTCGGGCGGCCGGGACAAGCCCTGCCACGATCGACTAGCGGTTCCCGGTGCTTGACCCCGAATTCGCTCTGACTGCGAGCGCACTCGCGGCACCGATAGGCGCTAAAGGGCGGCTTCACCTGAGGGACGAAGCCGCTCTTTTTTTGCGCCTCGAAATGTTTGATTGTATTGCGCCGGGCAGACAGGTCGAGGGTACAAAAGCTGTTCTTTACCTCTCCCCGCTTGCGGGGAGAGGTCGGAATTTGCGCAGTCTTCGCGCAAATTCCGGGTGAGGGGGCCTCTCCGCAGGCTCAGACTCGCGGAAGGGGCCCCTCACCCCAACCCTCTCCCCGCAAGCGGGGAGAGGGAGCAGAAAGCCTACTGCAGGGCCGTCAAAATCTGCTCGCGGATCAGCGACAGCTCGATTTCGCGAAACTGAAAGCGAGCGCGCCGGAAGAAGGTTTCGAGTTCAGCGCGCGTGCGAGCCGACATATCGGAATGGGGCGAATCTTCGTCGCCTAAATCGAGGAACGAAAAGGTCTCGCGTTCAACGATCGCTCTCGCGGCAGGGCCCAGCACTGCAATTTCAAGTGAAACCACCAGCGTGCTGGCATGCGGGAAGGCGGCGCCATAGGGTACGCCTTTGGCGACCGTGAGATTGCGTACCGGCAGCAGCGAGGTTCCGGGGAAACGGCGGCGCAGCAGGCCATAGGCCTTCACGGCGACAGGGCTTGGATCGATCAAGAACAGGATCAGCGGCTCGATCGAGCGGCGCCGTGCTTCTTCGAACAATCCGATCTTATCCACGATCGTGAAGAAGTTCGCGAATTCCCGATGGCTCAAATCGATGACCTTCGGAACGTGGCCGGTCTCGATCAGGCCGTCAAAGAACCGCACCTGACCACGCGTGTCGCGAATGTTCGGGATGGTGACATGACGCGTCAGGAAGTCCGCCAGTCCCGGCCCTTCATCGGCGAGATCGAAAGCCGCAACTGGGCGTGCGTCCGCCAGATAGTGCTGAGTAAGCAGTCGCGCCAACATGGTCTTGCCGACCTGACGGTTAGGCGAACACACAACGTAAATGGGCGCAGGCCCGCCCCGGTGCGACGGCTCAGGACGTGGGGATGCGAGGTAGCTGCCGACGCTTGGGGCACTCATGCGCGGCCCCATCGGGATCCGTATGGCGATGCGGCATCAGGAATTCGCGCGCTGCGGCGACAACTCTGTAATCTTGCCCGAACCACGCAACTTACCGGCCGGGTCCTTCGCGTCCACAATGTCGACGAGCCGCACGCGATCGTATTCCGCAAACACATTGTTGAGCCAATGGCGCACGTACCCTCTGAGCACGAAGGAGTTTCCAGCCGGCTCACCATTGGCCTTCTTGTCGGCAATGAAAGTGGCGAATGGCACGGCGGAAAGCTCAACCTGCTCGCAAGCCATTTCGCTGAGCTTGGGGACGACGACTTCGACCGCATGAGGAATTTTGTTGAAATAGGAATTGTAGGTCCTCTCGTCCCAGTCGAAGAAAGTCGTATTGTTGATGAAATTCTTGACCAGGAAGTAGCGGGCATCAAGGAGGAATTTCGACGTTTCTGCGATCTCATCAAGCGAAGCGATCGAGGGGCCGAGGATGTGAAAGACCGCGAAGGTGAGCTCATCGCGCTTTGTCATCTCGATGAAGCCGATATCGCGCAATGCTTGCAATGTGGGCGTCATCAGTCCCGCGCGAATGTCGATCAAAGTGACCTGAGCGTTCGAAGATTCGACCGTATCGAAAATCTTCATCTGGTCCGGCACCGACGTGACGTCGACGACATCCGTGATGCTCGGATGGAAGCGTTTGAGTGTGCCCTTAGGGCATTCCGTGTCGAAGGCACGGGTAGGGATTTTTCGCGATGCGAAATAGTCCAGCAGTGTGCGCGACACCGTCGTTTTTCCGACCCCGCCTTTGTCGGCGCCAACCAAAATTACCGCGGGTTTTGCCATTTTTACGTCCCCCATGACGAATGTCGCTTTTGCGCTACATCTGCTGCCGACGGGAGCAAAGTCATGACGAAATAAAAACAAATATGTGAATTATTGTGTCTTCAATTGGCAGCACCGCGGGCGCGATCAATGATCGCTACGGAATCTTGCACGGTATCGCCATGCCAGCTTACGTGGCAATCTGGCCTAACCAGCGCAAAAAGGCCCGCCGGCGGCACGCAGCGGACGACCTTCAGTGGCACATTGCGGTGCGCCGCCGCCGCAAAGGCTTGCGTGCCGGTCCAATCGCCGTCCGGCCCCTGGAAGTCGAACAGCGTAAAGCCGCGCCCGCACTCGTCAAAGGCAGGACGTCCCGGCGAGATTTCGAAATGCGGCGCGCGTCCGCCCGGCCGATCCGAGGGTGCATAGACGTCCCACAAATCGGGTGGGCTCTGCGTGCCGTCCCCGGAAATCAGCGGCGAGCCCTCGTAGCGCTCGCCCAGCTGAATGCCGACCGTCAGGTATTGCGGTCGGTCGTCCGCCATAATGCGCAGCCCGAATTCTTTTCGCGCCGCAGCAGCGGACTCGGTGTCATCCTCCGCGTTGGCGGGTGGCGTCCATCGATCCATTACGCGGGTGCATTGCACGCCAAGCTTCGTATTGCGCTCTGCGATCGGGCGACGTTCGATTTCGTAGCTCGCGAGGAGATGCGGCCCCGCCCAGCCGTGGTGGACAGCCTCAATCTTCCAGCAGAGATTCATGACATCGCCGATGCCGGTGTTCATGCCGAGGCCCCCAAGCGGTGTAAACAGATGGGCTGAATCGCCGGCAAGAAACACCGGGCCGGACTGGTAATGCTCGGCCACCAGCGCAAGACCTGCCGTCCATGGGCCACCGGAAATCAACTCGAACGGAATGTCGGCGCCGAATATCGCGCGCAATGTTGCCGCGACATCAACTTTGCGCCGGTCGACGCCCTTTGGAACCTGGTAATGCACGACCCAGGTCTCGCGGCCATCCTGCGCATACATCATGGCGCGCATCTCGGCGTTGATGATCCACGTCATGTGTGTCGGCGGCCGCTTGCTTGCCGCGATCAGCGTTGGCGCACGGATGTACCAGGAGAGCATGGTGCCGCTCATAAAGGCGCGTACCTCGCTGCCGTCCTCGCCGAGCATCTTGATACCTAGGGCACGGCGCACTGTGCTGGCCGCGCCGTCGATTCCCACAAGATACCGTGCCATGATCTCGTGCTGCTCGCCGGCGGTGCTCAAAATCGAGGCTCGTACTCCGCCGTCCTCAACGCGAAACGATTCCAGCCGCCAGCCAAAATGGATGTTGCCCCCGTTCATGCGCTCGGCGCAGCCTCGCAGGATTTTCTCCAGCGCTATCTGAGAGATGTTGCAGGGGAGTTCCGGCGTCGGCCAGTCGGACCAGGGCCGGCTCATACGGCCGAATTCGTATCCGCAAAACCGCGTCACATAGGCGCTCGCCCGCGACAGTTCGGACGGCAGTTGTCCGGCCCTGATTTCGCGGGCAATTCCGAGTCGCCGGAAATGCTCCATCGAGCGCGCATTGGTGTTGTTGCATTTGGGATGATGGGTCGTTTCAGGTCTGTCATTCACGAGCATCGTTGGCACGCTGCGCCATGAAAGCTCGATCGCGGCCGCGAGCCCGACGGGGCCGCCCCCGACGATCAAAACGAATGTTTCGGATTGCATTGAGTTCAGCGTTCTTGAATTTCGAATCTTGCGGCGTCATTCCGGCAAGCCGCGAAGCGGCGAACCCGGAATCTATACCCTCGGTTTCTTGGTTACGGGTTCCGGGCTCGCCACCTTCGGTGGCGCCGCAGAATGACCATACTGCGCACATGACCCGTTTCATAGAATCGGTCGAGCGAACAATTCCTGGGTTTTCCGGCGTTGCTTTCCATGGCTCAATTCAGGTCGCGTATGCGCAGTACGCAATGGCACCGCCCCGGCTCGACGCTATGATATACTGACCTTACGCGAGGCGGCACAGATCGTGATCGGAGCCCCATGAGCAATATCAATCCCAATCCTTTCACCACCCGGCCGGAAATCGACGGCACCTTCGGGGTGGTGACCTCGACGCATTGGATTGCGACCGCGGTCGGGATGGCGACATTGGAAAGAGGCGGCAACGCCTTCGATGCCGCATGCGTGACAGCATTCACGCTCCAGGTCGTCGAGCCGCACCTCAATGGGCCGGGCGGCGACGTGCCGGTGATCCTGTTCGATGTGCGCAAGGGGCGTCCGGAGGTGATTTGCGGGCAGGGTCCGGCACCAGCCGCGGCCACGATCGCCCACTACCGCAGTCTCGGTCTCGACATCATGCCTGGTACCGGCCTGTTGGCCGCCTGCGTGCCGGGCATGTTCGATACCTGGATGACGCTGCTGCGCGACTACGGCACCATGCGGCTTGCCGACGTGCTCGCACCGGCAATTTTCTACGCCCGCGAGGGTCATCCGCTGGTGGAGCGCGCCAATGCCACCATCGCAACTGTCGAAAAGCTGTTCCGCGAGCATTGGCCAACATCGGCCGCCGTCTATCTGCGCGACGGTAAGGTGCCCGCCACCGGCACGCTGTTCACCAACCCGGTGATCGCCGACACTTACGCGCGGGTGCTGCGCCAAGCGAGCGGCCCCGGCAGTCGCGAGCAGGAGATCGAGCGCGCCCGCAAGGTGTGGTCGCAGGGGTTTGTGGCCGAGGCTATCGATCATTTCTGCCGCACCCAGGAGATCATGGACACCAGCGGGCGGCGCCATCGCGGCGTGCTGACCGGACAGGACATGGCGCGATGGCAGGCCACCATCGAGCCGCCGCTCACGTATCAATACGGACGCTATACGGTGTGCAAACCCGGCCCGTGGGCGCAAGGGCCCGTGATGCTGCAACAGCTTGCGTTGCTCAAGGGCTTTCATCTCGACGGACTCGATATCACGAGCCCGGAATTCATCCACACCGTGGTGGAAGCATCGAAACTCGCCTTCGCGGATCGCGAGAAGTTCTACGGTGATCCAAAGTTCGAGCGGGTACCGATCGAGACATTGCTCTCCGACGCCTACAACGAGGTGCGGCGAAAGCTCATCCACCACACGGCGTCGCTTGAGCTGCGGCCGGGTTCGGTCGAAGGCTTCGGGGCGATCGTCAAGCTGAGGCGCGCCGAGGGGGCGCGCGAAGCCGTGGGGAGCATGGGCGCCGGCGAGCCGACCGTCGGCCGATTGGGCGAAATGCGCGGCGATACCGTGCATTTCGACATCGTCGATCGCGCCGGCAATATGATTTCGGCAACGCCGTCCGGCGGATGGTTGCAGTCCTCGCCCGTGATACCCGAGCTCGGATTCGGCCTTGGCACCCGCGGCCAGATGTTCTGGTTGGAGGAGAACCACCCGGCTTCGCTCAAGCCTGGCAAGCGGCCACGCACGACGCTGTCGCCCACGCTGGCGCTCCGCGACGGCGAACCCTACCTCGCCTGGGGCTCGCCGGGCGGCGATCAGCAGGATCAATGGACGACCCAATTTTTCCTGCGCCACGTCCATGGGAAACTCAATCTGCAGGAGGCGATCGATGCTCCGGCCTGGCACTCGGAGCACTTCCCGATCTCGTTCTGGCCTCGCACCGCGCGCCCCGGCGTGCTGGTCGTCGAGAGCCGCGTCCCGGCAGAGTCCCGCAGGGAACTGGAGAAGCGCGGCCACGTGGTGGAGATCGGCCCGGCGTGGTCGGAAGGTCGCCTCACCGCAGCGTCCCGCGATGGTCGCCGCCGCAAGGCCGCCGCTAATCCGCGCGGCATGCAGGGTTATGCGGCAGGGCGGTGAAGACAGGTGTAGGATGGGTCGAGCAAGAGCGAAACCCATCCGGGATATTTCCGTGCGGCCTGGCCGCTGATGGGTTTCGCTGCGCTCAACCCATCCTACCGGAGTTGTGAGCCTATGACCGGGATTTCTGTCAGCTTCGCCACTGCCGTCACGCTTTGCACGGCTGCCGTAACAGGCGCAGTTGCCGCCGACTATCCCACCCGCCCCGTCAACCTCATTGTCGCCTTCACGCCGGGCGGACCGAGCGATGTCCTCGCCCGCATCGTTGGGCGGCAACTGGAGAAAATTCTCGGGCAGCCCTTCATAATTGACAACCGGCCGGGCGGCGCCGGCAACATCGCAGCCGAGACGGCCACGCATGCGGCTCCCGATGGCTACACGCTGCTGGTCGGCAACAACGGGCTCCTTGCGACCAACCAAAGCCTGTTCAAAAAGCTCAACTACGACGGCGAGAAGGATTTCGCGCCCATCAGCTTGATCGGGTCGCAGCCGAACATCCTGGTGGTCAATCCCAGGCTCGGCGTCAACAGCATGGCCGAGCTGATCTCCTATGCAAAAGCCAATCCCGGCAAGCTGAACTATGCGAATTCGGGCTTCGGCGCCGCGGCGCATCTGTCGGCGGAGCTGTTCAAGTCGGAGGCCAAGGTCGACATCGTATCGGTATCCTACAAGGGCGCGGCGCCTGCCCTGCAGGACCTGATCGCCGGACATGTGCAGCTGATGTTTGCGACCTCCGCCTCGGTGGTCGGTTTTGTCAAGGCCGGTACCTTGCGGCCGCTCGCCGTGACGACGCTCAAGCGCTTCTCGCTGATGCCTGAGCTACCGACGGTCGCGGAACTCGGCCTGCCGGGCTTCGACGCCACCACCTGGCACGGGCTGGTGGCGCCCATCGGCACGCCGCGCGATGTCATCGCCACACTTAGTCGCGCCACCGTGCAGGCCCTGAAGGACCCAGACACGCTGCGCCAGCTCCACGATCTCGGGGTCGAGGTCAGCTCCAGCACGCCGGAGGAGTTCGCCGCGCACATCAAGCGTGAAATCCCCAAATGGGCCGCCGTGGTGAAGGCCTCGGGGGCGCAGGTGGAATGAGGGTCGGGGCGCGTGAATTGACAATGCCCGTCGATGACCAAGCCCGCGCGAATTGCAGCCACACCCGGCGTTCGAAAGCTGATGCAAATCCAAGGCAATAGCCTATGATGCGGCACGCCGCGCTGCAGCGGCTCTCACAGGGAGGTGTCTAGCCATGTCCAGGATTGGGTTACGTATTGCGGGCCTTTCGGTTGCCTCGGCGCTCGCCTGTGGCGTCGCCACTTCGGCCAACGCTCAGCTTCTGACCCACAAAGACTTATCGCTTGCCATGGCGACGACGATCGCACGGGCGACCATCGATGCCTGCAAAGCGCAGGGATATAACGTGTCAGTGCATGTGCTGGGCCGCGAGGGTCAGGTGCTGCTCGCTGTGCGTAACGAAAACGCCGGCCTTGCCACCTTCGAAAATTCCATGAAGAAGGCCTATACGGCGCGCACCTTCTCGAGATCATCCGGCGAATTCGCCGCGGGCGTCAAGGGCAACCCGAATGCCGGTGCGCTGTTTCTGACCAACATCACCCCGGCGCAGGGCGCGCTGCCGATCAAGATCGGCAACGAGACGATCGGCGCGGTTGGGGTGTCCGGCGCGCCCGGCGGCGAAAAGGACGAGGCATGCGCCAAGGCCGGCATCGACAAGGTGTCCGCCGACCTGAAGTAATCCGCGTTCCAACGACCAATCCGGTGCAACCGAAACGATTTTCGATAGCCCGCAACGAGCGCGGCCGTCATCAGGGAGAAGCACTATGTCCAAGACTGCATTACGTGTTGCCGGACTCTCGTTCGCCGCGTCCTTCGCCTGCGGCATTGCCGGTTCGGCGGATGCCCAGCTGGTCGCCCGCAAGGACATTTCGTCGGCCATGGCGCTGACGATGGCCGAGACCGCCATCGCGACATGCAAGACCAACGGCTACAACGTGTCGGCCAACGTGGTCGGACGCAATGGCGAGGTCATAGTCGCCATGCGCGGCGACAACACCGGCCCCCATACGCTCGAAAACTCCATGAAGAAGGCCTATACGGCGAGGGCGCAGCGTCGGTCGTCCGGCGACTTCGGCGACGCCATCAAGGACAATTTCACGGCCGGCGCGCTGCACCTCACCAATATAGTGACGGCGCGCGGTGCGCTGCCGATCAAGGTCGGCGAGGACACCATCGGCGCTATCGGGGTTTCCGGCGCGCCCGGCGGCGAAAAGGACGAAGCCTGCGCCAAGGCCGGCATCGACAAGGTGGCCGACGAGCTGAAATAAGCCGCGCCTGTGGGACGAGCATGACGGCGCAGCATGTGACTGCGCCGTCCTTTGCCCAGCACGACATCTTGCCTGAATGATTTGCCGTGGAGAAAAGCCGATGATTTCTTAACGGTCGTAGCCCGGGTTGAGCGCAAGCGAAACCCGGGGCGGCCTTGCCGCGCGGACAGCCTGATCCCCGGATTTCGCTTGCGCTCAATCCAGGCTACGGCGGCTCGAACGATTTGCCGCAGAGGGACAGCCCATGATTCTCGAAATTGCCCAGATCGACGTGAAACCCGGCATGGAGGCGGAATTCGAGGCCGGCGTGGCAAAGGCGGTACCGGTGTTCCGCCGCGCCAAGGGCTGCCGCGGCCTCGCTTTGCAGCGCTCGATCGAGAAGGCGACCCGCTATCGGCTGTTTGTCCAATGGGAGACGGTAGAGAACCACACCGTCGATTTTCGCGGCTCGCCGGATTTCGCCGAATGGCGCAAGCTGGTGGGCCAATGCTTCGCGGCGCCGCCGGAGGTCGAGCACGTGCAGGAGGTGGTGAAGGGGTTTTGATGGGCTCGCGTGTGCACCGATTTTTGCATGCGCGCACGGTGACTTAAGCTGCCCTTTCCTCGCCGCCTTCCGCGGCCCATATTGCCGGGATGGCGAATCCTCCCGATCGGCGCAACAAGCCCCCCAAGAAGCCCAAGGACCCGGCGCGGCCGACCCGCGCCAAGGCGGCGCGCGAAGCGTTGCCGCAGATCGCGCCCGCGTTGGCGGATCTGCTCAACCCCGCCATCAATCGCGGTGAAGCCGGGGTAGGGTCGCAGACCGGTCTACCCCCTCCCTACCCTCCCCCGCGCGCGGGGGAGGGTAGGGAGGGGGCGTCCGGCCTGCAACCGCCGGCCGACAATTCGCGCGACCGCCGCGCCGATTTTGCCGCCGCCCACCGCGCGCGTGCTTCCACGGCGGATGGACTGAGTGAACGCCCCCAAGCCGGCTATGTGGGGAAATCGCCGCTGCAGGACCTCAAGAAACCGGCGACCGGGCCGGGCGAGATTGACCCTGATCTCGCCAAGGCGCTTGGGCTCATCGACGAGGACGACGAAGGCTTACCTCCCAGGTTGCCAAGTGACAGTTCGGCTCTTCTGGACCCGCTCAGGCTCCCTCGCGCCCTGCCCGCGCCCGGCGAGGGGGACGCATCGGCTGTGGCGGCGACCGCCCGGGCATTGGAAACGCTGTTGCGCGAAGGGCGCCCGGAGTTTCGCGACCAGCCCTGGATGCCGCATCGTCCACCGCGGCCGGAGAAATCCGAGGGCGGCCAGCGGCTCATCATCAAATCCGATTTCGCTCCCAAGGGCGACCAACCGCAAGCGATCGCCGAGCTGGTGGAGAGCGTCGAGCGCGGCGAGCGCACCCAGGTGCTTCTCGGTGTCACTGGCTCGGGCAAGACCTTCACCATGGCCAAGGTGATTGAGGCGACCCAGCGGCCCGCCCTGATCCTCGCCCCCAACAAGACGCTGGCGGCTCAGCTCTATGGCGAATTCAAAAGCTTCTTTCCGGACAACGCGGTCGAATATTTCGTGTCCTATTACGATTACTACCAGCCCGAAGCCTATGTGCCGCGTACCGACACCTATATCGAGAAGGAATCCTCCATCAACGACCAGATCGACCGCATGCGCCACTCGGCGACGCGCGCGCTGCTCGAACGCGACGACGTGATCATCGTCGCATCGGTGTCGTGCATCTACGGCATCGGCTCGGTGGAAACCTATACGGCGATGACGTTCGCTATCAGGCAGGGCGAGCGCATCAACCAGCGGCAATTGATCGCCGATCTGGTGGCACTGCAATACAAGCGCACGCTCGCAGATTTCTCACGCGGCACATTTCGGGTGCGCGGCGACACGGTCGATATCTTCCCGGCGCACTACGAGGATCGCGCCTGGCGGGTCAATCTGTTCGGCGACGAGGTCGAATCGATCGAGGAATTCGATCCGCTGACCGGGCACAAGACCGACGAACTGAAATTCGTCAAGGTCTACGCCAATTCGCACTATGTCACGCCGCGCCCGACGCTGCTGCAGGCGATTGCCGGCATCAAGCAGGAGCTGCGCTGGCGCCTGGACCAGCTCAACGCATCGGGACGGCTGCTCGAAGCCCAGCGGCTGGAGCAGCGCACGGTTTATGACCTCGAGATGATTGAGGCGACTGGAAGCTGCGCCGGCATCGAGAATTACTCACGCTATCTCACCGGCCGCCGGCCGGGCGAGCCGCCGCCGACCCTGTTCGAATACGTGCCCGACAACGCGCTCGTCTTCGCAGACGAAAGTCACGTCACCATTCCGCAGCTCGGAGGCATGTATCGCGGCGACTTCCGCCGCAAGGCGACGCTTGCGGAATACGGATTCCGCCTGCCCTCGTGCATGGACAACCGGCCGCTGCGTTTTGAGGAATGGGATGCCATGCGGCCACAGACGACCGCGGTGTCGGCAACCCCGGCCGCCTGGGAGCTCGAAGAGTCGGGCGGCGTGTTCGTCGAGCAGGTGATCCGGCCCACCGGCCTGATCGACCCGCCGGTCGAAGTGCGGCCGGCACGCACTCAAGTCGATGATCTGGTCGGCGAGTTGCGGGCGCTCGCCCAGCGCGGCTATCGCGCCCTCGTCACCGTGCTGACCAAGCGCATGGCGGAAGACCTCACCGAATATCTGCACGAGCAGGGCATCCGAGTGCGCTACATGCATTCCGACATCGACACGATCGAGCGCATCGAGATCATCCGCGACCTGCGGCTCGGCGCTTTCGATGCCCTGGTCGGTATCAATCTGCTGCGCGAGGGACTCGACATTCCCGAATGCGCCCTGGTGGCAATCCTCGATGCCGACAAGGAGGGTTTCCTGCGCAGCGAAACATCGCTGATCCAGACGATCGGCCGCACTGCCCGCAATATCGACGGCAAGGTGATCCTCTACGCGGACACGGTGACGGGCTCCATGCAACGGGCGATCGCAGAGACCAACCGCCGCCGCGACAAACAGACAGAATACAACGCCGCAAACGGCATTACGCCGGAAAGCGTGAAAGCGCGCATCGCCGATATCCTCGACAGTGTCTATGAGCGCGACCACGTGCTGATATCGACCGGCGGACGCGATGCCGGCGAGTTCGGCGGCGATGTTGCGACCATCGGGCATAATTTCGAGGCCATCATCGCGGACCTCGAAACCCGCATGCGCGAGGCCGCCGCCGACCTGAACTTCGAGGAAGCTGCGCGGCTGCGCGACGAGATCAAGCGCCTGCGGGCGACCGAACTTGCCATCACCGATGACCCGACCGCAAAAGGCGCCGTCGCGGCGTCGGCAGGTCGCGGGGCAAGTCCGCACCGCGCAGGCCCGCGCAAACCCTCGCTCGACCAGATGGGGCCGGGGGTCGAGTCCATCCCTCAGGCCAAGCCGGCACCGCGCTCGACGCTCGGCCGTCCCGGCATGCGCGGCGGCTTCAAGCCACGGCGGCGGTGAGTCGTTGAACCGAAACGGCGCACGCCGCGACGAATCTTCGGAGGCAATGCGGGGTTCGCGTCACGGTGCTCAGAGAGGCCGTCGCACTGACCGTCGCTACCCGGCCGGTCGACTTGCGGCGCTTGGCCGTGACGCGAATTGTCGTTTAATTGGGTGTTTTCAATAGAGCGCATCACGACCCGGTGCGACGCATCCGGAAATGCGGCAAGGCGTTCAGCGAGTTCGCGGCGCGCCAGCGGCTCCACATCGTCGAGCACGCGTTCGACGATGTCATCGAATAATCCTAGATCCGGAAGTTGGGGTGGCTGGTTTTCGCGAGTCTTTGGCCCACAAGCAAGAAAGAGAGTGCTTGAGGGCACCCGATTGTAACTGCTCCGCAGTAGGTTGACTTTCGAAGTTTCATCGATTTGTCAGCGCTTTCTACGCGAGGTGCGTGCTTCCAACTCACGAATTTAGGATAATGCGCGCTCCATGACGTTCAGGCGCGGCACCGAATCGAAGAATGCATCGGTCAAAGCGCGCAGCAACTCACGGCGTTTTCCGGGCAAACGCTTCCGCGCCAACATCTGTAATTGCACAATCGTCATCGCTATGCGCATGACCTCGCGCCACTCGTGACGATGTCACCAAATCGAGGTAAATCCGCCAAATCCCGTTCAAAATTGTTAACGATGTTTTCAGCAATCAGTAACAATTGATTAAGGATTGGGCAGCTGGGAATAGTCGTTACATGGGTAGACCTCGGCGCAGGTGGCTTCGAGCATCAGGGCAGCATGGCCGTTCCAGGCCTGCGCTCATTGTGTTCCGCAACGCGATCGTTCCGGGCTCGCCGTGTTGCGGCGATCTCTGAGTAACTGGAGCGTATTCCGACGAGGTAGAATCACAGTGCCGCGCAATGGCTGCCCCCTCTCCCCGCTTGCGGGGAGAGGGGGCCTCTCTACACGCTCATACTCGTAAACTCAGGCTGAGGAGAGGCCCCCTCACCCGAAATGTGCGCGAAGAACGCGCTCATTCCGACCTGCCCGCCGCAAGCGGGGAGAGGTTAACGCCGCGTCAATATCACCGGGACATGCTCTGATCAAAAAAGCTGCCGGCTGGGCTCATTCCGCCGCAAGGGCGCGCTTGTTGAGCGGCAAGCTGAGCCGCTCCCATACATCGAGGAGAGCCTCTGCGAGCCGGTCGATGAGCTCATCGGTATGGTAGGGCGAGGGCGTGATGCGCAGGCGCTCGGTGCCTTTGGGGACAGTCGGATAGTTGATCGGCTGGATGTAGATGCCGTGCTCATCCAGCAGGAGATCGCTCGCCGTCTTGCAATTTTCCGGGTCACCGACGAACACCGGCACGATGTGCGTCTGGCTCGGCATCAGCGGCAAGCCCGTGGCTGTCAGCACGGCCTTGACCCGACCGGCACGATCCTGGTGGCGCTCGCGCTCCCAGTTCGACGCCTTGAGGTGGCGAATCGCGGCGGCGGCAGCTGCGCAAACGGGAGGCGGCAGCGCGGTCGTAAAGATGAAGCCGGGCGCATAAGAGCGCACCGCATCAATCAGGGTTGCGGTGCCGCTGATGTAACCGCCGAGACAGCCAAATGCCTTAGCAAGAGTACCTTCGATGACATCGACCCGGTGCATGGCGCCATCGCGTTCGCAGATGCCGCCGCCGCGCGGCCCGTACATGCCGACCGCGTGCACCTCGTCGCAATACGTCATCGCCCCATAGCGCTCGGCAAGATCGCAGATGGCATTGACCGGCGCCACGTCGCCATCCATGGAGTAGAGGCTCTCGAACACCACGAGTTTCGGCCGCGACGGATCCGCCGCCTTGAGCAGCTGTTCCAGATGGCGGAGATCGCTATGGCGGAAGATCACCTTCTCGCAGCTCGCCTGCCGCACGCCCTCGATCATGGAATTGTGGTTGTAGGCATCCGAAAGGATAAGGCAGTTAGCCATCAGCTTGGCGATCGTGGCGATGCCGGTCTCGTTTGATATATAACCCGACGTGAAGATCAGTGCTCTTTCCTTGCGATGCAGGTCGGCAAGCTCGCGCTCCAGCTCGACCAGGGGATGATTGGTGCCAGCGATGTTACGGGTCCCCCCCGCACCCGTGCCCATCCGGGTCGCGGTCTCCACCATGGCGCCGATCACCTTCGGGTGCTGGCCCATGCCCAGATAATCATTGGAACACCAGACCACGACGTCGCGCTCGCCCCGCGGCGTGTGCCAGATCGCATGCGGGAACCGGCCTGCCAGCCGTTCGAGATCGGCAAACACGCGATAGCGTCGCTCATTGTGCAATCGGGCCAGGGCGTCAGTAAAAAACGCTGTGTAATCCATTGCTTCGACTCTCCCCGCCCAGCCAGAGGGCCCTTTCCGATGCTGCACTTCTGAACGTATTTTCTTTAGAGGGGTTCTATTTTTAGAGGGGTCTCGGGCGGTTTGTCGAGGCGATAATGCCTGTCGCTCGGCCGACGGCCGTTGCGCCGGATCAAACGAATGTCGTCGTCTCGCTGTCCTGCGAAGCCGATTAAGCCCGCGAAATCGGCATGCGGGCCGGTGGTCCATGGCGGGCCGGTGTTGGCTAACAAACAAAGCCGCAGCGGAGTGTCGCACCCCGTTGCCGGTCAACGCGCCCGCCCTGAATGCAGTCGCCGAGGTTCGATTGCGGCTTTTCGTGGGCTATGCTTCGGCTCGACCCGCACACCTCAGTCTTGGCATCCGTTGATCTCGACGGGATCGCCGAGCGAGGCGACGGCTTCCTCTGCAAGCTTGTGATCGGCGATCTGATCGAAGGTCAGCTTCTTGTCCGGCGGGATGTCGCCTATATCGATGTTGTTCTGGTGGGTCCACTCGGTGCGTTCGCGCACGAATCCGGTATTGACTGACAGGATGCAGTTCTTGGTCAGCACCCCGATAGCGAACTCGACCGCCTCGCGCGGTTTCTGGGTCGCCTCCACAATGACAGGGATGACCTTGCCGGTATCGCGATAGATCGCGCGGTTGGCCTCGATCATGCCGGCGATCACGTCGCGCAGCAGGTCATGGTCCTTGGCAATCAACGCCTCCGACGCCCCATAGGCGTTGAAGCTGTATTTGGGCCACAGGTCGGATACCGTGATCAGGACATGGGCGCCGGGCTTGCGCTGCTGGACAATGTGAAGGTCCTCCGGATGCAGCGCGACGGCGTCGATCTGGCCGGCGACGAAGCCGGGCAATCGCCCGGCGGTGCCCTGGGAAACGAACTGCGCGTCGTCGGCGGTCAAACCAGCAAGGCGCAGAACTTCACGGCCAACCAGCCAGTTGAAGCCGCCGACGCCGCCGGCGGCCGAGAGCCGTCTGCCCTTGAGGTCGGCCGGCGTCTTGACGTCAGTGCTAACGACATAGGCCTGGGGCGGACGCGGAGCGAGGCCCCAGATTTGCCTGGCCTTGAGGCCCTGGGCGATGGCGGTATCGGGCAGGGTCGAAATGGCCGAGCCCTGGCCGACGGCGGTGACCGAGGTTCCGGCAAGGCCACCCTCGAACTGAATGATGTTCACATCGACGCAGCGCTTGGCGAAAAAGCCGAGCGCTTTTGCGATATATGGCGCCGTATGCACCACATTGGGCGGCGCCACCGCGACGCCCACGTTGATCTTGCGCAGCGACCCGGTGCAGGTCTGCGCAGCGGCGGGTGTAGCGATGAGCGCGCCGAGGATGAAAGAAATGGCGATCGCGGCGTGCGCGCGGAGCGTCGGCATCGGGCGGTCCTCCCTGTTGTTTTCGATATGCACCGTCATTTCTGTCGGCACGCGTTGAACAGATGTTCGCATGCGAGTCCGGTCGAATGAAGACGGCGCTTGGTCACAGTTCGTAGTCGCACTTGTAGCCCGGATTGAGCGTAGCGAAATCCGGGGCCGGCAGTGCCGCAGGGTGGGGCCGCTCCCGGATTACGCTTCGCTCAATCCGGGCTACGACTCGCTAAGCCACCGCCAGCTCAAGCGGGAACTTATCGACCACCTCGTGACCGTCCGGCGTGACGATGAAGGTATGGCCGAGAAAAATCCCGAACAGGCCGTCCGCCGTGATCGGGTTGGGCTCCGCCATAGTCACCATGCCGGGCTTGAATATCTTGTCGTCCTCGCGCGCCTCGGTGCGTTCGGCGAATACATGCGGGGTGGCGCTAACGATGTCGATGCCGTGGATCTGGGTCGGACGCGACTGCACGCCGTTCTGGCGAAAGAACTGTGCTGCGATGCGCACATTGTCGATCGGATTGCCCGGTTTGATCTCGGCAACGATGCGCTGGTAGCCGGGCAGAGTGATCTCGTGCCAGAATTTCTTTACTATGTCGGTCGGCTCGCCGACACAGATCGGCGAGCCGATCTGCGCCGTGTAGCCCCGATAGCCGGCCGCAAGCTCCATAATGATGATGTCGCCGTGGCGAAGCTTGCGCTCGGACGGGCGTGGATTGCCGAAGAACATGGCCGGATTCGCCATCGGGGTCGAACCGATAATCAGGAAATCGATGTCGCCGCCGCCCCGCAGGATGGCGGAGCCGGCGGCGCCGCGGAGATCGGATTCGGTCGCGCCGGGCTTTGCCGCCGCCACCATCGCCTCCATGGCGTGTTGGCACAGCAGCCCGGCGCGCCGCACACAGTCAAGCTCGGGCTCGCTCTTGATAACGACAAGCTCGTGAATGAAGCTGCGCGTAAAAACGATCTCGGCGTCAGGCAGGCCGGCGCGCAGATCATTGTACTGGTTCACCGGCATGTAATCCCTGTGGCGCGGATCGATCTCGATGAGGCCGATCCGCGGCCCCGTAAGGCCAAGCTCCCTGATGCGCTCGACCATCACCTCTGCGTAGCGGCCGCCACGACTCTGGCGTACATCGGAGAGGGCGGGCTCGACGTGGCGGCGCACCGCTTCCGCGTGGGTGCCGCCCATCGAGTAAATCAGCGTCGGATCGCCTTCGAGCGGCACCACCACGTAGGCGGAGAGCGCGTGCCATTCCCAATGGCCAGTAAGCCACGTCATTCCGCCGCCGAAGCTCCAGTGGCTTGGCCCGCCGGGCGCGATCACGACGTCGAGCTTGTGTGCGCGCATCTTGTCGCGCAGTGCTGCATAGCGCCGCGCATATTCTTCCTTGGAGAACTGCTCCCATATGGCGTCGCGATAGAGCGGCGTATCGAACATGTTGCCGAACGGCCCGTTCTGATCGAGCCGGCTGCGCACTTCCTCCCATGACACCGCGCCGGGCGGGCGAAAACCATTGATGTTCATGCGTGTGATTCCTCGAATGCGGGCGAAACAACGTCCGGTTGCCTGCGATATAAACCCTGTCTTGTCAGGCCCCGCGAAGGCCGGGCACCCAGTAACCTTCGACATCGATTATTTTCGAGGCGCTGCGGCGTACGGGATCGTCCACTTTCGCGGACGATGACACCGGGAGGCTCCTTGGCGCTGCTTCACAGCGAGCATCCCCCGATCGTGACGCGGCCGCCTGCGGCCGTGACACCATCGGCAGCGATCTCTTTGTCGAAGACCTGATCGACAGAGGGCTTTCTGTCGGGGTCCATGTCGCCGGCCGCCGCGTCGTGATCAATCGTCCATTTGGTGCGCTCCGGATCGAAGCCCTCGTTGACCGACCAGATGCAGGCCTTGGTCATTGTCTCCCACGCATATTCCACGGCTTCGCGCGGCTTCTGAGTCATGGCGACCATGATGGGGATCACTTTGTCCCTATCGCGATAGATGGTGCGGTTGGCCTCGACCACCGCGGCGACGAAATCCACCACGAACGCCCGGTCCCGCGCGATCACGTCTGTGGATACGCCATACGCATTGAAGGCGTAGAGCGGCATGAGATCGGCAACCTGACTGAGAATTTTTAAGCTGGGCTTCTGCTTCATCGCGAGGAACGCATCTTCCGGATGCAACGCGACGGCGTCAATCTGGCCAGCCACCAATCCGGCCAGGCGACCGGCGGTCCCCTGCGAAATGAATTGGGCATCGTCAACCGTGAGCCCAGCTTTACTCAATGCTTCGCGGCCGATGCGCCAGTTAAAGCTGCCCACGCCGCCGCCGGCAGCGGAGAGCCGCTTACCCTTGAGGTCGGCAAATGTCTTGACGGCTTCTGACACCACATAGGCCTGTGGGGCTTTCGGGGCCATGCCCCACACCTGCTTGACCTTCATGCCGCGGCCGATCTGGTAATCATTGACGGTGGCGAATGTGTTACCCTGGCTCAGTGCCACGGATGCGGCCGGCGACGAGCCCCCGTCAAACTGGATGACGTTAGCGTCGATGCAGCGTTTGGCGAAAAGACCGAGTTCCTTGGCAACGTAGATCGTCGTGTGAACGACATTGGGCGGCGATACTGACACCCCGACATTGATCTTTCGCATCGGCCCGGCGCAGCCGGCGTTCTGCGCAGCGGCGGCGCTCGCCATCAAGCTGCCCAGCAACACAAGAGCGATCGCGAAGGGTTTGGAGATGTTGGTCATTGGCGTTTCCTCTCCGCAAAGTGGCCTGTAGCTCGGGTTGAGCGCCAGCGAAACCCGGGGACGGCTCTTGCCGCATGAAAGGCCCCTCCCGGATTTCGCGGAGCTTATAATCGGGCCGACCGAAGGTCGGACCCGGTGGCTCAATCCGCGCTACAGGAGTTTAATCCGCCTGGCTGGCCGCCGTCCACGGCGCAACCTTGATCTCCAGGACCCGGAGCAGCGCTGTCAACGTGACCCCCAGGATGCCGAGCGTGACGATGGGCACGAACATCTTGTCGACCTGATAGGTGGAGGCGGTCCGCACGATCAGATAGCCGATGCCTGAGATCGCGGTATAAAGGTCGGCCAGCACCATGCCGATCAGGCCGCGGCCGACGGCAAGCCGCAAACCCGTGACAATGAATGGCAAAGCACCTGGCAGCACGATGTTAAGCCAGAGCTGCCGTTCGCTGCAGCGGAACGCGCGCCCGACCTCGATCAGCCGCGGGTCGACGTTCTTCACCCCCTGATAGGTGTTGATCGCCATGGGAAAGAACGCGAACAGGAACAGGATGATCACCTTGGCGGTGGTCTCGAAGCCGGCCCACAGCACGATCAAGGGGACAAGCGCGACGCTCGGCGTGGAGTAAAGGAACGTGATGTAGACGCCGAGCGCCACATCGAGGACCCAAAACCGCGCCAATAGCAGCCCAACCGCGATGCCGACGACCGCTGCCGAACTCAGGCCGAGCAGCAACACCACGAGACTCGGCCACAGGTAGTTCCACAACTCGCCGCTGCCGATCATGCCGATAGCCGCGACCGCGATCTTGCTTGGTGTCGTGAACAGCACCGGATCGATCCGCGCGCCGAAGATCTCCCAGATCGACAGCACCGCCGTGAGCGAACCAATCCTGATCAGGATTTCCATGAGTTGGCGGCGCCGACGCCGCACGGCCGCAACTCTTTGGGCGCGCTCGCGGTCCTCGTTGAGGCCATCAGCCGCAGCGATCGACACCGCAATCGGATCACGGGCTTCAACCGTCATGGTCAGGCGACCTCGCTCGCCGGTGCGACAGGTTTCGGCCGCGCGGTGTGCAATTGCCGCCAGATATGGGCGCGCAATTCGGCGAACCTGGGGTCGGCGCGTACTGCCTCGACATCGCGCGGGCGGCCAAACGGCAGCTCCAGCACCTCCTTGATGCGGCCAGGCCGCGCCGTCATTACGCCGATACGGTCGCCGAGAATGATTGCCTCGTCGATCGAATGGGTAATGAAGACCATGGTTTTGCGCTCATCGGCCCGCTGCATGAGCTGGAGCAACTCATCCTGAAGAATTTCCCGCGTTTGAGCGTCGAGCGCGGCGAACGGCTCATCCATGAGGAGAATTGACGGATTGACGGCGAGTGCCCGGACAAGACCGACGCGCTGCTGCATGCCGCCCGAAAGCTGATACGGATACTGCCTCTCGAAACCCGTGAGGCCGACCAGATCGATGTAATGGCGTACGCGTTCGTCGATCGCGGCTGACGGCGCCCCCGCCATGGCGAGCCCGAAGGCCGCATTCTGATAAACGGTCTTCCATGGCAGCAGCCCGAAATGCTGGAACACCATGGCGACGCCAGCGGGAGGGCCGGCGACCTTTTTGCCGGCAACCAAAAGCGCGCCGGCACTCAGATCGGTGAGGCCGGCGATGCAACGCAAGAAGGTTGTCTTACCGCACCCGCTCGGCCCGACAATGCAGAGGATCTCCTGACGGCGAACATCGAGCGTGAGCTGGCGGAACGCCACCACGGCGCCGTCCAGGAACAGCTTACTGGCATCGCG
>DATGCX010000399.1:0-4757 GCA_035311445.1 Xanthobacteraceae bacterium | reverse complement strand
CCAACGCTGTTCCGGCGCAACGCCGACGTCATACCATCTCGGCCGCGCCTTCCACCATTGCCGCAACAGGTCGAGGACCTCGGGCGGCAGCATCACATGCCGGTCCTTGCGGCCCTTCGACTGCACGACGCGGATGATCATCTGCGCACTGTCGATGTCGCACGCCCGCAGCCGCACCACCTCGCCGGCCCGCAGACCGCAGCCATAGGAGATGGTCAACATCACCCGCGCCTTCAGGCTCGCCGCCATGGAGAGAATACGCTTGACCTCCTCGGGGCTCAGCACCGGCGGCAGCTTCTGCGGCTCCTTGAGGTGCCACACCTCGGCCGCCAGATCGTGGCGACGCAAGGTGACGCGGAACAGGAACCGCACCCCGGTCATGATCCGATTGCGGTTACAGATGCTCGCACCGCTCTCGATCAGGTAGAGCTGAAAAAGGCGCACTTCGTCGGGCGTTGCAGTATCGGGCGAGCGCTTGAGCCAGGCGGCGAACCGCTTGCAGCTCTGCATGTGGCTGCGCTGCGCGTGCGGATTGAGCTTGCGCGCAGCCATGTCTTCGATCATGCGCTGACGCAGCGCACTGACGGTGTCGGTCTTGCTCATGGGAGCTCCTTCCTGAGTGAGGTTCACGACACCTCGATTCTCAGGACGGGGCTCCCCGCCGCGTCATCGCTAGCCTATCGGCTTGTTACCGCCCTCTCGGCTCACGCTCCCGCGCAGCGGGCTGGAGCGCAGCGACTTCGTGCCCTGGCCCATAGGCGAACAGTTCAGCCGGCGGCAACGTTGGTCCGGTTACTGGGGTACTCCGGCCATTGCCGAGCGATTTCGGAATGCTCGGTTAGGCCTGCGACCATACGGCTTGCAGGGTATCGTCCCGACCACGGTGTTTTCATTGCCGCTGGTTTGACCAGCCCCGGCGACTTCTCGACCTGCACGGGCTGATTGTTTCAGTTCCCCTCATCCACTTGCTGGGCCTTAAGGACGGTCCGGCGCGCGAACGCCAATTCGCTGTCGCTAAGCGCCGACAGGTCAAACAGGGGGTAATCCTTGTCGCCCTGCACTTTCGTGGTGCTGAGGCGCGGACGCTTGTAGGGCACCATGTCGCGCAGGACCCGAGCGGCTCTGTCGAGCAAATCGTCAATGAGCCTCATATTCGGCTTGTCACGGTACTGTTCGGCACGTGCTCGCTCAAGAAAGGCCTTGGCGATGATCTCCAGTTGATCGTAGGGATCGAACTCAGGCGCGCTCACTGCCAATTGAGCTTTCACGCGGCCGATTGACAGCTTGTTAGGCGTGCCTTTCTGACTGCCGCCTCGACGCTCGCCCGGTTTTGATCCACCACGTGGCATGGCTAAATTTTGGCTATCCAAGAGAAAGAAAGTTGGCGCTGTCGACGAATATAGCCGGGCGCAATGCTACTGCAACGAGGCCGTTCAGAAGCGGCGGACTCGATTGAGCCGAACAACGAAACGGTTTGGTCGTGCACAGATCCGCGAGAGCGAACGCGGCGCGATTTTCGCGTTTTTCATTTGAAGGCAGATCCATACCGCCGGCAGCACCGTGGTCGGGTTAGGGATGTAAAGCTGTGGGATCGATGGGCCACCTTTAGGTGGCCCATTACGCCCCCATTTTCTTAAAACCCTCGGCTCTGCCGGGATACTTACTTCCGGTTTCCGGTCAACCGAGCGCGGCGCAGCGCGTCGGCAAGCGCGCCGCCTCGTTCCTCGCGCCGGGCAGTGGTTGCATCGCGCGACGGGCCACGCGAGGAGCGGTCACCATCATTGCGCGGAGCCGCTGTGGCCGCGCGGTCTGCGCGTGGACCGACCTCATCGTCCAGACGCAACGTCAGCCCGATGCGTTTACGTGCTTTGTCAACCTCCAAGACCTTGACATGGACGATATCGCCGGGCTTCACCACCGCGCGGGGATCCTTGACGAAGTCTTTTGACATCGCAGAGATATGCACAAGGCCATCCTGGTGTACGCCCACGTCGATGAAGGCGCCGAAAGCCGCCACGTTGGTCACCGTCCCTTCCAACACCATGCCGGGCTTGAGGTCGTCCAGCGTTTCGATTCCGTCCCTGAAAACCGCAGTCTTGAAAGCCGGACGCGGATCGCGGCCCGGCTTTTCCAACTCACGTAGAATGTCGCTGACAGTCGGCACGCCGAAGGTATCGTCAACGAAATTCTTCGGCGAGAGCGCACGCAGTGCTGTGGCGTTGCCGATGAGCCCCTTCATGTCGGTCTTCGCCGCCTCAATGATCCGTCGCACCACCGGATAGGCTTCCGGATGCACGCCTGAGGCATCGAGCGGATCCTCACCGACGGGTATGCGCAAGAAACCGGCGCATTGTTCAAATGCCTTTGGTCCCAGACGCGGCACCTTCTTTAATGCCTTGCGCGAGCGGAACGGACCATTGGCGTCGCGGTAAAGCACGATGTTCTGCGCAAGACCGGGGCCGATACCTGACACACGCGCCAGCAGCGGGGCGGATGCCGTATTGACATTGACGCCGACCGCATTGACGCAATCCTCGACAACGGCGTCGAGCGAGCGCGACAGTTTATGCTCGCTCACGTCATGCTGATACTGGCCGACGCCGATCGACTTGGGATCAATCTTGACCAGTTCGGCAAGCGGATCCTGCAGCCGACGGGCAATCGACACCGCGCCCCGCAGAGTAACGTCGAGGTCAGGCAATTCCTCCGAGGCGTACGCAGAGGCGGAATAGACCGAGGCGCCCGCCTCAGAGACCACGATCTTCGACATCTTGAGGTCGGGCAGCACCCTGACGAGTTCGGAGGCGAGCTTGTCGGTTTCGCGCGAGGCAGTGCCGTTGCCGATCGCGATCAATTCCACCTTGTGCTGCACGGCAAGCTTGCTGAGAATTGCGAGCGCCTCGTTCCACTGGCGCTGAGGTTCGTGTGGATAGATCACCGAGGTTGCCGCCACCTTCCCGGTGGCATCCACCACAGCCACTTTGACGCCGGTCCGGTAGCCCGGATCAAGTCCCATCGTGATACGAGCGCCGGCTGGGGCGGCGAGAAGAAGATCGCGAAGATTGGCGGCGAACACCCGTACCGCCTCTTCCTCTGCCCCGCTCCACAATCGCATCCGCAGATCGACGCTAAGATGAACCTGGATCTTGGTGCGCCAAGCCCAGCGCGCGGTCTCGATCAACCACTTGTCGCCCGGGCGTCCCCGGTCGCCGATGCCGAAACGACGCATGATCCGCACCTCGTAAGGGCCGGGATCCGCAGTGGCGTCGCTGGGCCGGTCCTCCGGTTGGATGCCGACATCGAGAATCTCTTCGTTCTCGGCTCGAAACAGGGCCAGAATGCGGTGAGACGGCATTCTCGCTAGCTTCTCGGCGAAGTCGAAATAGTCACTGAACTTAGCGCCGGTTTCGTGTTTGCCATCCCGCACCTTAGATACGAGGCGACCGTTCGACCACATCTCTTCGCGCAACGATCCGATCAGGTCAGCGTCCTCTGCAAAGCGATCGACCAGGATGGCGCGGGCGCCATCAAGAGCGGCAGCCACATCGCCGACGTGTTTTTCAGCATTGACGAAACCGGCTGCGGCTATTGCTGGGTCATTCCCCGGCCGCGCCAATAGCAGTTCGGCCAGCGGCTCCAGGCCCGCCTCCTTGGCAATCTCAGCCTTCGTGCGACGCTTAGGTTTGAAAGGCAGGTAGATGTCCTCGAGCCGACCCTTACTATCGGCAGCGCGGATGGCACGTTCGAGCGCGTCATTGAGCTTGCCCTGCTCACGAATCGAGTTGAGGATAACTGAGCGCCGCTCCTCCAGCTCGCGCAGGTAACGCAGACGCTCCTCAAGCGTGCGCAACTGTGCGTCATCAAGCGCGCCCGTTGCTTCCTTCCGATATCGCGCGATAAACGGAACTGTAGCACCACCGTCGAGCAGCCCCATCGCGGCCATCACCTGCTCGTTGCGGACGCTAAGTTCCTGCGCAATTCGTTCAGCAATTGATGTTGTCACGCGCGCACCCATGGAGGAGTTCGTGTCAATAGCACAGGCCCTATCGAGGGTCGCATATGGACGCCCACTTCGTGATTCTTCAAGCCTATCGACTGGTGAAGACAATAAATCAGAAGCCTCCGGCAGTGCTGGGCCAGAACTGGCGATCTGGGCTGCCCGCGCTGCGTTACTACAGAATCCTGCGAACGCTCATCTGTGGCAACCGATTTCGCGCAGGCAGATCCCTACTGCCGGCGGAGCGAGGTCCGGTTACGAATGTAAACCTGCCGCGCGGCTTACGCGTCCGGAGAGTCCCTTGATGTGCAGGGTTTCGGATGACGGCCCGATGAGAGCCTATGCACGCGGACGGGGGCCGTCGTCCGAAAGCCTTCAGGGAAGGAACCCGCGGGATGTGGGTCGCAGCGCTGCAGCAGGCGCTATGGGGATTTCGACATGGTCGCTGAGGATGTGGCCTGTGATGGCGTTGTGTGCGGACCAATCGTGAAGTGACGCGGTGGTGGCAGCGAGGCTCGGGTCGCCCGGCAATAGAAGCGCGAGGCGCATCCGAGCTTGGCTAGACACAGGCTCGGATAAGCGCTGGCGCAGCCGGCGCTGGACCAGCGAGACCGATCGGCACTGCAACAGCGGATGATGCTGGCTGGGCTCATGAGGTGTCGATCCTGATGGCGGCGGGCATCGCGGTCGGCCTGTGTCGCGGGAGCTCGCCGGCGTTGAATACCTCGATGATGCGCATGGTCGAGCCGCAGCACGGACA
>DATGCX010000398.1:0-2495 GCA_035311445.1 Xanthobacteraceae bacterium | reverse complement strand
CGCGCCAGCTTCTTGGCGAGCGACCGAACCTACGGCGCCAGGCGGGTGTGGCGCGATCTGCTGGCAGAAGGGCTGTCAGGTGGACTGCATCGGATTGAGCGGTTGATGCGGCTACAGGCCCTCAAAGCACGTCCGCGCCGGCGGCGCCTGCCGCCCGATCTGGGTGAGCGGCAGGCGACCGCCGTCGCTCCCAATGTGCTCGACCGTACCTTTGAAGCACCTGCTCCCAACCGCAAATGGATCGCCGACTTCACGTATGTCTGCACGGCGGAAGGCTGGCTCTATGTCGCCGCTGTTGTTGATCTCTTCTCCAGACGTGTTGTCGGCTGGTCGATGAACGCGGCGATGACGGCACAGCTCGTCACCGATGCGCTGGTGATGGCAATCTGGCGACGGGGCAAGCCCGATGCACTGCTGCATCACTCCGATCGCGGCAGTCAATACACCTGTCCTTCCCGAAAATCATATCCGTGCGTAGCGATGATGCGATCCGGATAAGATTGGTGTCGTGATGATGGTCCCAGATCGTTCAACGGCTCGTCGCAGCGGCGCGTCCTTGCCCAACCCGAGATGTGTGCGCGTCTCATTGTAATAGGGCGAATACAAAGTCAGCACCCGTCGCAGATGTCGCTCGCCGTAGATCAGGACATGATCCAAACAGTCGCGCCGCAACGTCGCGATCAGGTGTTCAATATATGGGTTCTGCCAAGGCGATCTCGGTGATATCGGGCGGTCACGAATTCCCATTGCTCGCACGCGACTTGTGAAAGCCTGCCCATAGGTGCCATCATTGTCCCGCACCAAATAAGTCGGTTCCGTGTCCCACGGGAATGCCTCCATGATCTGCTGTGCCAGCCATTCCGCCGTCGGATGCCGGGTCACGGCAAACCAGAGCAGTTGGCGTCGTCCATGGCCTACAACGAGAAACGCAAACAGGCACTCGAATGTCACGGTCGGAACCACGCAAAGATCGATTGCCGCAATGGCGTCCGCATGGTTGCGCAGGAATGTCCGCCAGGTCTGTGATGGCGGACCTCGGTGTCGGATCATGTATTTGGAGACCGTCGATTCCGCGATCTCGAATCCGAGCTTGAGCAATTCACCATGAATGCGCGGAGCGCCCCACAATGGGTTCTCCTTGCTCATCCGTCGGATGAGTTCACGCAACTCACGGCAAACTCTGGGCCTTCCTGGCCGACCTCGAGATTTACAGCGCCAATAGGCCCGGAAACCCGCTCGATGCCACCGCAAGATTGTGCCAGGCTGAATGACGCGAGAGAGACCGAGCAGGCTTGGCCAGAGCCACGTCATCCAGACTAACAACGCCCGGTCACACCCGCGAAGCTGCAGACGGTGCGGCGCACGCCTTAGGGCGATATTGAGCTGATGCCGGAGAAAGAGGTTCTCGACTTCAAGCCGGCGCCGCGACTTGAACAGGTTGGCGACAAACGTCCCGAGCAGCTGGAGGATCGCAAGCATTGCACCGGATGATGCCCTGATTCTCCCTCATCGCGCGAATCCGCTCGGATGAGATTTTCGGGAACGACAGGGGCTTGGTATCGTCTATTCGAGCGATGCCACCGGCTTCAAGCTCGTGCTGCCGCTACCGGTGCTGGAGCAGCCGCCAATCGAATATGTCGTTGCGCAGGCCCGCGATCCGCAATCGGATACCCAACCGTTCATGATGTTTCTGAAGTCCGCAGCGGCGAAAGCGGCGTTCAAATCGGCGGGACTTGCGCCGATCGAGGACGCGCGAGCAGCGGGAGGCGACAGTGACTGGTCGTCCGTGAAGAATTCGGAAGCGATTGATCGATCGCGATGATTTGACCTGAGCAAGTAATCGATTTTGCAAGAAAGCCGGGTGTGCATGCGGGTTTTCTTGCGGTTTGGGATTCCCGATTTGGGCGGTTCGTGATTCCTTCGACGGCGAGATTCGCTGTCGGGGGAAACCGATGAGCCAGCCGCGCGACGATCGCCAGGACGACCTGTTTCACCCGCTTCTCGAGGAGATCATCAACCTTCGCCATCCGCTGGTGCGGCTGGCGGGGGAGATCGATTGGGACTTTCTGGCGGGACGCTTCAGCTCGGTGTGTCGGGTGGGAGCCGGGCAGCCGCCGTTGCCGACGCGGCTGGTGGCCGGGCTGTTGATCCTCAAGCACATGCACAACCTCTCCGACGAGGCGCTGTGCGACCGATGGGTAGAGAACCCATATTTCCAGTACTTCTGCGGGGAAGTGGTGTTCCAGCACGAGCTGCCGTTTGATCGCTCGTCGCTCACGCGCTGGCGCCAGCGGCTGGGTGAGGAGCACATCGCCGCGCTGTTACAGGAGAGCCTTTCGGTGGCCCACCGCACCGGGGCGATCGACACCAAAGATCTCGAACGGGTTGCGATAGATACCACTGTACAGGAGAAGGCGATCGCGCATCCGACCGACGCCCGGCTCACCCATCGCGCGATCGAGAAGCTGGTGGAGCTGGCCAAGCGCGAGGGCGTT
>DATGCX010000397.1:0-2129 GCA_035311445.1 Xanthobacteraceae bacterium | reverse complement strand
GGGCCAGGGCGGCGAATCCGCCGAACACGATGGCATTCACGCGGTTGTTCGCCAGAACTTCGGTGCGGACATCTTGCAGGCTGCTGGCATTCTCGACCGGCTGAGTGGCAGCCAGGCCGCGAATGGTTTTTGTGATCGTGGGGATAAGCGCGCCGGGATCGTTCTTCGCGCGCACGAACAGGTGAGCGCCGAAAATCGGTCCCTGCGCAAACGGAGTGTATATCGTCATGTTGGGTTGCGGGATGATGTTCGCATCGTCGATGTCGGCGATGATGCCAACGATGCGGCGAGGTTCAGGGCTGATGCCGCCATATTTGATCAAAGGATCGGTCCACATGACGTGCCGGTTGATGGCGTCCTGTCCCGGGAACAACTTCTGCGCGATGCTCTTTGTGACGATCGCCACCGCTTCGCCTCCCATTCGATCGGCCTCACTGAAATCGCGGCCTTGGAGAAGCGGAATCCCTAATGTGTTGAAGTAGCCTGGAGAAACGAGGCGGAATCGGGCCCGGAGATCGTCCTTGTTGCTCTCATGGTTCCCGCCCTCGACGGCGAACTGGAGCGTGAAGGTCAGGAAACCGCTGTCGCGCCAGGGGCCGCTCAAGGCCATCGAGGCGCTTTCGACCGTCGGCAATGCACTGACGTTGCGCTGGATCTCCTGATAGAACTCGGCCGTCTGCTGGGCCGTGCGGCCATCGGCAACGATGGGAAGCGTCGCAATCAGGACGCGCGCGGTTTCAAATTGCGGCTGTGCTTGTTGCAGCGTGAGCAATGTTTTCAGCAGCACACCGGCGCTTGCCAGGAGCAGAAACGAAGCCGCAATCTGGGTGATGGTGAAAACCCGGATCCGGCGGCGGCTCCCAGTGACGCGGCTGATGCTGCTTATGAGCCCGAGTCCGCTCGAAGTATCAGGTGAGGGCAGGCGGGGCACGAACGCGAGAAAGACGGCTGCGGCCAGCGATAGGGCCAATCCCATCCAAAGCACGCTGAAATCGACAGTCAGGTCTGCCGCCCTCACCGAATAGCGCAGCGCGTACTTCGACAGCACCGCGACCATGGGCGCGGCCACCAGCATTCCCGCCAAGCCTCCGCTGCCACACAGGACGAGGCCTTCGGCCAGCAGCGACCGGCGTAAGGCGGCCGAGCTTGCTCCCAGCGCGGCGTGGACCGACAACTCCGATTCACGGCGAACCGCGCGCGCGAGGAAGAGGTTCGCCACGTTGGAGCAGGCAATCACAAACAGCAGGCCGGAGGCGCCAAACAACAAATACAGGATGATCGTGGCATCGTGGTTGATCTGGTCGCGCAGCAGCCTGGCGTCGATCTGGAAACGATACTCGGGCTTGTAAACTTCCGGATGGGCCGCCAGCATGGCGTCGTACACTGTGCGAAGCTCGGCTCGCGCGGTTTTCAAGCTGGCTCCGGGGGCCAGGCGGCCGAACACATCCGTCATGCGATGGTCGCGGCCCTGCACCATCGTGGCCGAGAGGTGGTGCGGGCTCGTGACGATGTTGGCGATGATCTCTGTGTCGGCCGGGTAAGGGATTGAAGGTTCGAGAACTCCGACCACCACGGCGGACCTCGCGCCGCCGATGCTTCCCAGGCGGACCATCTTGCCCAGCACGCTGGGGTCGGAGTGCAGCGAGCCAGTCCAGAACTTGTAGGTGAGCACGACAGCGCCATCGGCCTTCAGGCCATCATCACGGGCGTCGATCAGCCGGCCCAGGACCGGATTCAGCCCCATCACTTGAAAAAAAGAACCGTCGACCACTCCCGCATGGATGGTTCGCGTCTCGCCAAATCCCTCCGCCGTAAAATCGACGGTGGAGAACGTGCCGATTTGGCTGATGGCCTTTAAGTTGGCGCTTATGTCGGTGATCTCAGGAATGGAGAACGTCGCGTCGCCCACTTGCAGGCCGGGCTCGCTCTGCTGGATGTAAATCAACCGGTCTTCACCGCGATTGACCAGCGGGCTCCAAAGCACGCTCCGCACGACGCTGAAAATGGCAGCGTTCACGCCAATGCCCAGCGCCAGCGTCAAAGCGACCGTGAGCCAGAGCGCCGGAGTCCGCCGGAGTGAGCGGACCGCAACCCTTGAATCGCCCCAAAGACCGGCGACGTTCCTCGCT
>DATGCX010000396.1:0-61217 GCA_035311445.1 Xanthobacteraceae bacterium | reverse complement strand
ACTCTCATCACGGAAGTCGCCGCTTGGCAGCGCGACCGCAACCGCCACAACACCAAAGCCGATTGGCACTTCACAACCGAAAATGCCCGTATCAAACTCAAGCACCTCTACCCTTCACTTTGAGTGAATCGGGCCACTAGCCAGCAGGCTTGAGCGATCGCAAGGAGGACTGCGACGGTCATCCAGGCACGCGCTCGCAGCTCCGGAACAGGTTCTCCGCTAGATCTAGCAGTAAAGTTCCTAGAGTGCGTGCGTATCCATCGCCGGATCAAACCACCCGCCGTTCCGGCAAGCGGCAAGGAAGAACGCGACGCTGCTTGCAACGTGCGGTCCGATTTCGGGGCGCAGCACTTCAAGATTCTGCTCGAACAGCGCCCGATGCAGCATAGGCAGGACGACCAGGTCGAGGAAGGATCGTGCCGTTGTCGGGAGGCGGTGCGGGGCGAAGGCAGGCTGGGCCCCGAGCTCGTCGGATTGCGCGATCTCGCGCAGAGACCGGGCGGCAACCTCGGTGCTGAGATCGCGCGCCGAGCGGATGATGCTGCTCGCTAGATCGGGGAATCGATGCACCTCGGCAATCGCGAGCCGCATTAGCCCGATCCTGTCGCTGTCCAGACCCCACCGCAGCGCGGCAAGGCCTGCGCCCACGAGGCGCTCCTCAATCGACCCAACGGCCGGTATGTCGCCTTTGAACTGTTCAATGCGGGCGACGATGTCGCGCATCACGGCGGTGAAGAGCGCCCGCTTGTCGGTGAAACGGGCATAGATCGTTGGCTTTCCCGAGCGCGCAGCCCTGGCGATCTCGTCGATGCTTGCGCCTTCAAACCCATGCTGCACGAAGACCTTGCGGGCCGCATCGAGGATGCGTTCCTCGACCTCGCCCGCGAGCTCCTTTGGCGGGCGCCCAAAGCGCACCCCGGCGCGCCTTGTAGAAGCCTTGCCCATCATCCGCCTCCTTCAAGCCATTCATTTTTCTGGCGATTTGCCTAGACCCAGCGGCCCTGCGGCCGGCTGCAGCCTCTGAATTTATGCATATCTGACCTGCTTTGTAAATAGAACGAAACAGTATCGTTCCTATTGACAGGGCCGATGCTCCGGTTTACTCAGAGAATAGAAACGGAACTGTTCCGTTTCGTTTATGACCAGATCGAGGAGCGCAATCATGTCCGAAGTGAATGTTCTGGAACGGCGCGAGCCGGCGCTGCGGAAAGTTGAAAGCCCGCAATCTGTTCCGGCCGTGGGCCGCGCGTTGAACGCCAAACCCTTGAAGCCGGAGATCAAGGCACGGGCTCCCTTGCCAAGGGAAGACCCCGGCGAGTGGACCGACTGGCCGGCTCAGCCGGAAGAAGAGCAGCCGCAGGTGACCGGCAAGAAGCCCCGGACCGGCCTCCTCAAGCGCCGCCCCGTGGTCCTCGCCATCGGAGCGATGCTTCTCGCCGCGGCCGTGGGCGCCGGTTACGTTTATCTTAATTACGCCGACCGCTTCCAGTCCACCGACGATGCCTTCATCGCGGCGCGACAGTCCGCGCTGGCCCCTAAGGTCTCCGGGTACATCACTGCCGTTCCGGTCACTGACAACGAGCATGTCGCCGCCGGCGACGTGATCGCCCACATCGATGACCGCGATTACCGCATCGCGCTCGAGCAGGCCGAGGCGCAAGTCGCGGCGGCGCAAGCCGGTATCGAGAACATTGACGCGCAGCTCGAGGTGCAGCAGGCCCAGATCAACGCCAATGAGGCCCAGGTCGAGCAGGCGCAGGCAGCGCTGGTGTTCGCGGAGCAGCAGAACGCGCGCTATCAGGACCTCGCGCAAAAAGGCTCAGGCACCATCCAGAATGCCCAGCAGTACAGCTCGCAGCTAAGGCAGCAGCAGGCCGCGCTCGCAAGCGCGCAGGCGACGCTGAAGTTGTCGCAGCGACAAATCGAGGCGCTGAAGGCGCAACGCAACAGCGCGGTCGCAAGCCTCGCGCAAGCCAAGGCGCAGCGCGACCAGGCACAACTCAATCTTTCCTATACCACCGTGACGGCGGCCCAGCCGGGTCGGGTCGTCAACCTCAGCGCCGCCGTCGGCCAGTTTGCCCAGCCGGGAACGAACCTTACAATGTTCGTGCCGGATCGAATCTGGGTCACGGCAAACTTCAAGGAGATTCAGCTCGACCGCATGCGGCCGGGGGAGCCGGTGATGCTGCGGATCGACGCCTATCCGGGACGCCAGATCCGCGGCCATGTCGACAGCATTCAGCCCGGATCCGGCACCGCGTTCTCGCTGCTGCCGGCCCAGAACGCCACTGGCAATTATGTCAAGATCGTCATGGACGATCCGCCGACCGACGTCGCGCTTGGCCCGGGCATGTCCGTGGTCCCGACCGTGCGGGTCGAGCCTACGCCCTCGCTCTATGAGCGGCTGAGGGGGTGGCTATGAGCACCGCTCCGATTCAAGCAGACGCCCGCGCCGCTGCGAGCGGCGCCGGCGCCAACCCGTGGGTGATCGCAATCCTGGTCGCGCTCGCGAGCTTTATGGAGGTGCTCGACACCACCATCGCCAACGTGGCACTGCCCTACATTGCCGGCGGCATGGGGGTGAGCGAGGACGAAGCCTCGTGGGTGGTGACCACTTATCTCGTCTCCAACGCCATCATCCTGACGGCGAGCCCCTTCCTCGCTCGCATGCTTGGCCGCAAAACCTTCTTCCTGATCTCTCTTGGACTGTTCACCTTAAGCTCGTTGCTTTCCGGCTATGCCCCGAATCTGAACGCGCTATTGCTATTCCGTATTCTGCAGGGGCTCGGTGGCGGCGGCATGGTGCCGGTCGCCCAATCGATCCTCGCGGATTCGTTCCCGCCGGCTAAGCGCGGCCAAGCTTTTGCGCTGTTTGGCGTCGCCGTGGTGGTGGCGCCGGTGGTGGGGCCGACGCTCGGCGGCTGGCTTTCCGACAATATCTCCTGGGCATGGTGTTTTCTGATCAACGTGCCGATCGGCGTGCTCGCGATGGCATTGATCGCGGTGCTCCTGCGCGAGCCCAAGCGCCAGCCGTCGCAGCAGCAAGACCAGCGGTTCGATGTCGTCGGCTTCATATTGGTCGCGACCTTCCTCGGTGCGCTCGAGATCGTGCTCGACCGGGGCCTGGAGGACGACTGGTTCGCCTCGACCTTCATCGTGGCGTTCTCGGTCCTCAGCGCGGTGGCGTTCGTGTTGATGATTCCGTGGGAGATGACCCGCCGCAATCCGATGATCGACCTACGCATGGTCGCGACGCGCCAGTTCGGCGCCTCCTTCCTCGTGATGCTGGCAACCGGCGCCATCCTGCTCGCGACCACGCAGTTCCTGCCGCAGCTGGTGCAGCAGAATTTCGGCTACACCGCCACCTGGGCCGGCCTCCTGCTTTCGCCAGGCGGCCTCGTCACCATGGTGATGATGTTCGTCGTCGGCCGTTTAGCGGCCAAGGTGCAGCCCAAATATCTCATCATCGTCGGCGCGGTGCTCATCGCGGTCTCCATGTACCAGATGACTAACGTGTATGGCGATCTCGGCTTCTGGTACATGGCGCGCTCGCGCATGCTGCTCGGCGTCGGACTGCCGCTGATCTTCATTCCGATCATGGCCGCATCTTACGACGGCGTTCCGCAATCAAAGACCGACCAGGCCTCGGCATTGATCAACGCAGCGCGCAATACCGGCGGCTCGATCGGCGTCTCGATCGTCTCCAACGTGCTGACGCATCGCGAGCAGTTCCACCAAAGCCGACTGGTCGAGAATTTGATCCCGTCAAGCGTCCAATATCAGGACACACTTCACCGGATGACGGATTATTTCGCGGCCCAGGGCAGCTCGCTGCTCCAGGCGCAGCAGCAGGCGATCCAATGGATGGGACAGCAGGTACAGGCACAGGCGTCGTTCCTCGCCTACACGGACGCCTTCTGGGCACTGATGCTGATCTCGCTCGCCCTGGTGCCGCTCGCGCTGACCCTGCGCAAGGTCAAGCTGGGCGGCGCCGTCCACATGGGACATTGAGGCCAATCGTGCGGCGTGTCGCTAAATTGGCGAGCGCGCCCATGGATGTTCAGTCGAGCCTGTAGACGGACGTGAATAGGAGCGACTCTTGCGCATGCCGCACACATGTCGCGGCAGCCAGGGATGGGAAGAAAAATGCACGGAAGGCGATCCGAGGCCATGACGACAACAACGGGCGACATTCTCATCACCAGAGGGACCGGCCAACAGAGTCTGGCGGCATTTAGGGAACTTCGCCGCGCCGGGTGGGGTATTCGCGTACTGACGCGAAATCCCGATTCGCCTGCGGCTCAAGGCAAACAATGCCACCTCATTCAAAGTCTGAGAAAATAGAGTCGGTGCGCTGTCCTCCACCGCGTTCGGTCGGCTCTGCGCCTACTGCGATAGCGCGCCGAAGGTCTGCTTCTGCATGCGCGCGCTGTGGCGCTCGCATGATCGTCATCGAGGTGTTCGCGGGCGGCTGCAAGCCGAGGTGGCCCCAACGCCGAGCAGGATCGACACGTCATGAGCCAGACCGCCTGCTTGCGTCGCCACTTTCTCGTTCCGATGCGCTGGCTCAACCCTGGCGGTGGTATCTCTCGATCCAATCACATCCATCAATGCGCCATTCGCCCATCGATACGCTCCCAGCGCTCGCCGAAATGCCTACTGCACTCTCCCAACCTCCCGTGCGTGCAGACATGCACGGGGCGTCGTGCCGGAGTCCCCGCCCACAATCGACCTCGGCGCTGACATCAAATCCCCATAGCGCTCGCTGCCAGCCAGTGCCCAACTTCCCGCGACTTCGTGCCTTGGCGCTTTTCGGCCGCCGGCCGCCGCGGTGCGCGGATAGACCGTCATCCCGGCGGCCGAAAACCTGCACACAAGCGGACACTCGTACCTTCGCGAACGGCGAACACGCGGTCGAGTTGGCGAAACGGAACCATCGCCCTCCGCCTCTGTCGGGCAGGTGACAGGGCTTGGCGTTTAGGCGGGCTTATTCATCGCCGTTCATGCCGCCAGCGAGTCCATGTAATCGTAAGTAGCTATCTCGCAGAGTATCGCGCCGTAGCGTGTAGTGAGGCTCGTTCAGTAAGATGGCGCGACCTTGGACAGAAACTGGTCGAGTTCCTTCTGCGAGCGGAGAATACGTGCGTGCGCATTTGGGTGCTCGGCGAGTATGTCGCGGATTTTTGGTCGCTCAAGCCATCCCCACGTGATGAGCCACCACCAAAAGTCCCAATTCTCCTTGCCCCGCCGGAGCGCGCGCCGCAGACACAACCACAACGGAAGGCGGGGATATTTCACATTTGTTGAACGTGCGGTCGCGTCCGATGTAAGAGGGGCAAAACTCGTGGCGGTATGATTACAAGATTCCGTTTGCAGCGCGAGGGCACCCAATTGTAACTGCTCCGCAGTAGGCTTATTTCTGAAGTTTTATCGATTTATCAGCGCCTTCTGCACAAGGTACGTGCTTCCAACTCACGAATTTAGGATAATTAGCTTTATGCCCAAATCGATACTACTTCATGGATAAAAAAAGATGAACGAAATCAAGTACTAACGTCTGAGTGCCTCCAATTCCGGGAAGCGCTGGTACTCGGCTTGGCTGCACAACTCCTTGATGGCGCTGGCTTGGCTTGACGGGTTCGCCGGTCCGGCAGACGCATCGACAAACTGGTCGAATCGTCCGGTAGTGAAGACCGCCAGCACGTCCCTGCTGCCAACATAACGACCATCGCTGTTCCTGGCGTTGAAGCGCACGCATGCGGCGTAACGGTTCTGCAGGCCGACTGGCCTGATCGCCGGTTCCGAGACATAGGCATCGCGAATATTGGTTGGATCGCTCACATAGGTATGCAATGCCGCCAGGAGATCGGTCCTGTAATTGTTCGGATAGACATTGATGATCGCTTCGCGCTCCTCGCGGGATCGCCCTGAACTGCAGCCCGCCAGCGCCACCGAAAGGACAACGGCCGACAGAACGCGGCGCGGCCGCCACCGGACCCATGTCATTGCCCATCCCCAAGCGCAGTCGCCGGTTCCGGCCAATCGGCCCGATACGCGCCGCCTTCCGAACCGCGCCTTATAACGACGACTCACGACGGCGTCATCCGATTTCACCGTTTGCCCGCGCCATCGTGAATGGTACATCAGAGCAGAGGATGATACGTGCTGGCCATGCTCAGGAAACTCCAGATCTGGCGGGACCGCCGTGGAAAGCTGTCGTGGTTGCGTGTTGCAACCCTGGGGTTCCTGTTGATGCCGGTGGCCATCGCGCTATGGAATGCCGATGCCATCGTGCATGGGGCGCGGCCGCTCAACGATGTCATCCACCGGGCCGGCTTCTGGATGCTGATGTTCCTCCTGACGACGCTCGCCATTACTCCGCTGCGCCGCATCACGCGCTTTGGCCAGTTGATCGACGCGCGCCGCATGCTTGGGGTGGGGGCGTTCGTCTACGGTGTTGCGCATATTTCGCTCTACACGGCCGACCAGATGTTCGACCTCATCAAGGTGGCGAGCGAGATCGCACAGCGCGTCTATCTCATCATCGGTTTCACGGCGCTTCTCGGCCTGGCAACGCTCGCCGCCACCTCGACCGACGCGATGGTGCGCCGCCTTGGCGCCTTACGTTGGCAGAGACTGCATTATGCGGTCTACGGCATCGGCGTTCTGGCTCTTATTCATTATTTCCAGCAGACCAAGGCCGACGTGAGCGTCCCGACCTTTACGGCGGGGGTCTTCACCTGGCTGATGGCATATCGGATCGTCATAAAATTGTGGAAGGTGCGGGGCGAACTGTCGACGACCGCGCTGGTTGGGTTGAGCGTTGCGGTGGCCGTCCTTACTTTCGTTGCCGAAGCCATCGGCATCGCAATCGTCTTTAACGCTCCCCCGTTGCTGGTGTTGCAGGCCAATCTGGACTTCGACGTCGACCTCGACATGATCCGCCCCGGTTGGCTGGTGTTGGCCGCCGGTCTTACAGTTGCCGCGCTCAATTTCGTGTGTGCGCGCTTGGTGAAACCGCGAGGGAAACGCATTGCGCCCAGCCGGGATCGCACCCGCCAGCCCGCGCACGAACGGGCACTGGCTTCCGCGAATTAGGGCAGGCCCTTCCGCATTGCCGCGTTACATTACCGGAACGTAGATCAACCGCGAATAGCTCGGCACCGATGTGATGCTGATGAGCTGCTCCGAGCCGTCGAACAGCGGTGCAAAGCGCGGACCCGTCGCCTTTGATCGAGAACTTGCTAACCCGATCGATCCCGGTCGCGGTGCTGCGCGCCACATCCGCGGCCTGCTCGAACTTGTAAATACGATAGAATTCCGGTTTGCCGGCCGAATGAAGCTTGGCTTCCACCTTGCCACGCGCCGGCACCCCGCGGGCGAACTGGAGTTGAACTTCCAGCATGCTGCCGTCGTCGGCCTTGGCCTGCCAAATCTCGTCGATAATCGTCTTGCCCTCGGCATCGGTGTGCGAAGCCCGGTCGACTGTGAGCTTCGCGGCGCCGAACACACCATAAGGCCCGGGAACCGCCGCCTGGTCGATGAGCCCATTGAACACGACGCCAACGGCCTCGCCCGTCGCGGTCTTCTTGGCCGGAATATTCATTGCAAACGTCGTGCGAAGTGGCAAGGGTTTGCCTTCCCGATCCTGCACCAGGAGATAATCGATCAGGGTGATGCCGAAATTCGAGCCTTTGTTGGGGCCGGCGGCCGGCGCGTTCAGTCAAAGCCTGCCGGCAGGAATTTCTGCACTGTGGCGTCGGGCGCCTTGAAAGCCAGGGCCGTGCGTACGCTGAGGTCATTTACGGACAACTTTTCCTTGTCCTGCGCGGCGGCCGGTGAAATCGCAAGCACAAGGGCAGCGACTAACAGACGACGCATGATCTTCCTTCCGTGACGATGAAGGGAAGATAACACGATTTTCAATGGAGCGCGCTTGCCGCCTTTCAATATCGCATCTTCGGCAAACGACCGACCATGTCGTGGCGCGCGCCGCTCATTGCCTGTTCGGCCTGGATCAACATGTTGAGAGGCAGCCATGGTTCGCACATCCCAACCGCGGGACGCGGCAGTCGTTCAGCCGATTGTTCATCATAGGAAGTGACGACAACCCTGATCCATGGCCACTGCTGCGCATAGACAGCCAGACGTGGACCGTCCATGAAGCTTGGTAGATTCATCGCCGCGACGATCAAAATGATCTTGTGTGCGAACATGCGCAGAATATTGACCGCCTCTTCTGAGGAGGCGACTTCGATAACCTCAAGGCCAATCTCTTCCAACAGGGTCCCAATCAATTCCCGCTGCTGCTTATCATCATCAACAATCAGTGCGATTGGTCGAATGGTTTGTCCCATCCTCCGTTCCTCCCGGGCACTCGTCGTTTCATTCGAGCCGTGAACTCGTGCGCTCGCAGTGAAGGCCGTCAAATATGTTGTTGGTGGCCAACTGAAAATTTATCGCTGTTAATCCACAGGCACTTAGCTAGAAAGCCGAAACATTGACGCCCGGGAGGTGCCGTCATGGGAACCTGCGGCCCCTGAGACCGCTCCCGGTGCGCTGTTCGCGTAGGAAAGCCGCTACGCGGAAGCCCGAATGTCAACGACCGCGGTCACTGCGGCAACCTGCATCGGTGGTTTCATACCCACCTCGCTGCACCACGTGACATGGAATGTCGGCATCCAAGCCGACGCAATCAGTCTCATATCGACGACACTGATTGTCAACCGTTGCATCGCACCATTAGAGGTGACATTTCGACCGTGATGAAGATTCAAAACGATTCAAAATTGAGACGCTACTCTGCCGCCGTTCTTCCGCCACCTGTGCCGTAGCGTCGCTCGATGTAGTCGATCACGATGTTCTTGAAGTCGGCCGCGACGGTGGCGCCGCGCAGTGTCACCGCCTTCTTGCCGTCAATGAATACCGGCGCAGCGGGTTGCTCCCCAGTACCGGGCAATGAAATTCCAATATCTGCATGTTTTGACTCGCCTGGGCCATTAACAATGCAGCCCATCACGGCCACGCTGAGGGACTCGACGCCCGGATAGCGTGTCTTCCATTCCGGCATCGAGAGGTGAATGAAATCCTCGATTTCGCGAGCGAGTTCCTGGAACGTGGTGGAGGTGGTGCGTCCACATCCAGGGCATGCCGCAACCAATGGAACAAACACCCGGAAGCCCATGGTCTGCAGCAGTTCCTGTGCAACTTTGACCTCCAGGGTGCGGTCGCCGCCAGGTTCCGGCGTCAGCGAGACGCGTATCGTATCGCCGATGCCCTGTTGCAGCAGGATGCCCATGGCGGCGGAAGACGCCACGATCCCCTTCGAACCCATGCCGGCCTCGGTAAGGCCGAGATGGATGGCGTAATCGGAACGCCGCGCCAGATCGACGTAGACGGCGATCAGGTCCTGCACGGCCGATACCTTCGCGGACAGAATGATGCGCGACCGCGGCATCCCCATTTCCTCGGCCCGCGCCGCCGAGATCAGCGCCGACTGCACCATCGCTTCGCGCGTCACGGCGCGCATATCGGCGGGCTCGGGCAGCTTGGCGTTCTCGTCCATCAGGTGCGTCAGCAGCGCCTGGTCAAGCGATCCCCAATTGGCGCCGATGCGCACCGGCTTGCCGTGCTTGAGCGCCATGTCGATGATGGCGCCGAACTGGCGGTCCTTCTTTTCCTTAAAGCCGACATTGCCGGGATTGATGCGGTACTTATCGAGTGCTTCGGCACACGCCGGATGGTCGGTCAGCAGCTTGTGCCCGATATAATGGAAGTCGCCGACGATCGGCGCCGTCACCCCGATCCGGAGCAGACGCTCCTTGATGTAGGGCACCGCGGCAGCCGCTTCGTTGCGATCGACTGTAATGCGCACGATCTCGGACCCGGCGCGTGCCAATGTGGCAATCTGGCTCGCGGTCGATTCCACATCCGCCGTGTCCGTGTTGGTCATGGACTGGACGATGATCGGGGCGCCGCCGCCCACGGTCACGCTGCCAACTTGAACCGGCACGGTTTTGTGCCGCGGCAGGGGTGCGGCGATCTCGGCGATAGTGACCACGTTCATTGCAATCTCCTTGACGGTATCGCTCCAGACATAAGCCAGAAGCGAGCCCACAACAACATATGGGATCAAGCCAATCTTTAAGGATGTTCCGCGGCGTTGCGGCTCTTGGGGCGGCCGTTGCTATAGACCTGCGGGCAAAAAAATCCCGACCTCGTTCGGGGCCGGGAGCAGTGGAGTCATTTGGGTGAAGTTGTAGCGTCAGTAGTCGCAGACCCACACGGGTTCGCCGTTCCACCAATCCCAGCACGAGCTGCCCACAACGAAGGGAACGCCTGCCGCGAAGGCAAAATGGCGCCGGAAGGGGAACCGGTGATGGAACGGGAACCTGTTGTGGAACGCGAAACGGTTGTTGAATGCGAAGCGGTTGTTAAAGGCGAACCGGCCCGCGTGCGGCGCGAACGCACCTCCGCTAAAATGGCCCGGCCCGCTGGCGGCGAAATGGCCACCCATGCCGCCACCAAAATGGCCGCCCATGCCACCCCGCATCTGAGCCGATGCGTCAGTGGGGGCAAGCGCCGCAGCGCCTAGCAGCGTCGCGGCGGCAGCGAGTGTGATAACGCTCTTGCGTTGCATAGCGTCTCTCCTTTCTTGGTTTCCACTTTCCAGCCCCCACGGCCAGCATGCGCGTACGCATGCCGGCCGAATTGCTTTCAGCCGAATTGCGCTCTTCCCAATCGTGGGAGATCGATCACTCATCTGCCTACCGGTTCCCACTCAACCAAAGCTCTACACAGATGCGCATGCGCTGCCATCAGCAATAATAGCAATGGTGGAAACGGTGGAAGACGAACGGCCGGTGATGGAACCGATGAAACGCAAATGCCCGGTGAAAGAACGGCCGGTGAAAGAACGACCGATGAACGAATCTCGGATGTCCCCCGTAGTATGACACGTTCATCAGCAAACCACTGGTGTCGCCAGCCGGCTGCGCGTTGATTGCCGTGTCGAGTCCAGTCGCTCCAGCGGGGTTGCTCGCCAGCAACGCAGCCGACAATGTCGCCCCCGCCAATGTGATGATGTGAATACGTCCTGCCATTTGAACCTCCTTGCATCTGGTATCTGTCTGCGATGTTCGCTACTCTGTTCGGCCGCGCGCTATTCACAGCTGAAAATTCAATTTCTTCGGTTGCTACTCGTTACCCGAGTCAAACGTCGTAAATTGAAAAATCGCAAACGCGCCTCGCTCGAAACATCGCTGAAGGGCAATGATGCCGCCCGATCGTCGTTCCGAACTCTTCATGGAAATTGGAGAACCAAGTTGTCGCAGCCCGTTCATCCCGCATTCATTTGTTCGGGAAACGGTTTATAAACGCGCATTTCACGAAGGTTTGCGACGGGTTGAAGTTGAATTCTCGGTGTTGACGCACCGACGTAGAATCGGTCAGCCGCAAGGACCAAATCGATCAGGTGCACATGCGGGGAACTTGAAACTTGGAAATGCGGTTTGACAGACCAATGTGACTTGTAAGTCATAAACTGACATGCACGTCAAAATACACTTATTACTAACTGCGGCTTGTTGAAAAACCAAATCTCATTCCCGCATCGCCCGGATCACCGCCTGCGTGAACGCCCTTGTCTTGGCGCTGCCGCCGAGGTCGGCGGTGCGGCTGGCCGGAGCCAGCATGGCGACGTCGGCGGCCGCCTCGATGCTCGCGGCGGCGTGCGTGAATTCACGCAGCTGATGGCGCTCCCCAAGCCACCGCAGCAACATGGCGGCCGACAGCATGAGTCCGGCCGGGTTGGCGGTGCCGTGTCCTGCGATGTCGGGCGCCGAACCATGGCCCGCATTGGCGGCGGCACGACACTCGCCCATGTTCAGAGACTGGGCCAGGCCAAGGCTACCCGACAGCGCCAGCGCTTCATTGGAGAGAATGTCGCCGAACATGTTGGTGGTGAGGATGACGTCGTGATCCGCCGGCCGGGTGTAAAGGTCAGCCGCCATGGCGTCGACGTCCATTTCACGCCAAGTCACGTTCGGATGCAGCACGGATTCGTTCCTGACCTCGTCGAAGAAAAGACCGTCGGTTACCTGCAGCACGTGGCGCTTGCCCACCACCGTGATGCGTCCGCGCCGGTGCTGCGCGGCTTCAAACGCGACCTTTGCGATGCGCCGGGACGCGCGCGCTGTGATCTTGCGAAACGACAGGGCGCAGTCGGGAGTCGGCATAAACTCGCCCGGGCCGCGGAACAGCGCCCGATCGGCATAGAAGCCTTCGGTATTTTCCCGCACAATCAGGCAGTCGAGGCCGGGGACCGCACGCGGCAGCGGCGGCCGCGACCGCGCCGGGCGCATGTTTGCATAGAGATCAAACGTCCGGCGGATGGCGCTCGACACATTGATGCCGCCGTCACTCGCCGGCGGATAGGCCGACACGCCGCATGGGCCGAGAATGATTCCGTCGGCGTTGCGGGCTGCCTCGATGGTGGCGGGCGGCAGGGTGGTGCTCGTGCTGCGGTATGCCGCCATGCCGACCTCGGCCACATCGAAGCTGAGATCAAGGTCGAAGCGGCGATCTGCGGCTTCGAGCACCGACAGGGTCGCGTCGGTGATTTCCGGGCCGATGTCGTCTCCTGGGAGCACAGCGATTTTCATTCAGGACAATCCAAATTATTTTGACCGCGGGCGGGCGAGACGCCCGCGGTCCTCGGGAAATTCACTTTGCTGCCAGCAGCTGCGCGGCTTTCTTGGCCACCTCGGGTGGGGTGCGATAGATTTCTGCCACCAGCTTCTGCAAATCTTCGCCCGCAACCGGGTTAACCTCAAGCTGCGATTTTTCCGCATCCGCCATGAAGGCGGGGTCCGTCATGGTCGCCATGAAGGCGGTGCGCAATGCTTCGGCGCGATCCGCCGGGATGCCGGGTGGGGCGAGGAACGGACGACCCATGACTTGGCGGGCGAAAATCAGTTTCAGGATCTGGCGCTGCTCGTCGGTTTTGGCGAGGTCGATGACAAGCGGAACGTCGGGGAGGTCCGGGTGCTTCTGCAACGACAGTTGCATCAGGATGTTGAGCTTCTTCTCGGCGATCCAGGAGCCGTGGGTGGCCTTTACGCTCGACCACGACCAGCCGCAGCGCCCTTGCAGCTCACCGCGCTCCATGGCCAGGACGACGTCGTTGCCGCCCGGGTAGCCGCTGACGATTTTCATTTTGGTGCCGAGCACGCCGTTGACCACCTTGGGGAACTGATCGGTGTCGGCGCTGGCACCGGTGCCGCCGACGGTCATCTCTTTGGTACGCAAGTCGTCGAACGTGGTGATGCCGCCGCGCCCTTCATACGAGACACAGACGCTGACTTCGTGATTGCCGCTGCCGATCCAGGTGAACTTGGTGCCATCGAATTGCGCCCCCTGCTGGCCGAGCAGCGGATCAAACCCGGTGCCGCGTCCGATGATGCCGAACACCGAGCCGTCCTTGGGGGCAACGCGATAGAGCCAGTTGGCAAGCCGCAGGCTGCCGGCGCCTTCCATGTTCTTCACCACGATGGTGGGGTTGCCCGGAATGTGGCTGCCGATATGCCGGGCGAGCACGCGGGCATAGAGGTCATAGCCGCCGCCGACGCTGTAGCCGATATATAGCTCGACGTTCCTCCCTTTGTAAAAATCAGCAGGAGTTTGCGCTTGCGCCGCAGCGGCAGCGGCAAACGCGGCCGCAACTGTCGTCAAGCGTACCAAGACGCGAAGCATCATTTCGTTCTCCTCTGCGGCAATGCTTTCGTGCTTCCGGTCACCCCACTGTTCACGCCACAAGCTAGCAGCTTTGCGATAGCCTGTCAGAAAGTACCTCGGAAATCGCGACGACTTGACGCTGCGCGCCCTTTCCGATGTAAACATACGGCGGGCGAAAGCTTCGGCATGATATAAAAGACGCAAGATTTCGGGCCTGTGGCAGTTGCCTAGTGATGGGCGTGGCCCCTTAAACCAGATGGGCGAGGGACGCTTGAATGCCGGTTGATATGGCGTCGATGGCTTGGCATGCCCTGGCCCTGCTGTTGGAACCGGCGCGTCTCGCCATTCTGTTCATCGGGGTCATCATCGGGCTTGCGATCGGCGTGTTACCGGGGCTCAACGGGATCGTCGGCATGGCGATGTTGATCCCGTTCACCTACAACATGGACCAGCACACCGCGATGGCCCTGCTGCTCGGCATGGCGGCCGTCATCACGTCGTCGGACTTCATCAGTGCTGTTTTATTCGGCGTTCCGGGCCACGTGGGCGCGGCTGCAACCGTGATCGACGGTCATGCCATGGCGCGCAACGGCGAGGCGGGGCGCGCCTTCGGTGCCGGATTTGCCGCTTCGCTTGCCGGCGGTCTCATCGGTGCCGTCGTGCTCGCGCTCAGCATTCCGATATTGCGCCCGGTGCTGCTTGCGATCGGTTCCCCGGAACTGCTCGCTTTCACGTTGTTTGGATTGTCCATGGTGGCAACGCTGTCCGGCCGTGCGCCGCTGAAAGGGCTGACCGTGGCAGGCGTCGGCCTGATGATCTCCATGATCGGGTCACGCTCAGAAAGCGGCACGCTGCGCTGGACCTTCGACACGCTGTATCTCTATGACGGCGTGCCGCTAGTGCCGGCGATGCTCGGCCTGTTCGCGGTGCCGGAGCTGTGCGAGCTTGCGGTCGCACGAAAGAAGATCGCAGGCGACCAGGCCTCCAACATCAATCTCGCTAACCAATGGCAAGGGGTGCGCGATGTCGGTCGGCATTGGTGGCTGGTGGCTCGATGCGGAATCCTCGGCACCGGGCTCGGCGCAATCCCGGGCATCGGATCGGCGGTGATCGACTGGATCGCTTATGGGTACGCTCAGCGCACCGAAAAAAATCCGGAGACTTTCGGCAGCGGGGACGTGCGCGGCGTGATTGCGCCGGAAAGCTCCAATAATGCCAAGGAGGGCGGTCATCTGGTGCCGACCATCGCGTTCGGGGTTCCGGCCGGCGCGTCGATGGCGATCCTGCTCGGCGCGTTTCTGATGCATGGTCTGACGCCCGGCCCTGAGATGCTGACCAAGCAGCTCGACGTCACCTACACGATCGTGTGGAGCCTGACACTCGCCCATATCATCGGTGCGGTCATCTGCCTGCTCGCGTGCCCATGGCTCGCCCGAGTTTCAACTGTGCGGCCCGAAATCCTCCTGCCAATCGTGCTGTCGCTTGTATTCGTCGCCGCCTACGAGGGTTCGCATGACTGGGGCGATCTCTATTCCCTGATGATTTTCGGCGTGATCGGCTGGATCATGAAGCGGCTCGCCTGGCCGCGGCCCCCGCTGGTCGTTGGTCTCGTGATCGGTGGCATCTTCGAGCGCTATCTCTATATCTCGACATCGCTGTATGGCATCGGCTGGCTGTGGCGCCCCGTTGTCATCGTCATCCTGCTTTTCGTTGCCTGGGCGCTGTATCGGCCGCTGTCCGAAATCGTAAGGAGTGTGGTTGCCGAACTTCGCCAGGTCGGCTCGCACCCCTTGCGGGTTTCAGCGTCGGCGGCGTTCACGTTGGCGATCATGCTATTCATCGTTGTGGCGATTATGCTGTCGACCAACTGGCCGGCCGCCGCTAAGCCAGTGCCGCTCACTGCGTGTTACATGGCGCTGACCGCCGCGATGCTCAATCTCATCAACGAGCTGTTCGGCAAGGAACAGGCCGCCCGCGGCAACGTGGATGGCGGCGTTGCAACGGGCGGACACGGCCCGGTGACAGATAAGAATTTCGGTATGTCGGGCGCGACGATCCGCCGTCAGGCGGCGATCTATTTCGCCTGGCTGGCGGGTCTATTGGGCCTTGTGGCGGTCGTCGGCTTCCTCCCCGCGATTGCGATTTTCATCTTTGCCTATATGCACTGGGGCTTTCGAGAATCACCGATGAGCGCCGTCATTTATGCGGTGGCAACGGCACTTCTGTGCTGGGGGTTGTTCCACAAGCTGCTCGCGGTGGCGTGGCCGCAATCGTTGCTGGGCGATTTCTTTCCCGCATTGCGCGCATCACTCGGCTTCATCTGATCGGCAAACCAAGGAGGTTGAATGACCGGCCTTTATGAGCAATCTCCCGGGCAGGGCCACAATCGGCCCCCGGTGGAAGACAAGGAAGGCAAGTGGGAACGCTGGTCGAAAAAGCGCACCTTCGTACGCGAGCTAGCCGGCACCTACAGCGATGTCTACAAGTCGCTGCTGGAGCAGCCGCGGGTCTATTCATCGCGCAACCATCCGTGGAAGGGTGGACCGGCGCTTTATGGCAAGCACGTGGTGAGCCCGCAAGCTGCCAATGTGGTGCAATCGATCGAGACCCATATCGAATGCTATGCGCCCGGTGCGTACGGCCAGAAGCACGGGCATCTCAACAGCGCGGTATTTTACGTGCTCAAGGGCCGCGGCCACGACGTCCATGACGGCCGCCGCATCGACTGGAAGGCGGGCGATATCATGATCGTCGAATGCGCCAGCGTGCATCAGCATTTCAACGACGATCCCGACAATGAGGCGATCCTCCTGGTGTTCAAGGCCAAGCCGCTGTTCCTGTTCATGCACCTCCTGTTTCAGAAGATCGTGTCCTATCCGCCCAACGAGGCGGCGCCCGGACACGAGAATTTCCGTCCACCGAAGGATTTGTGAGGGGGCTGATGGCCACGATTCTCGATGAGTGCGATTTCGCCCATGTGGGCAACAAGACCACGAGCCTGCGCCTCGAGGACATCGCTGCGTCGCAGGAATTCCGAAGGATGTACGAGGCCTTGCCCAATGTGGTCAGCGCCGAGGACATGCCCTGGGAGCGTTCGCCGGACGGGCTCATCAAGCACCTCGTTCATCACAGGATGAACACGCGGGAGCGCTGCGTTGAGGCCTATATGCAATTCCTCAAGCCCGGCGAGCGTTCGGGCAAGCACCGCCACATGTGGGAGGAGGTGCTGTTCTGCGTCGAGGGCTCCGGCTACGACCTCCACTGGGACCTGAACTTCGACTGCCTCGACGCTTTCGACTGGCAGTGGGCGGAGGAGCCGAAGAAATTCACCTGGGAGCGCGGCGATTTCATTTACGTGCCGCCGTTCACCATCCACCAGCATTTCAACGACCATGCGACGTCGGAGGCGCGGTTAATCGTCATCTCGAACCGCATGGTCAAGGAGATGGGCTTTGACTGGTTCGACCAGATCGAGAACGCGCCGGGATATTGAAACCCTTGTTCGAGGAGGGTAGCCGGGCCAAAGGAGCCGCCCTTTGGCCGATAACGGGCTCCGCGAAGTCGGGTGGGTGTAACAGAGGACCTCGAAAAAGGCCTTACCCTCCCCGAAGACGTGGAGCTGAAGAAGTCGCTTCGCCTGCGCCCAGCGAAGAGCGATTTCAACGGCTGCGACGCAAAAGCCGGTCCGAAAACCAGGGATTTCAACGCCTCCCAGAGTTGCTTCATGACACAATCCAGCGCTGGGTTGTGTCGGCGAGTGCCATCCTGGATGAGCATTGATTTAAGTCAAGGACAGTTGGTTAACATTAGTCGGCAGAGTGTTATGTTATGCTGTAAAGTTTGTGATTTCAGCGAAAGCAATTCTGCCTGGCCCACGCGGGAAACAGAGCAGCCGAGGAGCGGTTATGGGCGATCGTTTGGTCAGTTCCGACCTTGCCGCTGCTGCGCCAAATCCGATTCGGATTGCTGTAGTTGATGATCATCCGATGTTTCGTGCGGGTACGATCGAAGCTCTGACGTGGGGTGATGGTATTGAGATCGTGGGAGAAGGCGCGACGGCGGCTGATGCCCTCAGAATCGCCAAGGAACAGTCGCCGCATGTTGTCCTGCTTGATCTTTATTTGCCCGGAGGCGGTGTTGAAGCGGCCGCCGGCATCGTCCGCGATTGTCCAAACGTGCTGATCATCATGCTGACAGCGTCCGAGAGTGAGCGCGACGTAACGTCGGCACTCCAAGCAGGCGCTCGCGGATATATTTTGAAAGGGAGCAGTGGGCGCGATGTGCTCGAAACGGTGCGAGCGATTGTTCGAGGCGATTCTTATGTGGCGCCGAACCTCGCAGCGAGGCTGCTGATCAATAAGGGCAGGCAGATTGAAACGATTGTCGACGACAATCCCCACCGCTTTACTTCCCGCGAAGAAGAAATCTTCAAACTTGTGTCACAGGGAATGTCCAACAAGGAGATCGCGAGACGCCTCAATTGCACCGAAAGAACCATAAAGCATCACATGACGAATATCATGCAGAAGCTTAATGTCCGAAATCGTGTCCAGGCCGTGTTGAAGTTCGTCCGAGCGGAATGACGAACAGCCGCTGAAAGCCTTGCACGAAGAAGTCGATCCTGGCGAATTGTCGTTGCTCAACCCGCCAGCCGCACACCGCAACCATACGAGTTGCTCGAGAGGTTGCTCGGCAACAGACGGGATAGTTGGACCGCCGCCTGATTGTCGTAGTGCCAAGGCTCCCGCCTGCTGGGCTCCATCTGACCGACGCCGAGCGAGGGCGCTGTAGCTGCGCAGCCGTTGGCGCCGTCCGCGTTTGCAAATAATATAGCGCGTCCGGCTGCGCGGATCGCGCGGCAGAGGTCAGAGCACTGTGAAACCGGCCGGCAGGAAGCGACCCCGGAGGTGCCGATGAAACAGCTGATCCGCATGGTCGCACTTGCGGCAGCGCTTGCGAGCGGCTCGGACGCGAACGCGCAGGTTTATCCGTCGCGGCCGATCACGATAAACGTGCCTTATGCCGCAGGCGGGCCGTTGGATGTGATGATGCGGGTCGTAGCGGATGGACTACGGCCAGCGCTCGGCCAGACCATCATCATCGAAAATGTTGCCGGCGCGGGGGGTAGCATCGGCGTCGGCCGCGCCGCGCGCGCCGCCCCGGATGGCTATACGATCAGCGCCGGCAACTGGAGTTCGCACGTCGCAAACGGCGCCATCTACACGCTTCCCTATGATCTGCGATACGACTTCGACCCGATTTCGCTGCTCCCCTTCGAGGCCAATGTGATCGTCGCGAGGAAAGACTTTCCGGCGAACACGCTCGGCGAGCTGATCACGTGGTTGAAGCAGAACCCCGACAAGGCGTCGGCCGGAACCAGCGGCATCGGCGGTCCGTCCTATATGGCGGCTGCGTTCTTTCAGATGCGAACCGATACGCGCTTTGCGCTCGTGCCTTATCGCGGGGCGGGCCCGGCCTTGCTGGATCTCGTGGCGGGCCAACTCGACATCATGAGCACCGGCCCGGCTATCGCATTGCCGCACGTTCGCGACGGCACGATCAAAGTCTACGCGGTCACCGCCAAGGACCGCATGGCCGCGGCGCCGGACATTCCGACCACCGACGAAGCGGGTCTGCCCGGCTTTTATTTCTCCGCGTGGTCCGGCCTATGGGTTCCGAAGGGGACGCCGCGCGAGATCATCGCCCGGCTCAGTGTCGCGGTGCGCGACGCGCTGGCCGACCCCACCATACGGCAGCGCCTTGCCGTGCTCGCCATCGAAGTGCCGCCACCCGAGAAGCTCGGCCCGGCAACGCTCGGTGCCTTCCACAAGGCCGAGATCGACAAGTGGTGGCCGATTATCAAGGCGATGGGGATCAAGGGGGAATGATCGAAGAAGTGTGCGATTGGGCATCGCTCCACAAAAATCGCCCGCGGTCCATCATCTATGCGCCAGTGTTAACCACAGTAGACCATTGCTTTTTTTCCTCCCATATTGATCGAGCCGGGGCCGCAAATCGCCGAGCAATCGCATGGCCAGTCCAGTCTCTCGCTTTGCCACGCGCCTCGTCTATGGCGTCAGTCAGTTGCCACGGGTGGCCTGGTACGTCGGTCACGGCATGGCGATGCGGCAACTGTCGTCAATGGCCCGCCAACAGGCTGGCGAGAGCACGCGGCCGCGGCCCTCTACGGATGCACCGGTGCCCGACCGCCGGCGTCTTTACGCCGACATGGCCGACCTGTTCTTACAAGACCTCGCCAACGTCGAGGCCGGAATCTATCCGTTGCCTACGGATCATGATGGTTCCTTGCCGATTCTGCTTGGGCGATCGCGCCTGTTCTTCGAGGATCTGCCGAACATCCATCGCCGTCGCGAAGCCGGCCAGAACCGCGAGGTGTTGAGTGAAGAAACGCGCGGCAAGCGGCCCGGCTATTACTTGCAGAATTTTCATTTCCAGTCCGGCGGCTGGATGACGCGGGAATCCGCGCAGCGTTACGATACGCAGGTCGAGGTGCTTCTTAATGGAACCGCCAATGTCACGCGGCGCCAAGCGCTGCCGCCGCTGTACGAGGTATTCGCCGGGCGCGATCAGCGCCGCCTCAGGCTTCTGGACGTGGGTTGCGGTACTGGACGGGCGCTCGACTTTTTCAAACAGACGTGGCCCCGGCTTCCTGCCCTCGGCATCGATATGTCCGAGGCCTATGTCGCGGAGGCAAAACGCCACCTGAGACGCTGGTGCTGGATCAACCTCATGGTGGCGAATGGCGAGGCTATTCCCTTGGAGGATCACAGCCAGGATGCCGTGACGTGCATCTTCATGTTTCACGAGCTGCCACCCACGGTGCGGCGCACCGTCTTTCGGGAACTCGCACGCGTATTGAAACGCGGCGGACGCCTCGTGCTCGTGGATTCACTCCAGCTAGGCGACAAGCCGGACTACGACGGCATGCTGGAGCTGTTTCCCCAGAGCTATCACGAACCCTACTACCTCAGTTACCTCAAGGAGGATTTTAGCGCGATGGCCTCACGTTGCGGGCTGGCGCATGTCCGGGACGTCAACGCCTTTGTGTCCAAGGTGATGGTCTTCGATAAAAAATAGGTTCGCGGGAATGGCCGGCCTCGACTGACGAATTCCCTGCCCGGCCGCAAAAACTGTCCCTGTGTGATGAAAAAAATTCCCTGCGCCGATTGGGCGGAGCAGGGAATTTGTTTCGGCCCGGTCGGGGAGAGCACCCGCCGAACGCCGCGGCTTCGTGCTTCAGTAGCGCTCCTCGTACCCGGCATAGCCATAAGGCGAGAGCGGCGGCGCCGTGCGTTCGACAATCACGCGGCGCACGATCCGCGGCCGATTGATATAGACACGCGGTGTAGCGACCGGTGGCGGGGCCGCGTAAACCGGGGCCGTCGGCACGGCATAGTCCGGAACGACCGCGTAGGCTGGCGGGGCAACCGGCACCGCTGGCACGACAGGCACCGCATACGCGGGTGGCGCCACGTAAGCGGGCGGCGCCACATAGGCCGGCGGAACGGCGGGCGCAACGTTCTCATCAACATAAAGGGTCTGCGCACTGACGCCCGTGATGGCAGCAGACGAACATATTCCGATAGCGAGCGCGATGAACGGACGCGTCATGTTTGGCTCCTCGCAGTTGTTGACGCGAGGATCAACGGCCGGACGGCCATCCGTTCCGGACACATATTGGGCATTGCGGTGACGAGCAGTCAGCGTCCGAAGGGGAACGGGCGGTACGAATAATCCGAAGGATATCGCGGTGGATCATATGGATAGCTCGGGGCATCGCGGTACGGCTGCGCCGAACGATAACCGGTGGCCGGACGATAACCGGTGTCGGTCTGGCGGTCATAGTAGTACGGCGCAGGATAACTGCTATCGGTCTGTCGGTCGTAGTAGCGCTGCGCGTACCCGTACGGGCGATTGTCGAGGGGCTCTCGCCCCGTGATACTTCCGCTCTGATCAGCGGTCTGCGGCAAACCTCGCCGCCCCAGCGCCACACGCACATCGCCGCTCAGCACCACCTTGGTGTTAGGCAGGCCTTGCTGTTCCACCAGCGCGTAGAGCTTTGCGGCATTCTCTGGCGTGAGCCGCACGCAGCCGTGCGAGGCAGGGCGGCCGATGTTGCGGGTATCGAGATAGCCATGGATCGCATGGCCCTGCTGGGTGAAGAAGATCGAATGCGGCATTGGAGCGTCGTCCCACTCCTTGGAGAAATGGTCAGCCTCCATGCGGAATGCTGTGTACCGGCCGCTCGGCGTGTCGTAGGCAAGTTGCCCGGTTGATACCGGCCACGTCCAGCGCAACTGGCCATCGACCTCGACTGTCATCTGCTGGACCGATTTGTTGATGGTGATGAGGACCGATGCGCTGGCCGGCGTTCCCGCGGCAATGACGAGCAGGGCAAGCGTGATGACGATAACACGAGCGCTACGCATGGGGCCTCCGGACGCCGCTGCTCCAGCATCTGACAAATCTGTGGCGGAGGTTTGGTTCCAGTGAGGCGGGCTGCCAAGATTTGTTGGGGGAGGCGCCGTGCAATTTCGCATAGTCTCAGTTGGGATTGCGCTGCGACGCCTCCTCCGAGCAGGGGATTATTTGTAAAATTCGATCGAAGCTTGGCGGAAGAACACAAAATTGGATGGCGCCACGGAAATCGGCCCGTTGATGCCGAAGATTGCGATCTGGACCTTATCTCCGGCCTTGACGGAATCGGACAGCACGACGCGGTTCGGGATATTGAAACCCTGGATCGTCGCGGGGCTGGTGATGCCCGCGCGGCGCGGCATCTCGCCGTTCACCCACACTTCCGCATAGTCGTCCACATAGGCGGTCAGCACCATCTTGGCGCCGTTGGTTTCGAAATTTCCGATCTTTTCCGGGACGGTCAGGTTGGTGCGATACCACAGAAAGGACACCTTGCCGCCGCCGCGCCGGTCCGCCAGCCCCTTGGCTTCGATCGTCGGCCACGATGCGTCGTCAAAACCCTTTTCGCCCGCATGGGGAGAAATGTCATACGACGACTTGTAGCCCGGCATTGCGGCCGGCAGCGCCGGTCCTTCGACGATCTTTGCCTCCATGTGCTTCCATTGGGCCCCGAAGGCCGCCATACCCTCCGCCGTCATCAGGTCAACCGCGTGGGCGGGCACCAGGGCTGGTGCGATCTGGGGCGGAGAGGTCGGCGCCGGCGCCTGGGCCGGCGCCTGGGTTGCAATTGTCAGCGGTATGGTCGCAAGTACGGCGGAGGCGAAAAGCCTCGCAACAGTGTTGGTACGCATGGTGTCCTCCCGTTTGCATTCATCACCGGCACGTCGCCGCTCGACGGCGGCATCCATCACTGCCGTCCGAGCGTGCTGCGGAGGGTAAGCCGCGGAGGATAGGGCGTTCAAGGGGTAGAATCCCACTGTTGTACGCCGCGGGATCAGGCTATCGAGGAGCCGCCACCTTATCCGCGCTGACCCATGAACAAGCCGCCACCGTCGCAATTTCGCTCTATCGGTGTCCCCCTGCCCCGCAAGGAAGACGCCCGACTCGTCATCGGCGCGGGCCGCTTCAGCGACGACTTTTCGTTACCGGGTCAATGCTATCTCGCGGTGGTGCGCTCGCCTTACCCGCATGCGCGTATCCGCAGCGTGAATTTTGCGGTTGCGCGTGCCATGCCGGGCATACTTGGGACCTATAGCGGTACAGATTGCCTTGCCGGCGGGTTGAACCCGATTCCGCACGATCCGGTGCCGAAGACCAGATACGATATGAAACTCCACGCTCCCGGGGGTGGCACGATCTTCATCGGTCCTCACATGCTGCTTCCAGCCAACGAGGCGCGCCATGTCGGCGAAGCGGTGGCCGCCGTGGTGGCGCAAACCCAAGCGGAGGCGCTGGACGCCGCCGAAGCCGTCGAAGTCGATTATGAGGAACTGCCGTTCGTTCTCCATTCCGAAGACGCGATGGAACCGGGCGCCCCGATGATATGGGATGAGGCGCCGCGGAACATTCTGGTGGACACGTGGTTTGGCGATAAAACCGCAACCGATGCGGCTTTCTCGGCAGCCGACCATGTGGTGGCGATGGATTTCCACATCGATCGAGTCACTGGCGTGCCGCTCGAGCCGCGCGCAGCGCTTGCCGAATATGATGCCGCGTCCGACCGCTATACGCTATATGCCGGCAGCGGCGGCGCCGTGCGCCAGAAGAACGAGCTTGCGGCCGTTCTTGGCATTGCGGCGGACCGGCTACGCGTGCTCTCCCATGACGTGGGCGGCAACTTCGGCACCCGCAATCGCGTCTACGTGGAATTCGGCCTGGTGCTGTGGGCTGCCGGCAAGCTGCACCGTCCAGTGAAATATACGGCCACGCGCTCCGAATGTTTCCTCAGCGACTACCAGGGTCGTGACCTTGTCACCAAGGTCGAGCTCGCATTGCGCCGGGACGGGAAATTTTTGGCGATGCGCGCCACGAACATCAGCAATGTCGGCGCGCGCTGCGTGTCGCTGTCGCCGCTTTCCAAGGGAGCCGGCCTGATCACCGGCTCGTACGATATTCCGGTGGCGAGCTTGCGCGCCATCGCGGTGTTCACCAACACCACGCCGACTCAAGCCTATCGCAGCTCCGGCCGGCCCGAAGTGACGTTCGCGATCGAGCAGCTCATCGATACCGCGGCAGCACAGCTTGGCTTCGACCGCGTTGCGCTCCGCCGTAAGAACCTGGTGCGACCCAGCCAGATGCCATACCGCAATGCGGTGGGCATGGTCTACGACAGCGGCCGCTACGAAGAGAACATGAACACCGCTATGGAAATCGCCGATTGGCAGGGCTTTCCGGCGCGCCGGCGCGACGCCAAGCGGCGCGGCAAGCTGGCGGGCCGCGGCCTTGCCAACTACGTCGAATCCTCGATCGGCGCTCCCAAAGAGCAGGCGCAGATCAAAGTGCGCCCCGAAGGCCGCATCGACGTGGTCATCGGAACCCAGCCGAGCGGTCAGGGACACGAAACAAGCTTTGCCCAGGTGGTGTCGGACCTCGTGGGCGTGCCGGTCGACAAAGTCAACATCGTTCTTGGCGACACCGACGTCGTTCGGGTCGGCGGCGGTTCCCATTCGGGCCGTTCGATGCGCCACGCCGCCGCGGTGTTTTCCAAAGCCGCCGCCGAGTTGATCCAGAAAGGTACGCGGATCGCCGCGGCCGTGCTCGGGACGCCGGTAGACCATATCTCGTTTTCGGACGGCCGCTTCGTATCGCGGGACACCAACCACAACTTCGATGTATTCGAACTGGCCGCCGAAGCCTCATGCATGAACCTCACTGGCGATCTTGCCGACGGCCTTGCAGTCGTCACTGACAACGAGATGCACGACCCGGTGTTTCCGAACGGCTGCGCGATCTGCGAAGTCGAGGTGGACCCGGACACGGGCGAAGTTGCGATCACACGCTACGCCTGCGTGGATGACGTCGGCCGCTGCATCAATCCGCTCATTGTCGAGGGCCAGACTCATGGCGCAATCGTCCAGGGCGTTGGTCAGTCCATGTGGGAGCATATTCGGCTCGATCCGGATTCCGGGCAGCTGCTGTCCGGCTCGCTCATGGACTACGGCATGCCGCGCGCAGACGTGCTGCCGTCGTTCATCACCCGCATCGCCGAGGTGCTGTCGCCGACCAATCCGCTCGGCATCAAGGCCGGCGGTGAAGGAGGCACCACGGCCGCGCCCGCCGCGGTCGTTAGCGCCATCGTGGATGCATTACGGGATTTCGGCGTGAGTGATGCTCAAATGCCGGCGACGCCCTATCGGATCTGGAGGCTTATCCGGGACACCAAGGTCGCATTTACGGTTCGTACACGATCCTTGACGTAGGGTTACGCTCATCCAATAAGTCGAGGGGCATCATGAGAACCATCGTGGCATTCGGATTGACCCTGGCGCTGATGAGCGCCCCAATCCAAGTACGCGCAGAGAATGGTCAGGTTGCTGCCGGGATTCTTGGCGGTCTCGCGGCCGGAGCGCTGATCGGTTCAGCAGTGCGGCCGGCGCCTCCGCCGCCCGCCTATTATTATCCAGCGCCCGCCTATGCGCCTCCGCCGCCCGCCTACGTCGTGCCGACGCCGTCATGCTATTACACACCGGGCGAACCGGTGTGGGACAGCTTCCGCGGCACGTGGGTGCGCCCGCGCGTTCAGGTGTGCGATTAGCTCACGGCGGGTGCGTCGCCGCGCACTCACGCTATGGCCGGCTCGGTATCGTTTCGACGTAGAAGGGTTTGTCATCCTTCTCCTGGAAATAGCCGATTGTGGCCGCCGGACCGTCGAACGCGATCATCACGTAACCGTGTGCGTAGACGCCGTTGTTTTCCGCGAGCTTGGTGTTGTCGACCAGCTGTGGCGGATCAATAACGTTTTCGAGCACGTCGTACGGCGTGTCGCTGGCGAACACCGGGATCGCGGCGTGGCCAATGCATCGACCACACTCCACCCCGGCATAGGGCTGGTAGACGCACAGATTGTGCTCGTGCCCCCAGAACCATGCGGCGATGCGGCCGGGCGCCGCCTCCTGAAAACGCGTGTAGCTTGCCAGCAAGTTCGGATTGCATGGATGGAGATTCCCGTCCTTGTCCGGTTGCCCGATCTGCGAAAACGCAGAGAACAATTGGTGGTGTGATAAGAGGACTGTGCGGCCGGGGAATTCCCTGATGCGGTCGACATGCCAGTCCTCCTCATCCGTCTCCAGATAGGTCAAGACCTCCTTCACGTGGAACGGATCGCGGTCATGCAGACCCGTATCCATCGCGAGAAATTGCCAATTGCTGTCGGTCGCACGCAGGCAGAAGAAGCTCGCGGGCTGGCGTTGCGTGCCGCCGTTGAGCTTGTCGATGAGACGGTAGAAGCCGGTACCGGCCGCGTACATGTCGTGGTTGCCGGGCATTATGAAAACCGGAATGTTCGTATTCGCCCGTTCGAAAACCTCATTAACGATTTGCAGGAAGAACTTATCGCACTCCGCCTCGGTGCCGGAGTAATAGACGTCGCCGAGATGAATCACGATGTCGGGCGATCTTTTCCTGACGCTTTCCAGCAAGCTGACGGCGGCATCGGTGCCGGTGCCCCAGTCCGCGATCAGGGCGACGCGCGCATTCGGCTTCATTTCCAGCACCTTATTCCCGATCCTTCCGGCGCGAATGTACGGAATTGCCTGCAGGCCGCCCCCAGGACCGAAATACTTGGCGTACTCCTGCAGGGTATCGATCCAGTTTGGATCGCACTTCGAGAATTGAATCTCGTCCTGGATTTGCCTGGCGGCGGCCGCGTCACCGCGCGCCTGCGCCTCCAGATACTTCAGGCCTAGCTCCGCGCAGTTCATAACCTTGCCCGAAACTGCGGCGGCCTTGGGCTGCAGCCCCGTCGTGTTCGGCATGCGGCTCGCCGCCGCCGCCGTGCCCGCAGCGACGATCTCGTTCTCCATTCCCGGGCGGTTGCCAGGCGTGAGTTGCCGGCCTGCGGCCCTGTGGGCAAGGTCCTCGATCGCGGACTGATAGATCGACAAGACGCCGTTGCGGAATGTCGCCAGGTCATTCGCCATCTCGTCTCCCTCCGGCATGGTGCCAACGCCATCAGGCGCGCGGCAGCATTTGCGCGAGGCACGACGTATAGATCAGGTCGTGCGGGCAAAGAACATTTGATTTAGAGTATTTCGGTTTGAGATTAACGCGGGCGGTGGTTCAAACGAAAAGGCTCCAATTCGTCCGCCTCATTTCCGCTGCGGCACGGCCTCCATCAACAGCGCCAGCGCCTTCTGGAAACCGGGTGCGCCGGCAGCGTCGCCGCGGTAGTGGCCAAGGCGCACGACCACAAGATCGTGCGAAGGCACAATCAGCGTGGTCTGGCCGCCGGCTCCGGCCATGTAATATGCATTGCGCGGCACCGGGAAGCGCCCGTCGCCGTTGAGCCAGAAGAAGGCCCCGTAGACCGGACGCCGGTCGGCGGCCCAGGCCGGTGCGAGTGTGCTGACGAATTTCGCATATCCTTCCGGGAGAATGCGCTCACCGTTCCACACGCCATCCTGAAGATAGAGATTGCCAAGCCGGGCCCAGTCGCGTCCGGAGCCGACCTCATAACCCTGTCCGAGAAAATTCCCGAACGGGTCGGTTTCGATCACCATCGTGCGAATACCGAGCTTGTCGAATAACGCCCGCTGCGGAAATGAAAGATACTCCTCACCACGCTTTTCGACGGCAAGCCGGATCAGATAGCTGATCAACACCGGATCGCTGTTGCGGTAACGCCCGACGGTGTTGGGAGGCCATTGCAATGGCCGCGTCGCCGCGTAGTGAAACGAATCGACGCCGCCGGTGTAGAGGTAGAGGTGATCCGGATAAGGACCGGACGGATCGTAATCCGGATCCTGGGGCGCCCTGATCCGAAGCCCGCTCGACATGTGAAGGATGTCAGCAATGCGAATCTTGGCGCGCGGGTCTTCCGAGGTTTGCCATTCGGGAATCGGCGCCGGCTGGTTCAGGTCGTAGATGCCGTCTCTGACAAGGGTGCCGAACAAGGTCGCGGTGAGGCTCTTGCCCATCGACCAGCCTTCGAGCGGAGTCTGCGCTGTGAGGCCTTCGCCATAGCGCTCGGCGAGGAGCCGCCCCTTCCAGGTGACCACGAACGCCGCCGTTAGGCCCTCCGCCGGTTGGAAGGCAGCGTTGACGGCGGCCTTGAGCTTCGCGCCGTCGATTTCCGCCGGCAGCGGCTCTTGCGGCAGCACATCGCCCATGGGCCACCGCAGGGTCGAGGGATCGGGCAAAGCGCTCTTGACGGCGATCGGGGTGAAATTCACTTCGCCCTGGCCAACCGGAAACGTGACGCAGCCCTGGCTTCCGAGATACTTGGCGGTGCGGGTAGGGCCGTCCGGAAGCGTGACATGGACCTCGCGGTTGTCGCGGTCGATGACCGGCTTGCCAAGCTTTGCGCGTTCTAGGTAGGGCGCGGTGAAAAAACCCACGTTTCTGGCGGCGAAATCAGGGGCGAGGCCAGTCATGAACACGGCCGAGCATATCACCTTGGCGTAGCCGGCTGCATGATGCGCCATTGGGTCGCCTGGCGGCGGTACATAGGGCGTCTCAAGCTCGAATGATTTCGCGCGCGCAACGAGGGCATTATTGGCGGGACTTTGTGCGGCCGCCGTTACGGCGAAGGTCATGAGAGCCGTACTCAATGGAAACCTCGTCATGTGCGCCTCCCTCGCAGCCCGCGTCTTGATCTCATCTCTGCGGATGGCCCCAAGGATGCGCCGGTGCGCCCCATCGGCAAGCGGGGTTAGTCGGAAGAAGCAGGCTCCGGTTTGATAAACTCGATAGGCTCCGGATGGAGGGCCTGGGACTTATGGAGCGGCTCCCTCATCAGGTGTAGCCTGGCCTGAGCGCGGCGAAATCCGGGACTGTCTGCCCACACGGCGGCGACGCCACCCCCCGGTTTTCGCTGAACCCGGCTACGATTTTGACTCCGTCGTCAGCCTGCCCGCCTCCGGATTGAGCGCCTCGGACTTGCGCAGCGGCTCGCTCAGCGGCTCTGGTTGCACGCGCTGCTTCCAAACGAGGTCGCGGCCGGCCGCTATGCCTTCGGCCTGCTGCACGGCGAGACGATCAAGGTCGCGCTGGCGGACATAGTCCGCCACTTCGACCGCACGCTCATGGGTGAGCCCGAGACCCTCCAGCGCGGCACGCCCGAACTCGACCGCCGACTCGAAGGTTTCACGGATCTCGAAATCGACATCCTTGGCCAGCAGCTCCAGGGTGTGACGGCGATCATAAGAACGAACATAGAGCTTGAGACCCGGAAATTCGGCGCGCAGCAGATCGACGATCCGATTCGCCGTCTCGCGCTTGTCCACGCACACCGCAACGAGTCGCACCTCCGTCCTGATGGCGGCGCGCAGCACGTCGAGGCGCTCGCCATCGCCGTAATAGACCTTGACGCCGAACCGGCCGGCGTTCGTGATCATCTCCGGATCATTGTCGATGGTGACGATATCCACGGATTCGGCGAGCAGGCACTGCGTAACCAGTTGGCCGAAGCGGCCGAAGCCGATGACGAGTGCTGAACCGCGGACGGCGCCGAAATCATCTGGCTCGGGCAGGCGCTGGCGGCCAAGGCGAGCGAGCACAATATCGGTGAGAGAAGCCACCGGCGGGCCCATCAGCATGGTGACGGCGGCGATCGCCGAGAACAGGCTCGCCTCGCGCGCACCCATGACGCCAAGCGTCACACCGAAGGGAATCAGCACATACGCGAACTCGCCGGCGCCCGTGAGCACCGAGCCGGCCCGCAGCGCATCGCCGGGCTTTGGGCAGGTGGCGCGAAACAGCGCCGCTACGATGCCAGCTTTGAGAATCGTAATGATTATCGCGGCCGCAAGGATAAGCATAAGATTTGCCGCCACGACCTCCATGTCGATCGACATGCCCACGCTCATGAAGAACAGGGCGAGCAACAGCCCGCGAAACGGCTCGATGTCGGCTTCCAGCTCATGACGATAATTCGACCCGGCGAGCAACACTCCCGCGAGAAATGCGCCGAGTGCCATCGACATGCCGGCAAACTGCATGAGCGCCGCCGACCCGAGCACGACCAGAAGCGCGGCCGCCGTCATGACCTCGCGCGCCCCCGTGCTGGCAAGCAGCGCCAGGAACGGGTTGAGCAGATAGCGTCCGGCGATCACCAGGGCGGCTATGCAGCCGCCGATGCGGGCAACCGCGATCAAAGTCTCTGTGAAGTCCGTAAACTCGCTGTCAGCGCCGGGCGCAAGCAGCGGCAATAGGGCGAGGATCGGCACCACCGACATGTCCTGGAACAGCAGGATCGCAAAAGCACGCTGGCCGTACGTCTGCTGCAAGTGGCCGCGCTCCTCGAGGATCTTCAGCGCGATCGCGGTCGCCGACATGGCGAGCGCGAGACCGCCAATGATGGCCCCGCGCCAGCTCGTGAGCCCGAGCGCGAAGGCAACGCCGCCGAGCACCACTGCCGTCAATGCGAGCTGCGCTGCCCCGAGCCCGAAAATGGCGCGGCGCAGGGCCAGCAGCCGCGAGAATTCGAGCTCAAGCCCGATCAGAAACAACAGCAGCACGACGCCAAGCTCTGACACCGCGATGATGGTGTCGGGCGCCCGCACCAGTGCAAACCCGAACGGACCGACGACGATACCGGCCGCGAGATAAGCCACGATGGCGGAGAGCCGCAACAGCCGCGCCAACGGTACGCTGACCACGGCAACCGCAAGCAACAGCAAGGGCAGCAGCAACAGGCCACCCTCATGAGGTTGATTCATCGACAAGTCCTGTATTGTTACACCGGCCGCGCGCCCACTCGGCCCCTGAATGCGCTGGTGCGCGGGATTGCAGCATGAGGATTACCCGGTTCTTCTTCCGCGATGGTCCCGGGATCCGGTTCGTCCCAGGCCCAAAAACTCGCCACGATAGCGCGATGAGAGTCCGGCTGAACAGAGCGACGGCAGCATCGATTCCGCGATGACGACCCAAAAGTCGCGGCGAGCGTTGCCCAATCTTTGGCAGGAGCCGCCAGCTGGTCCCGGTCATATTGTCACAAGCCGGAGCCTCACGCTGTCATAAGATTGAGACATGAACTCGGCAATCTTACTTCTTGCGATTCGATGATGGGGACGTCGCTTTCGATCACAGAAGAACGCGATCGGGGAGCAACTGCCACTGATGCTCTGCATCCTCAAGTCAAGGATGTGGTTCGAATTTTGATCTCGCTCGCACGGAGCGCGAGGAGCTTCACGGTCAACGCAGATTTCCTTTCGTCCGACGGCTTTCCAAACAATTCCGACCTATTCGGAAGCGCGTCGGCATCGCGGGGACCGCTGCAGATTGCATGGCACATCGAGTAGAAATTGTTGGCCACCCGCGCAAGCTGGCGGCGAAGGTGATGGAACCGCCGCTGCAGCAAGGTGTTAGCGACTGCGGGAAGGAGAGATTCATGACGCAATCGGTGCATACGAAGCTCGACAGAGAAACCATTACGAGAGCCTATGCACGGTGGGCGCCTGTTTACGATTTGGTATTCGGAGCGGTGTTTGAGCGCGGTCGGCAGGCTGCGATCGAGGCCGCCGAACGGATCGGAGGTCGGATTCTTGAGGTTGGCGTCGGCACCGGCTTATCGCTGCCATACTATTCAGGCGCCAATCGCATTTGCGGTGTCGACATTTCCGAACCCATGCTGCTGAAGGCACGGGAACGAGTGGCCGCGCTCGGCTTGACCAATGTCGAAGGTCTGTGGGTTATGGATGCCGAGCATCTCGCCTTCCCGGACGAATCGTTCGACGTGGTCGTTGCACAATACGTCATCACAACTGTGCCCAACCCGGAGGCAACCCTCGACGAATTCGCGCGCGTGCTCAAACCGGGAGGCGAAATCGTTCTGGTCAGCCGCTTGGGCGCGGAAGTCGGCGTGCGGCGTGCGCTGGAGAGGTGGTTTGCTCCGGCGGCGCGACAACTCGGCTGGCGTACCGAGTTCTCGTGGCGCCGTTATGCGGCCTGGGCGGACGGCGCCGATGGCGTGCGGCCGGCTGAGCGGCGCGCCATGCCGCCGTTCGGCCATTTCGCGCTCATCCGGTTTGTCAAGCAGGACAAATCATCGGCAGAGCGGGTAGACCAGACGTTCATTCGCGCCGCCGGTGATCGCCGACGCTGATCCAAGGCCGGGCATCACCTCGTATTCGTCAGTTCCATTCCACAGGACAACTACGCTCGCGATGGGGACCTTGCCCGGACGGGAGCTCGCGGCGATAACCGCCTGACCCTTCGTGACAGGCACCACCCTTCATGACAGGCGCCAAGGCTCTGACCTTGTGTCAGCTTTCGGGGCGTTGCAGACATGAAGCGATTTTTCGGCGCCCAACGATCTGTAGCGAATGACCCGATTGGGACATGGCCGGCGGAGCCGGAAATCAGTATGGTCTTCGACTGACGCGTTGCCGCAAACGCACGGAGCAAGAAATGGATCCCGAGAGCACGTTCGTGCCCGCTCCCATCAAGGGGACCGTATCGCTCGAAGAAGTTGCCAGACTCGATGTACGGGTCGGGACTATCGAGCGGGTCGATGATCTCGCCAAATCTGACAAGCTCGTAAAGCTCACTGTCAATTTTGGGGATCATACGCGCTGCATTCTGGCCGGTATGAAAAACGAGCGGGCAAATCCGAGGCACGAGATCGAAGGGAGACAGGCTCTGTTCGTAGTTAATCTCGCGCCGAAGAAAATGGCCGACGAGGTTTCAGCGGGCATGCTGTTCGATATCGGATACGCGGATGGTTTGCTACCTGTTCTGGCCGTACCGGAGAGACATATCCCTGATGGAGCTCGCGCCGGATAGATGCATATCGAGCTAGTGCCTCCAATCTGACGAGCGAGTCCCTTTGAGGATTCCCGGCTCGCACGGGTCGTGCGAGTCTGTGGGATGCGCAAGGGGATCGTCGTGAACGTCCGAAACCAATGCCGATCCCAAACTCTTCGTGTGGACCGCCGATCCCCGATCGGGTCATCACAGCCATTCAGCTCGGCACCGGTGCGGAGCAACGGTGATTGAGCGGAGCGACGAAGGCTAACGCCTATACCCCTCGTAGATATTGACAAGACTACAAGGAAAGGTAGATTTATCTTGCTCGTGCCACACAACGCGAGCACCAGCCCCGACCTCTCCTCAGACCCCCAGCCCCCGTCAGGTCGGGGCCTTCTTTTAGGCCCCGAATTAGACAGCGTTGCCGTGAAGCGAACGCAGCCTTCTATCGATGTTGCGGAGTGTCGTGGGGCGAGCGCATGGATTGAAGAGCCTCCGATCGGGTGGAATGGCCAGAACCCGACCGGGACCTGCCGCGCCCAGCCGCGTGCAACTTCTATAGCAGTTCGACTCCGCCAGCCGCGTCAAGGGCGGCTCAACCGTACTGACGTTATTGCTCGGCTGAGCCGCCCTGCTTGGCGTTCCTCCATGCTAAGCCCAATGTCGCCAACATGGGCCGAATGTTCTGAATGCCCCGGTCCCTCGTGGGGCAAAGGACCGAGGCATCCGCGTGACTGCGTTAGAGACAGCCCCGCACATGCCACCAATGAACATGGTCCGGCGCAGTTCCGTGGGGACTCGATTAACTTTTCGTTAGGCGCGGCGCACTGCGATCAGCCGCTTCGGGTTCTCTCCCTGGGGCCGCCCGGCGCGCTGCCTTGAACCCCTTCGTGCCACCGCGCCTGATCCGTTGTATGGTTGATGCGTGGGGGCCTTGCATACCAGCTCCAACAATGGAGGTCCGCCATGAAAGTCAAGGACGCAATGCACAAGGGCGTAGAGTGGGTCGGCCCGGACACCCCGGTCATCGAGCTCGCGAAATTGATGCGTAAGCATGATATCGGCGCCATTCCTATCGGAGAGAACGACCGGCTGGTCGGCATGGTGACCGACCGCGACATCGTCTGCAAAGGATTAGCGGAGGACGGCTTCGACGTACGCCGCGTGACGGCGCGCGATGTCATGACCCCGGGCATCCATTGCTGTCGGGACGACGACGACCTTGCCAAAGCGGTGCGACACATGGAAGCCCTCAAGGTCCGCAGGTTGCCGGTCATCAACAAGAGCAAGCGGATGGTCGGCATCCTCGGTCTCGGCGACATCAGTCATTCGGCGTCGAGCGATCTCTTGTCCGCGTGCGCCAAGAGCGTGTCGGCCCACCACTGAAGCACATTGCCAAGCGCCCGGCGGATCACCGCGCCGGGCCGCCGCCGCGCGTCGAAAAGACCGCCAAGCGATTCAGAAGCTTCCGTTCTGCCTTTGTAGAGACGAAGTGTGAACGGCCGATTGTTGTGTAGCCGTTACGGCTTCAACATTTGCGCCATGGGACAAAGTCTCACGTGAGACTTTGAGGCGCGCAAAGCGCAGAAGCATTTCACCCGTCGGTGAAGATTCCGAGCCCCGGCAACAGGGCTCGGAATCTTTGCACCCAGCACGTGGCACGCAGGAGCTTTTTTGGAACCACCCCCGACCCTCATTGGCGCTCGTTTGGCTTACGCGGTGGCAGGACCGTAGGGCGCATGTATGGACGGCGCCGTCCCGTGCGAAAGGAGCAATGCGCTACGGCTATTGCGCCGCAGCGCCCGAAAACCCTCGGCTTCGCGATCCTTCAACTCTTGCTCGCTCGTGCCATCGCGATCAATCAGCCTCACCGCCTTCGCACCTTTGATGAGGTCCGCCATCGCCTGAATGACAAGGAACCGATTACCTTTGATATCGGTGCTGGCACCGATGGAGACGAAGCGAGCTTCGGGAAATTCCGCGGCAAAGATCCCATTGTAAATCTCCACATCGAACCCTTCCCCCGGCTCGCCGCCTTTCAAACCGCTCTCGCACGCCACGATCAGCTTCGGGGCAACTAGGTCTGCGAGATCGTCGAGAGCGACGGCAAGCGAGCGGTGCCAGAATGCCAGATTCGGCACGGTCGGACGAAGTATTTGAGGCTCATCGAAGTCCTTTTGGAAATCGAGGAAGACGATCTGTCCGGGCTTTTCATGATAGAGATCGCGCGCCCGGCGCATCATGCCGATCGAGTGAGTCGCGATCCATAACTGACTATTATCGGGCCCGAGATCCATGAGCACGTCGAGCATCTTGCCTTGCACCCGTGCATTCAGATGTGCCTCGGGCTCGTCGATGCAGAAGATCGTATCGTTGAAGTCAGCGCGTTTGATGGTGAGGTCGAGAATGAGATCGAAGACGGCCTTCTCACCGCCCGAAAGGTTTTGTAATTGAAGCCCTTCGCTGTTCCCTTGGAGAAGCGGAACGTCTGTACTTTGAACGAATTACCCAAGCTGTCCAACGACAGATCGGGCATCGCCTTCTTAAAGTTTTTCTGAATGTCGCCGATGATCTTCTCGCGGAATGCGGCGATCGTGGTGCTGCCAGCCTCCTCCTCGAACACCTCTTCCATGCCCCGCGCATATAGATGTTGGAAATTAACGCTGACGGTCACATCGTTATCGATGAAGCGCGCGAAGTGCCGCACGCCCAGCACTTCGCCGGCGCGGGCTATAGTGTTAGTGACAAAATCAGAATCATTGCGGTAGGCGGAGCGGAAGTAGAAGAGCTTTCTGGATCGGTCGGCGGTTCCTCATGAGATGCGATATCGATCCCATCGGGCGCGGGCACCATGTTGGGTTCCGAAATTTTGGCATGGTAGGTTTGATCCCAATAGTTACGGATTCCTCGGTCCGCCACGTTTAGGAAGACATCGAACAACGACGACTTGCCGTTGCCGTTGGGGCCGGCCAGCACCACGAACTTGGCCGTCGGCGGATAGTTACAACCCAAACACGTATAGCACCAGAGCATTGCGCTGCTCCTTGAGTTCCGGCGTGTTAACAAGTCTGCTTTTTGCCCCAGGGCTCGGCCCCGACACGATCGCGATATATTGTTTCCCGCCGGTCTCGAAAGTCATGGGCGGAGCGGAAAAGCCAGACCCCACGTTGATTTTCCACAGTTCGTCGAGCGTAGCGTCGTCGAAAGCCGCGACCGTTCCGTCGAGGAGCGCAAGGAAGATAAGACCGCCGCCGGTCGCGAGCGTACCGCTGTAGTTGGGATAGCGAAGGTGCACGTTCTTCTTGATGTCGCCCGTAATCGGGTCAATCGCGGTCAGGTTGCTTTCTAACCGCTCGTCAGTGGTGTAGGAACCGCCGTTCCAACCTCTTTCCTTCGTGTGTTTCTCCCGATCGATCGATACGACCATGCAAGCGGTCAAGGCTGGGATGTAGAGAAGTTTGGTCTTTGGGCTGTAGGACGACGGCCAGTAATTGTTGCCGCCAGCGATCGACGGGCAGACCTTCTTGAGCGGCTCGCCCGGAACGACATTGCCGATGCCCGCATAGGTCTGGATGTCCTTGGTCGCATCGTAATCGAGCGGCTTGCCAGTCTTCTGGTCTATGCCCTTGGTCCAATTGACCTCCATGTAGGGCTTGGCAAGTATGGGTTGGCCGTTGCTGCGTTCGTATGTGTAGAGAAAGCCATTGCGTGCCGAATGGGTAATGAGCTTTCGCGCCTGCCCAGCGATATTGCCGTCGATTAGGATATGAGTGCCGACTTCGTCGTAGTCCCACAGGTCGCCTGGCGTGAATTGAAAATACCAGTTCATCTTGCCGGTGTCGGGATCGTAGGAGATAGCGCTGTTGGTATAGAGATTATCGCCCGGTCGATGGAATGGATCGAACATTGGCACCGGGTTGCCAGTGCCCCAGATGGTCTGATTCGTAGCGGGATCGTAGGTGCCGGTTACCCACATGGCACCGCCTCCGGTCTGCCACGCATTGGTGGTGCCCTTCCAGGTCTCGCTGCCGGGCTCGCCGGGGGCTGGAATGGTAAATTGGCGCCAGAGGCGTTTGCCGGTGGCGGCGTCGAGCCCAGCAATCCAGTCGCGAACACCCTGGTCGCCGTTGGCTGCTCCGACAATGATCTTGTCTTTGATGGCGAGCGGCGCCGCCGTGAAGGTCACGTCCGGCGTGTCCGAAAACGAGGTTTCCCAGACCACCTTGCCGGTTTCTTTATCGGTCGCGACGATGCGCGGCGAGTTGCCGAAACCGCCAGCGCCGGTAACGGCGAGATTGCCCCACAGCGCCGCGCCGCGGCTGCGCATTTGACGATCCTGCTTGGGGTCCATGCGCCACACGACGCGGCCGAGGTCGCCGGAGCGGGCGTCAATCTTGTAGAGGACGTTCCAGGAATCCGTGAGGTAGAGGAATCCGTCCTCGGCGAGCGGCGTAGCATTGGAGAATTCATTGCCCGCGCCGCCGCCGAGCGGCACCGCATAGGCCAGCTTGAGGTTCTTGATGGTGTCGCGGTTGATGCGCGCAAGCGGCGAAAAGCGCTGGCCGTCATAGGTCCGGTGGTTCATCAACCAGTTCTGCGGCTCGTTGTCGGCATTCAGGAGCCGGTCCGGCGTGACGTCGGCAGCCATTCCGGGCCCGGCCAATATGCTGCCTGCCAGAAATGCAGCCTGGAACGAGACTTTGCGTCTTGCCATGAATGCCTCCCATCGGCTTTGCGCTCGGCTTCGAAGCGATCGCGCTTAGCGACAGCCTACATGATCCGAAAGGCGGTGTCCGCAAGGAATGCCAAGCGCCCTTCCGACGGCAAAGGTTTCGATCTGCTCACGATTGATGGTAAACAAGCTTGCCTGGTACGAGGATTGAAGAACGCGATTGCTACACGGTCTCTTACTGCACGATACGACGCGGCCTGGTATCCGGATCGTAACGCTCCCACATATTCGTATCAGCGGCCTTTTTTCGCCGAGGGAATGCCGGATCGGTCCCGCGTTGTGCCTTCCGCGTGCGGTCTACTCGGACGAAATCTTCCAGCCCGATCTATTGGCAAAATCCGTTTCCGTGCCGTTCTACGGTCAGGCAGGCCAAGCCAGCGAAGCTAGAGATCACCCACGGCGGTTTGCAGCGGAAAGGATGACCTTCATTGAGGACGTTTTCGCGGCCGCATCGGCCCCATCGCAGGCGATACTACAGTGGCATAGCGACGGTTGTTCAGTTGGGCTGCAGGGCTTGTGACGTGGACCGTCCTGCCTTCTGCGGAGACCGCCGCCATCGTGTTCTAGGCATTGCTCGCCTCAGGAAAGATCAACATGCGTAAGATTGATAGCTGGCAGACACTCCATGCCGCACCAATCGACGAGGCAATTGACGTCGAATCAGGTACCCTCAATGTACCGGAGATTCGCGCCAAACAATTCCAGCCAACTTCGCGACGGCACCGCCTTCAAGCTCTCCACGTGAATGGCGAGAAAATCGGGGTCTCAGATGAGCGAACGTCCTCGAATTTCGGGAAAAGACGCAGCCGATATCGCGCTTGAGGCCCGCACGCGTGGTCCGGTTCGGCTGGAGTCGTCCGGTGACCCCGAGCGCCAACGCGGTCGCGTTAGGATCGCCGTCCACAGCCCTGGGGATAGGCGCCGGTGGGCGAAAAAGCCGCCCCGCTCTTACGCGCCCCACGAGGGCGCTGATGCGAGACGCGCAAGCTCGCTAGCTAAGCTAGGTGAAGAATGTGACGGCGGACTACGTGCGGGCGGAAGCAGAGGCAATATGGCGAAGGCTGTTGAGACTGGCCGAACTGCCGTGCCGATCGCCCGCAAGTTCCGGGGCAAAATGTCAGATCATCCATACCGCGGCATCCACCGAACCTCGCCATTCCGCTTCTACTTCATCCGGAACAGTCGGCGATGCAACAGCTACAGGTGAGACTGGCGGGGTCGGATTATTGACGAGAGGACGCCCCCATGACGCAGCAAACGATACACACGGCGCTGGCGGGCGTGAAACCCGATAGGCTCACGGCGGCGGAACGTGCGGTGCTTTTCAACATAGAGACCCATACGAATTGGTCCGACTCCGCTGTGGTCAGCACTTTGATCGAGAAAGGCCTTGTCACACGTCGTTCGGGCGGGCAGTTCGCCCTCACGGATCAAGGGCGCGCCGTGTTGGATGCGCTGTTGCAGAACTACCAGCGGCAGCGCTGAGTACGGAAAAGCGCCCGTTTTGGTATTGCTCGATATGTGGTGTCAGGACTTGCGGTACGATTGTCCTTTGTTAGCGCAGAGCCATCAACCTACTGTTTCAGGGTGCTTCGCCGCGGGCCGGATCGCCGAGAATTGGTCGGCGGTCAGTGTTTCCTGAGCAAGCAGCAGACGGCCACCTTCGTCCAGGTCGAAGCGCCGCGCCCGCAGGATGGCGATTGCCTGCTCGAAGGCCTTGGCGATGATGTCCCGCACCGCCACGTCGATCTCGCGCTCGGTCACCTCGGACGCTTCGACGCCGCTCGCCGGAGTCCCCAGGAACGGCTGCGGCGGGGCCGAGTAGGTGCGCTGGCCCACTGTCTCGTCCATGCCGAACCGCGTGACCATCTGCAGCGCGATCTCGGTTGCGCGCTGCAGGTCGTCGGCAGCGCCGGTGGAGACCTCGCCCTCGAAGATCAGCGCCTCCGATGCCCGCCCGCCCATCAGTACGGCGATGCGGTTGGCGAGATCGTGGCGGGCCAGCAGGAAGCGATCCTCGGTCGGCCGCTGCATGGTGTAGCCGAGCGCGCCCACGCCGCGCGGGATGATCGAAACCTTGTGCACCGGATCGACGCCCGGAAGGCTTGCGGCTACCAGCGCATGCCCCATCTCGTGATACGCAATTCGGCGCCGCTCTTCGCTCCCCAGAACGCGGCTCTTCTTTTCGAGTCCGGCGACGATGCGCTCGATCGCCGCGGTGAAATCGGCAAGCGTCACCGCTGCGGCGCTGCGCCGGGTCGCGACGATGGCGGCCTCGTTGACCAGGTTGGCAAGATCGGCGCCCGTGAAACCGACGGTCAATCCAGCGACCTGGCCGAGATCCAGGGCGCTCTCCAATCGGATCTTCGCCACATGGACTTTCAGGATCTCCAGCCGGCCCGAACGATCCGGCCGATCGACCAACACCTGGCGGTCGAAACGGCCGGGCCGCAGCAACGCGGGATCGAGCACCTCCGGTCGATTGGTGGCGCCAAGCAGGATCACGCCGGTCATCGGATCGAATCCATCGAGCTCGGCGAGCAATTGATTGAGCGTCTGCTCCTTCTCATCATAGCCGCCGAATGCGCTGGGGCCGCGGCTTCGCCCCAGTGCATCGAGCTCGTCGATGAAGATGATGCAGGGCGCCGCCTTCCGCGCCTGCTCGAACAGATCGCGCACACGCGCCGCGCCAACGCCTACGAACATTTCGACGAACTCAGCGCCGGAGATTGAGAAGAACGGTACGCCGGCTTCGCCGGCTGCTGCGCGCGCCAGAAGCGTCTTGCCGGTGCCCGGAGGCCCGACCAAAAGAATGCCCTTCGGAATACGCGCGCCGAGCCGCCCGAACGATGTCGGATCGCGCAGGAAGGCGACGACTTCCTGCAGTTCGAACTTCGCCTCGTCAACGCCGGCCACGTCCTTGAAGGTGACTTTCGTGTCGGTCTCAACATAGACCTTGGCTCGTGATTTGCCGATCGACATCAGGCCCCCGAGACCCTGACGTTCCGCCACACGGCGGAACCCGTAAGTCCAGATCAGATAGAAGATGAATACCGGCAATACCCAGGACAGAATGGTGGAGAGAAAGGTCGACGACGGCACACCGGTGATGGCGACGCCGCGGGCCCGAAGCTTATCGGCGAACTCGGGCTCGACGCGGATCGTGTAGAACTGCTTGCGGCCGTCCGGGAACGGTTCCTTCAGGGTCCCTTGGATGGTGTCCTGTCCGACCAGCACTTCGGCGATCTTGTTCTCGTCAAGGAGCTGTTCGAACTGGCTGTATGGAATGGTATCGATCTGGGTGAGGCGCAGCCACAGAAACTGGACCAGCATCACGCCGAGGAAGGCCGCAAAAATGTACCACGTCGCAAACTGGTGTTTGCGATCCTCCGGCTCCCTGGGCGCACGACTCCCCGTCTGACGTTTGCCCGACCCGGGGCTGGGCACGTTGCTATATCCAAGCAATTTCAGGAATCGCCGACCCGGCGTGGATTTTTCCGGATCGTTCGACGGCTGATCGAGCATGTCGGTCTCCGTTTGCGACATGGCATTGCCACTTTAACTGACAATCAATCACTATAGGCGCGCCAGGCGCATCCGGCCAATCCAAGGTGCCGGACCTTCGCGGGACCTCGGCATCGCGTTCCCTAGTGACCTGCCCGCATACCGGCTCAGGCAACTGTTTGTGCACTCGGTAGGAGTTCGCGGCGCCTCCAGCCTTGAGTGGTAACAAGGTGGAGCCGGCCATGTTCCACTCCCAACGTCCTGCCGGAAACCGCCGGGGTGCCGGCGGACGCTGAGATCACCAACGTCGCGCCGTTCACAGACGATTTGTAACAATGGTGCTGCAACAATGGTGCCTCTGCGGCTCCCGGGAGAATTGGCCCGACCAGCCGGTCGGCGGCGTTTTTTTGATGGGCGTTGATCAGCAGACTTCAGAGCGGTTCGGACTTAGCATGACCCGCGACTACGCCGTCGTCCTGCACCCAAGCCACGATCAGCGCCCAGACGACCGACAGAACGATCGGGCCAAGAAATAGCCCGCTGATTCCGTATGCTATCATCCCGCCGATGATGCCGACGAGGATAATCGGCATTGGTGTGGTCAGTCCGCGCGCCATAACAAAGGGCCGCAAAACGTTGTCCACCAGACCGACCGGAACCATGTACGCGGTGAACATGAGAGCTTTCGGCGCCTCCATGGCAGTCCAGCTCCAGATGACGACCGGTATCAGCACAATCGCCGGTCCGATCTGCACGATTCCTAGCACCAGAGCGAGGAAACTGAGGAAACCGGCAGCCGGAATGCCCGCGACGACGAAGCCTAATCCGGCAAGGATCGATTGCAGCAGCGCGATGCCGAGCACACCGCGCGAGACATTACGTATGGTGCTGCCGGCGAGTTGTACCATTTCCTCGCTGCGGTCGCTGAGGATCCGGCGCAAAAACGCCCTGAACGCTTCGACAATCCGCGGTGCCGGGGAGAACAGGAATCCAGCGATAATGATTGAGGCGACGAACTCCAGAAGACCGAATACCACGCTCTCGCCGATCTCCAGCAGCTTGCCAGCGAATGGTTTGAGTCTCGGTGCCACTTCAATCAGAAGCGCCTTCGTATCAGTAGCGACAAGAGTCCACAGCCGATACACCTGCCCGCCGATTAATGGCCAGCCTTTCACTGATTCAGCCGGCAGCGGAATCGATAGTGTATTAGAGTCGAAACCCCTGACCACGAACTCGACGCTGCCCATCAGGCCGAGTCCGAGCCATGTCATTGGGCCGATAACAATCATTAAGCTCAGCAGCGTGATCAACGTGGCTGCAAGATGTGGGTTGCCCAGACGCTTGGCCAGCCAATTGAATAATGGATAGAGCGCAACCGTTACTATCGCGCTCCACAACGCAACCACTAGAAAGGGGCCGACCACCTGCAATGACCAGTAGCCAAGCAGGACAAGAAGGCCGATCCGGATCACAACACCGATGCTTGAAGAATCGAACGGATCTGGGGCAGGAACCTTATCTTTTTCTGCCGTCATTGGTGACTCGCTCCGCCGCTCATGAAAAACGGCGGCTCTCTCCCCGGAAGCACTGCGTGTACCGTACTTCACGTGCGACATTCATCGGTGCCAACGAACGACCAACCTCCGCTTCGGTCTCGTTTAGGATGGCACTTCAGTATCATTACCGGAAAAGTTTGTCGCTCTACAAAATCTTTGCAGGAAGGCCAAGGTGCTTTCATTGACATTTGTCATTGATACACGGCGGTGATCACGTTCGCACGCGACATCCCCTGTGTTATCGCCCTGTTTTGAGAAAAATCAATGCGGCAGATGGCGTTACCGAAATGATGGTTTTGCGATGGTTTTTTTGGAGAGTGGCATGTCAACAGCTCTTGACAACCTGCTCCCGTCAGCGGCGGATTGCAGGAAAAAGATTGCCGTGGCCGAGTCTGAAAAGGCGTCCGCGCTTGTGCGCAGACAGCTTGCCGCCGAGGCCGAGAAGAAGGAATTGCTGGACCGGCTTGAAAAGCCATCGGGTATTTCTGACGAAGAAAGGCTCAAGCGCGCCGCGAGTATCATCCAGCGCGCCGTGGACAACGGGCTTACCGAGGTGTTTGTCGGCCGCTTCCCGAATATGCTTGCTACCGATCGTGGTCGGGCGATCAATCAGCAAGAGCCGGGTTGGGAAAACACGCTCACCGGATTGCCGAAGGAACTCTATCAGTTTTGGGAGAAACACCTCAAGCCGCGCGGTTACCGACTGCGAATGCAAATAGTCGATTGGCCAGGAGGCATGCCCGGCGACATTGGTGTGACGCTGGTGTGGGGATAACCGCTCTCTGAGGTGTGCTGCTCGCCCATGCTGGTTCAATATGCACTTTGTGAAATAGGTGACCATGTTGAGAGCTCACAATGCTCCCAAGCTTGCTGATCCCAAGCTTACTGACCAAAAGCTGAAGAGGAAAGACTACGAAACGGAGCTGCGCAAGCTGCAGGTTGAGCTCTGCCGTTTGCAGGCGTGGGTGAAATACAAAGGCCTGCGCGTCATTATTCTGTTCGAAGGGCGCGATGCCGCCGGCAAGGGCGGCACGATTAAGGCCATCACTGAAAGAGTGAGTCCCCGGGTCTTTCGCGTCATCGCGCTGCCGGCGCCCTCCGAACGCGAAAAGACGCAAATGTTCATTCAGCGATACATTCAACAGTTCCCGGCAGCCGGCGAGGTCGTCATTCTCGATCGCAGCTGGTACAATCGAGCTGGCGTCGAAATCGTCATGGGATTCGTCACCGAGGCAGAGCATCAGCGGTTCCTCGATCTTTGCCCTCTGGTCGAAAAATGGATTACCGACACTGGGATCATTTTGATAAAGATTTGGCTCGAAGTCGGGAAGGATGAGCAAGAAAGACGATTCTTGGCTCGCATTCAAGATCCGCTTCGGCAATGGAAGTTGAGTCCGATGGATCTCGAATCGTACCGGCGCTGGTACGACTATTCGAAAGCCCGTGACCTTATGCTGGAGGCAACAGACAGCGAGCATGCCCCCTGGCATATCGTGCGCTCGGACAACAAGCGTCGGGGGCGGCTGAATTGCATCGCGCACATCCTGTCGCTGATACCTTACGAGGGCGCCCCGCACCCGAAGATCAAACTGCCCAAGCGATCAAGCAAGGGACAATATGATGATGAGGCCGCGCTCAAGAGCCGGAACTTCATTCCCGAACGCTACTGACCGATCTGTTCGGCAGGACCTTGCCTGCTAGTTTCCAACAGTCGTCGTACGTAAAAACATGCTAGAAAAACGCGACTACTGCCTATTTTCCCGAAGAGAGTAGCTTTTCAACAGTTTCCATCACAGTGCCTTTGTTACCATAGAGGCAATTCCTTTTGACCTTTGTCGCAAAGTCTTTGAATCGTGCAACATCAACAACAGTATTATCGTGCTTAGCATTGTAGTAGCCGCTGAGCCAGAGCGCGAGGTAGTCTGGATTCACCTTCAGGAGCGTCAATTGCTCGCAACTGATCTTTGCAATATCTACTGTGACTTGTGCTTGCCCCACGGTCGCCGCCAGCACAGAAAGTATAAGGCCGGGCAATATGTGTTTGAGTTTCATGTCATGCTCCCTGTGTTCAAAGATCCCGTTGCACCTTGATACATGTCATACCGGCAATCCATCGGTTCGATAGCAAGTTCGCAGGCTGGACGCACCTGAGATCTTCGGGAAAGCCGTGGCCGAATCCTGCGGATAGCATTTGATTATTCTCAATGCTTAAATCGTTGTCGAATGATAGGATATTTTTCTTGAATCGACGAACAACCTAGCTCCTGAGGAACAAATCCTGCGATGGAGGGTGTTTCACCATGGCCACTGCGTCTGACGCCTACACTCCGCCTGGCACCTCCGAACTTGAGCCATTGCGGGCAAAGTCCGGTTGGATCATTGCGCTAGGAGTGATCTATGTCATCGGGGGCTTGATCGCTCTTGGCAGCATTGTGATGGCGACGGCCGCGACCGTGCTCGTGGTCGGCATCATGATGATGATCGCCGGCGTAGCGGAGGTCATCAATGCTTTCCAGTTCAAGACCTGGGGCAGGTTCCTTCTCTGGCTCGTTCTCGGTGCCCTGTACATCCTTGCCGGCCTGGTCACCTTCGAAAATCCGCTTCTTGCGGCAGTAATTCTGACCCTCATGTTGGGGATGGCGCTCGTCGTTTCAGGAATTATGCGGATCATCCTCGCTTTCAGTATGAAAGGGGGAACGCCATGGATCTGGCTGGTCCTCTCAGGAGTTGTCACCCTGCTCCTTGGCTTAGTGATTTTGACGCGCTGGCCGGTGTCGAGCCTTTATGTTTTAGGACTTTTCCTCGGAATCGATCTCGTGATCGCGGGGGCGAGCTGGATCGGGATTGGCTTAGGCCTGAAAATCGCGCGTCACGCCTGACCAGTGCTCGCGACCTTGTCCTGGAGGACCGGACATGCGATGGTTCCATCTTGCCGTAATCATTTTGTTTGCAGCTGCTACCCTCGTTTTCGCTGTACAAAACTTCCAGACCGTTACGGTGTCCCTCCTTCGCATTAGCGCCAACATCCCGCTCGCCCTTCTGATCGCGGTCATCTATGTGCTGGGTGCCATAACTGGCGGCAGTCTGCTCTCGTTACTGCGTCAATCTATTGCGGGAGCAAAACGACATTGACCACGGAAACCATCCCGTGTGATGGAGGTGGCCCGCGATGTTGGAAACGGCCAATTATTCGGCACTTGAGTTGCTGCCCAACGGACGCCGAATTGAAATTCGCTGTCTTAGACCGGATGACGGCGACGAGCTCGTTGCGGCTATCGATCGCACCAGCGACGAATCGCTATATCGCCGCTTCTTCGCTGCGAAACGGAGCTTTACGGAGCAGGAAATCGCGTTCTTCTTGAACATAGACTTCGTCAATCATGTGGCTTTGGTCGCCGTGCTTGACGAGGGCGAGCGGCCAGTGGTCGGCGGCGGACGTTACGTAGTCGTGCAGCCCGGCAGGGCCGAGGTCGCTTTCGCTGTGGTTGATCAGTACCAAGGGCAAGGTATCGGAACGGCCCTTATGCACCACCTTATCAAGATTGCGCGTAAAGCAGGGATAAAAGAACTGATTGCTGAGGTCCTGCCTGAAAATACGGCAATGCTGAAGACATTCAGGAAGGTCGGGCTCCGCCTAACGACAACACGGGAGGCTCAAGTCGTGCATATAACGCTTCAGCTCGTGTGAGAGATTTCAATTCGAGAGCAGTTGTTACAAGTTCTGATATTTCTGCTGGCGGCCTCGTGTCGTCGAATGGCCGATCAAGCCGAGCGGCGATCTCCGTAAATGCTATAATGCCATTTGTGGAACTTGGTCAGGAATTGCGAGTTCGGCTTCGGTCGCGACCACAATGTCGGCAACGGACACTCCGGGGGCAGTTTCGAGCAAGGTTGCGCGCCCGTCGCGGAATGCGATCACCGCCAGTTCGGTGACGACCAAGTCCACGGGACGCAACGACGTAATAGGCAGCGAGCATTTCTTCACGATCTTGGAGGCGCCCTTAGCTGTGTGTTGCATCGCAACGATGACGCGCTTAGCACCCGTTACCAGATCCATGGCCCCGCCCATGCCCGGCACCATCTTACCGGGTATCATCCAGTTGGCGAGGTGTCCGTGTTGATCGACCTGTAGGCCGCCAAGAACTGTAACGTCCACGTGCCCCCCGCGGATAAGGCCAAATGACATGGCGCTGTCGAACGTGCTGGCGCCAGGCAGTGCGGTAACGGGACGACCGCCCGCGTCGGTCAGCGTGGGATGCGCCATACCTTCCTCCGGAGGCGCACCGGTACCGATCAGCCCGTTCTCAGATTGGAAAAAAACATGCACACCCGCCGATAGATGGTTTGCGACAAGTGTCGGAATTCCGATGCCGAGGTTGACGAGCATACCTGATTTCAGCTCGCGGGCAATTCGGCGCGCAATGACAGCCTGCGGTTCCATTCCACCCTCACGCATTGGCGACAAGGTAGTCAACAAGGGGTGCCGGCGTCACGACGTGATCTGGCGCCAGAACGCCGACCGGCACGATGTTGTCCGCGTTGGCCACAACAGTGTCAGCGGCCATCGCCATCACAGGATTGAAATTCCGAGCGGTCAGTGCATAGCTCAGATTGCCCATATAGTCCGACAGGAACGCGTGTACGAGAGCGAAATCGGCACGAAGCGCGACCTCAAGCAGATAAGTCTTGCCGTTTACCTCGATCCGCTGCTTGCCATTTTCGACGGGGGTGCCGACACCAGTCTGCGTCAAGATCCCGCCCAGGCCATACCCGCCGGCGCGAATGCGTTCGATGAGCGTGCCTTGTGGGACGAGTTCCACCTCCATTTTCCCGGCCATCATCTGCTGTTGGGTTTCGGGATTGAGGCCGATATGGCTCGCGATGACCTTGCGCACCAGCTTCGCGGTCACGAGCTTGCCGATTCCGCGCCCGGGCACCGCGGTGTCATTTGCGACGACAGTGAGATCGCGTTTGTTTTGGCGGACGATCTCATCGATGAGGCGTTCGGGCGTGCCCACGCCCATGAAACCGCCGATCATCAACGTCGCACCATCGGGGATCATGGCAACCGACTGTTCAACAGAAACCGTTTGCATGTTCCGAACCTCGCTCGACCTATTGCACAGTCCGGCCACCATCAACCGGCAGAGCAGCACCGCAAATCTCAGTGGCCGCTTCTGAGCACAGGAACGCGGTCACGGCGCCGATCTGCCCTAAAGCATGCACTTTTTTTCATCAGTCCGTATCTGTCGGGCCACCGATTACGTTGTCTCCAGGCAGTACACGGTCAGCTGCAAGCCGCGCCGCCATGATCTTGGCTTCGTCCTCCATTCCGATCCAACGCAACTTGCGGATCAAATGAACCACCTCGTTTGTGGCCCGGCGCCGCGGGCTATCGTCAGAATGCTCGCATGCTGCACTCTCCATGGATGTCTTCCTCCTCTTATATTTGAGGCCGACTATTGACGTTGTCGGCCCCTACAAAAAGCTTCCGACAGCTTTCTGCTAGTACCTCAGGTAATTAGGAGCCTCGTTGCCAGCGGCCGTTGCCCACGATCTGCGTGCAGGCTTTGGCGAACTCCTGGGTTTCTGCCAAGACTTTCTGGGTTTGCTTGGAAAGCAGATCCATGTGTTGATTCATCCACTCCTGGTAGGCTGCTGCGGCGTCCGGAATGGATCTTGTCGTCGTTACCTTGCTGGTGAGGCTGGAAATCAACGCTGCTTCTTCGTTCAAATAGTTAATCCAAACTCGGTTCGCCTTGTTTAGCGCATCGAGGAATTCCTTCTGGACTGCAGCTAATGTCTCGACATTTTTTCTATTTATTTCGGCCATCTCCGGTGACATCAAATTAGGCATGGCTGCAGTTGACGAAGTTGACCTGGTTTCCGTCTGCGTCATAACACATCTCCCTAAGTTTTTTCCTAAGTTTTCCCTAAGTGTTTGCTTTTGTAGATATTTTTTTGTACTCGGCGCAGCGCGCATTGATTTTTATCAACTCGTGCGAGATTATCTCTTTCAATCCGTATCGATTTGTGCACCCGCTAAGTCATTTGTGCACCCGCTAAGTCAAAAGCACGTGCTAGTCGATGATGTGATACCCGCCGTCGACATAAAGCGTTTCGCCGGTGATGAGACGGGCGGCGTCGTGCGCCAGAAAGGCTGTGGCGACACCGACGTCCTCGATGCTGACAAGACTGCGGGCGGGAGCCTTGGCCTTTGCCTTTTCAAGGAGCTCATCGAATTCCGGGATGCCGGACGCGGCACGCGTGGAAAGCGGTCCGGGCGAAATGGCATGAACCCGTATGCCTTTGGGGCCAAGTTCCGCCGCGATATAGCGCACTGCGCTTTCGAGTGCCGCCTTGGCGACACCCATGATGTTGTAGTTCTCCACCACCATCTGGCTGCCGTAATACGTCATCGTGAATAACGTGCCGCCATTGGGCATCAACGGCTCGGCGAGATGCGCCATGCGTATGAATGACCAGCACGAGACATCCATTGTCGTCAAAAATCCGTCATGCGGGACATCCACCACACGACCCTGCAACGTGTCCTTGGGGGAGAAGGCGATGGAATGGACAGCGAAATCGAGCCGTCCCCAGTCCTTGGCAATGCGCTCGAACACCGCCTCCATCTGGCCAGGTGTGCGCACATCGAGGGGGGCGACTATCGGCGATTCGAGCGCTTGAGCCAGCGGCTCCACATAGGGCTTGGCTTTGTCGTTCAGGTAGGTCACGGCGAGCTGGGCACCAAACGCGCGAAAGGCCTTGGCACAGCCCCACGCGATCGATTGTTCATTGGCGATGCCGATGACGAGGCCTCGCTTGCCCTCAAGCAGCGGCGCTTTTGCAACCGGAATTTTCATGCGATTTTCTCCCGTGAACGCGTACCCAGGCCGCTCTCCCAAACGGTCTCCGCAGTATGCCGGGCGATCATCAGTTCCTCGTCAGTCGGCACCACATGGAGGGAAACCCGGCTGTTTCGCGTGGAAATCGTCGAATTGGCGGCAGCGTTGGCGGCAGGATCGAGTTCCGCGCCCAGCCAGCCAAGCTTTTCGGCGACATGCGCGCGAATCATCGCAGAGTTCTCGCCGATCCCGGCAGTGAAGACGAAAGCATCGAGACCGCCAAGCGCCGCAGCAAGCATGCCCGCATGGAGACCAATCCGATAAACGAAATGATCGATCGCAAGCTTTGCGGCCGGATTCGTGCTGGTCGCGAGTTCGCGCATATCGTTGCTCACGGCCGAAATGCCCTTGAGGCCGCTGTTACGATAGAGGAGGTCCTCGACTGCCGCGGGAGTCATGCCTTTTTGTTGAATGAGGTAGAGCAGAACGCCTGGGTCGATCTGGCCCGGCCGCGTCCCCATCGGCAATCCATCGAGCGCAGTAAAGCCCATGGTGCTTTCGATACTGCGGCCGTTTGACAGCGCGCACATCGAAGCGCCGCTGCCGAGATGGGCGACAATCACCCGCCCTCTCGCGATCTCCGGCGCTATGATCCGCAGTCGTTCGGCAACATATTCATAAGAGAGGCCGTGGAATCCGTAGCGACGCACGCCCTCGGCATAAAACTGCTCGGGAATCGCGAAATGATCGATTACGGGCCCGTGACCGCGGTGAAACGCGGTATCAAAGCAGGCGACTTGAGGTAGTTCTGGAAAGCGGCCAAGAATTGTCCGAATCGGCGCAAGATTGTTGGGCTGATGCAGTGGCGCCAGCGGGACATAGCGCTCGAGCTTGGCAAGCACTGCGGTATCAACCAGTGTCGGCCGGTCGTATTCCGGACCGCCGTGAACGACGCGGTGACCGACGGCCGCCGGATCGCGTTTGAGCATCTCACGCAACCAATTGCCGACCGTCTGGATCGCAGCCGGAACGTCGTGAACCTCTTCGACATTATAAGTGCAGTCGATAAGCGAGGTTCCGTCAGCTGCCTCGGCGCGAAGCCGCGGCCGCGCGCCAACCCCATCCATTTGCCCCTTGACCAGCCGTTTGAGGTTGCTGCGATCACCCGCGTCATAGACCTGGAACTTGACGCTGGATGACCCGGCATTGACTACGAGGATCGTATCCATTTCAGATCACGCCGCCGGTACTGCCATGGTGCCCCGGCGCGCGTGCGCATAGAGCACCGCCACCGCACATGATGCCATGCGTGCACGGACCGAATCCGCGCGCGAAGTCAGGATAATTGGTACTCGTGCGCCGAGGACGATGCCGGCCGCATCCGCTTTGGCCAGGAATGAGAGGTTCTTGGCAAGCATGTTCCCGGCTTCAAGATCGGGGACCACCAGGATCTGCGCTCGGCCGGCGACGGGCGACACGATACCCTTGATCCTCGCGGCTTCCGGATCAATGGCATTATCGAAGGCGAGCGGCCCATCCAGGACCGCGCCGGTGATCTGTCCTCGCTCGGCCATCTTGCACAGCGCGGCAGCTTCGATCGTTGAAGGAATCTTCGAGGTGACGGTCTCGACCGCGGACAATATGGCCACACGCGGCTCGCCTAGACCAACCTGTGTGAACAGATCGACGACATTTTGAATGATGTCGCGCTTGGTATCCAGGTCAGGAAAGATATTGATGGCTGCGTCCGTGATGAACAGCGTCTCGGGATAGGTCGGAACATCCATGATAAATACATGACTGATGCGCCGGCTTGTTCGCAAACCGGTCGTGCCGGAGGTCACCTGTCGCATCAACTCATCGGTGTGCAGACTCCCTTTCATCAAGAGTTCACCCTTAGACTCGCGGATCAGTTCGACGCCGCGCGCCGCCGCCTGGTCGCTATGTGGGGCGTCGACGATGGAGTAGCGTTCGATATTGAGGCCGTGCTCACGCGCCACCGCTGCGATCTTGGCCTTCGGTCCTACGAGCGTCGGAGTGATAATTCCCGCCTCTGCCGCCTCCACAGCGCCGCGCAGCGAGGTTTCGTCACATGGATGAACCACGACCGTCAGAGCTGCCGGAACCTGTTTGGCCTTTTGTATCAGCCGTTCGTACTTGGAGTGAGCCGGAACCGCCGGCTGTGCCATCGGACTGAGTCCGACCGCAGCACTTATGCCGCTTTCCTGCATGTTGAGATCCTCTGAAAGTTCGTATGTTCGAAAGCAGATTTCGAAAGGGCGCGTTCGATCGTTACTCAAACGACAACAAGCCGCTCTTGTGGTTCGAGCGCATTGACTTTTCTCAAGTGGAACATCGCGGCAACGACGATTTCCCCAGATTTGCGGCAAGAAATTGGAACACAAACGTTTGCTGATGCGGATTCACGTCGGCCTGTTGATGCATCGGCGTCGTTCGTTGTTCATCCGCACCGTACCTTATGTCGATAAAGCGCATCGAGTATACGACGATGGTGGAAACCGACGAACGTTGCAATCCCTAGCTTGAGTTGACAATAATCAATGTAGTCAGATCAAGGTAGGCGATAACTGATCCATTGCTTGGAAATGTGTCATGAGCTACAGGGAGGAGAAGCATATGGGAAATATCCCTAAATACGTCGCTGCGGCTACGATCGGCCTTTTGATGAGCATAAACCTCTCCCCTGCGGCAACCACGCACTCTTCGCGAGAGGCCGCAATCCATAAATGTAATGCTGTGACCCTGAAGAACGTTCCCAAGGCAGATAGCAGTAATTCGCATCAGCGGCGTCGCTCTGCCGTGTGGAAGGACTGCATGGTCTCCTTGGGGCACCGGCCCTGAGCGACTGAACAAGGCGAAACAATCGACGCCGCGAATGCATCCGCCAGTCTGCAGGCACATCCGTCCATCAGCTTACAGGCCGATGGACGCCGGTAGGTCGACTCGTGATTTTATGATGCCTTTGCCTGCGTCTCTTTCTCGGCTTGCGTCTCCTTCTCGGCTTTCTCGGCTGCCGGGACCCGGGTGACACGGCGCGCCGCCGGCACACCGCGATTAATGCCAAACAATGCCGCGATCCGTGTGCTGCGCTCGCTCTCCTCCGCACTCAAGCCGCCATACGCAGCTGTAAGCACGTCCTTGATGAGGTCGAACGCTTTGACCCGCACTTCGACATCTGGCGGTAACATCGTCGGAATGGCTGCAAGTGCTGCTTCCGTATCGACTAAGAGCATCAGGAACTGCTCACGTACCAGCGCCTTGAACGCCGCCAGCGAAATGGCTGGCAGGTCCTGCTGGGCGGAACGAACGCGACGCACCAGTTCGAAGCCGCGCTCATCCACCGATTTTCGCCCCATGCCGATATAGAGCACTGACCGGATCACAGCTTCGCGCAGCCCGCCGACCGAAATGTGGGACTTCAATTCGGCAATCCGGCCGCGCACGAGCTCGCGATGGAAGGGGTTCTTCGGCGCCTTTCGCATCGGTTCGGCCGCGTTCGGATCGAGGCCAACGGCCGCCTGCAAGGCAGATGACCCATAAATCCACAAGAACGCCTGCTCGCTCGTGGAGTCACGCCAGTCGCGCCAGGCGTCGAGCGAGGCCGTGACATGCTGGGAAATCTGATCCTGCGCCGCCATGAACGGATTTTCGTCATCCACCGGTCGGCGGTTTTCCCGTACCCAGCCAGCCATCGCCTTCACCGGAGCCATGAACGGATTATTGTCACTGAACATTTCATATGAAAGCCGCAGAGGATGCATCTGCTGCATCCACTGCGCCATCGGAGCCGTCACCAGTGAACGAATCACCGGCTGCGCAAGCATTCGATAAAGCGCAAGATTCGCTTCGGAGATCCGGGCGACCGTCGCAAACCGGCGTTCTTCCGCCGCGTCGTTGCCACCCAGCGCGCGAATATCATCAAGCGTTCTAGCCTCGCATCGCATGACCCAATTGCCGGTTGCGAGGTCGGGATTTGTCGTGGCGGCCGTCTTGGATTCGAAGACGGCCTCATAGAGTCCTGGCGGAAGGGTGTCGATCAGGTCGATGTTGCTGGAAAACTCATTGTGCTCTTTGCGAGCCACGCCGCCGGAGACGAATATGCCCAGGTGACCCACACTTTCGTGGATCGTGTAGACGATGGTCTGTCCATAGGATCGGATATCGTCAACGTTTTCGTAAAGATCCAGAATCCATCCGAGTGCCTGCTGGGGCGGCGTAATGTTGTCGCCTTTCGAGCAGAATACGACGATCGGCGAACGTATGGTGCGAAGGTCGATGGCCGTGCCATCGGAGGTGCGGATCATCCCAGCAGCGAGATGATTGCCGACGAACAATTCATCGACGATGAACTGGATCTCCTCCGCGTTAAGATTGACGTGGCCGCCCCACCAGCGCTCGAAACCCAGATAGCGTTCGGCTTCCGTATCGACCTTCGAATAGAGATTGTATTGCTTGCTCCACAGCGTGTTCGACGGATTCAGATTTTCAAAATTCTGCACCAACCAGGCGCCATCGAATTTTCCAGCCCCGAGATCGCTGGTCAACGCTGTCAACCAGCTGCCGCCCAGCAGTCCGCCTGTGTAGCGCAACGGATTGTGGCCGCGCACGCCCGCCCAGTAGGACAGTGGAGATCCGGCTACGATGATCGGACCGAACAGTTCCGGACGCACCGCCGCCAGCATCATCACCGCCCAGCCGGCCTGACAATTGCCGATGACACATGGCTTCCCGTCCGCGTTCGGGTGCAGTTCCATGACCTTTTCGAGAAAGACGGCTTCCGCCCGTGCTATGTCCTGAATCGTCTGACCGGGCATCGGCTCGGGGAGGAAGCCGATAAAATAGCATGGATGGCCGGCCTTCAATGCGACCCCGATTTCGCTGTCGGATTTGAAGCCGCCGATTCCCGGCCCATGCCCGGCACGGGGATCGACGACGACGAATGGCCGGCGAGTTGGGTCAATTTCAACGCCCTGGGGCGGAACGATGCGAACGAGCGCGTAGTTGACGGGACGCGGAAAGGTGCGGCCGTCGAGCACCAGTTCAGCCGTGTATTCCAGGACATGCGGTGCGGTTTTGGCGATATGTTCGCGGTAAGCGTTTCCGCGTTGGCGCATCACATCCAAGAACAGAATGCTGCGTTGAGCCGCATCGACCATGTAAGCGGCCGCGGCACCGAACAGGTCTGGGGGCGACGCAAGCGATTCCGGTTGGGGTTGGGCGACGGCCATTTTTCACCTCCAGCTGTCTTTATGCTCGTAAGTTCACCCGTTGTCATCTTCGAGAGACGTTGGGTGTCGCAACTGCATCGCCCCGCATATGCGTTGTCAGCGACGCCGGCCGACAAAGTGACCAGCGGATAGTCAGCGCAACAGGCCCCCCTAAGCCCAGTTAGACCTGTCGTGAAACGCGCTAGGTTGCATTGATATTTCTCAACGGCAGTGACCCGATCGCAAGTGGGGCTGCGGGTTCCGCCACTGATCCGCCACTGAAATAACTCAAGTACGGCCGAGAAACGTCTGATATGAGCCCGTTCAAAAGTACAATGGCCTTCGCATCTGTCTAGGCGCCCGCACGCGCGTGTCTTTATCAACTTTATACGCTGACAAAGGCAGACAAAAGTCAGATGTGTGCCGCGCAACTTCTCGAACCGCCGATGCGGACCGCACGCACCGCAGGGATAGGGGCGGAGCTGGGAAGCTCCCCCCTCTCCCGATCAGTGCGCATCGATCCCAGCCCATCCGCAAGAGCGTGCTGTCCGCTAGCAGTAATAGACACCCACCGCACACCGCCGCGCCGTTCTGCGCGCGACACCGGCGACACTCACTGGTGTCAACGGACGGCCGACAACGGCCGCTGCGGGGGTGACAAAGCTGGCCACGCCTGGAATTCCGACCGTATGGCCGAACTCAAGGCAAAAATAGCCAGCGACTGCCGCTAACAATAACATTCCGAGGTGCTTGACCATGATTATTTTGCTCCTGCTGGGGTGAAAATACCGGGCAATTCATCGAAGTCGGTGAGTTCGGCCGCTCCCAGCTTTTTAGCGCCCGATGGTATCTCTGCTTTGAAGCTGTCGGAGCCGACCTCAGCACCCGCTTTCCAAGTCCTGACATCGATTGTGTACTGCGGCGACCCCGCTACTTTTGTGCTGGTGATGACGTACCGACACGGGTAAGGGCGCGCGCCGTGGGCTATCCAAATCTGCCAATCCACCTCTTCGGTTCTGAAGGCCAGATGGTCGCATTCGACTCCGCGAATCACACCGCTCCCGAGGTCCTTCGCGTCCTTGACAAGAGGCATAAGATGATCATAGGCACTCGACATCAGCAAATCTGCCGCTGGCAGAGGCCTGTGGTACTTATCCCGCAACTCGTCAACCAAGTGATCGATTGTCCCCGGCGCTTCCGCTTGGGCATACAGATTCGCGTTCTTGCCGATGAAGGTGGCAGTTTTCCCATCAAACACCAACTCGATGTCCGCAAATCCGCCCGTGCGTGTTGCGCGAATCTTGTCCGGGCGGCTAAGCGTTACTGTGCCTGAACTCGCTAGTGCCAACTTCTGGTTCTGCGTGGTAACAATTTCAAGGTTTGAGTCAAAGTCCAGCGATATCGCATTTTGCCCAGCAAGGTAATCAGACATTGTTTTGAAAAGAGCTTTGGCTTGCGCTTCGTCAGCGCGGGCAGCGGTGGACACAATCACTCCCGCTACCCCAATTGTAAAAACTTTTGCCCACGTCATTCCGCATCTTGCGCGCGTGCACGCCATGCCATCCTCCGCTTTGCCAGTGAAGCATTCCCCCTATAAAACTGAGACGCGCATAGCATTGATTTTTATCAACGCTATGATGACTAGCCAGACGCGCCGCACGCGGCTTTGGCATACCCCACTGAGAGTTCCATCGCTGTTCGGGTGCCCGAAAGTGCTCGCGAATTATTACTGCATTCGCTCCTTCGAGATATTTTGACGCTTTTGATTATTATCAACGAAAATGACGCGCCCTGCAGTTAAGACGCGCCCTGCAGTTAAAGAGCTGCGTTCACGCGTCTTGCTAGCCCTGCCAGTCATACAACTTGCCAATCATACAAGGAGTGCCACAATGAGAACGCTGTTGCACCAATTGCGTCTGCCGGTTAGCGCGGCGGCCGCGATCATCGCGCTTGGAACGGCCGCATACGCCCAGGCGGATGTTGCTCGCCAAATCGAGGCTCGGCTTTCCGCTGCGGTAAAGAAGATTGAAGCTGCGTGCGCCGAGGATGCAAAAAAATACTGCAGCACCGTCACGCCCGGAGAGGGGCGACTTCTCCTTTGTATGGAAGCGCATGAAGACAAAATCAGTACAAAATGTGACTATGCGGTTTATGAAGCGGCGCGCAACCTGGATCGCGCGCTCAATCGCATCGAGCAAGTGGCCGACGCCTGTTGGAACGACATCGAAAAGCATTGCGCCAATATTGCGGGAGGTGGTGGACGCATCGCTCAGTGTCTCGTAGCTCAGAAGGCGTCGTTGGCGCCAGCTTGCCAAGCCGAAATTGCCAAAGTTTCATCGCCCCAGTGAGTTCGCTGCAACAAGGCGTATGACCACTGGATCGCGTCGGGTGCACGAATCCCGACTGTGGGCCACACTCAAAAACCGGTTTGGGGAGGCAAGTCGCTAGACGCCGCTGGTCATCTCCCCAAACAGATTTTTCGGGCCGCGGTGGAGCGTCATGCCCGCCGGGGCCTCCATACACATCGGCATTCCACGCTGACGGTATTTCTCTCGTTTCAAAAAACCAATCAGGAGGGGCAAGGTGAAGCGTGCCCACCACGGCCGTGGACTGGTGGGCACGGCGCGCGAAGAGCGCACGCCGTCCTTTGATATTTGTCAGTGAACCCCCTCGCGCTTCATGATTTAAAAGCTGCTTGCCCGAGGTGGAGTCGAACCAATTTAAACCACGAGGGGAATAACAATGCGCCTAGCTCTGTGCGCCGTGTTGGCAATCTTGGGGCTTGCGGTGCCGACATTTGGACAACAGGGGGCGCCCGCCGCCATTCCGGTAGGCACCGTCATGGCAGAGCGCAAGGCCATAAATGAGACGTTCGATTTCGTCGGACGCGTCGAGGCCGTCAACCGTGTTCAGATTCAGGCGCGGGTCAAGGGATTCCTGGAGGCGGTGCTGTTCAAGGAAGGCGATGTAGTCAAGGAAGGCGACCCGCTCTACCGCATCGAGCAGGGGCTGTTTCAAGCTGCGGTGGAGCAGGCGCAAGGCGCTTTAGAACGCAGCAAGTCGGCAAAAGCTCTCTCCGCGATACAGTTGGACCGCGCCGAGCAACTCGTGAAGTCGCAGGCCGGTACCGTGGTGGCGCGGGATCAGGCGAAGGCCGCGGACGATGGGGCTGCCGGTACAGTATTGACCGACGAAGCGAACCTGCAGACGGCCCAGATCAATCTCGGCTACACGGACATCAAGTCGCCGATTTCGGGCAAGATCGGCCGCACCAACATTACCAAGGGCAATGTGGTCGGCCCGGAGACCGGCCCGCTGACTCTCGTCGTCAGCCAGGACCCGATGTATGTGACATTTCCGGTGAGCCAACGCGATCTCCTGCAGGCGCAGAAAACCCGCCGCGGACGGGATATCAAGGACGTTCGTATTCTCTTTTCAGACGGTTCTACCTACGACCAGTTGGGCACCATCAACTTCGTCGATGTCACCGTGGATCGCGCTACGGACACGGTGACGGTTCGCGCCACCATGCCCAATCCGAAGGGCGTGCTGATCGACGGTCAATTTGCGCAGGTCAAACTTGAAAGCGGCACGTCTGAGGAAAAGGTCCTCGTCCCCCAGGCCGCCCTGATCGCCGATCAGGAAGGCGTTTACGTTTTCGTCGTCGAGGACGGCAAGGCCGCCGTCAAACGCGTGAAACCGGGGGGCGGAAGTGGCCCCGACGTCATTATCGAAAGCGGATTGTCTGGGGGCGAGTTGATCATCGTCCAAGGATTGCAGAGTGTCCGTCCGGGCATGCCGGTGCGTGCCAGCCCGCTGCCGCCTATGGTCGGGCGAGGTTGAGCCAATGCTCTCCGCGATTTTTGTCGATCGGCCCCGCCTTGCCATCGTCATCGCCATCGTGACGACCATCGCGGGCGCGCTGGCGCTTTATACGATACCGATTGCGCAATATCCGGATATCGTTCCACCCCAGGTTTCCGTCACGACTCTGTATCCGGGTGCGAACGCAGGCGTTGTGGATGCCACCATCGCCCAGCCGATCGAAGCGCAGGTCGTCGGTGTCGACAAGGCGATCTACATGAAGAGCGTGAGCGGCGATGACGGCAGCTATTCGCTTACGGTCTCCTTCGAGCTCGGCACCAATCCGGACATCAATACCGTCAACGTCAACAACCGGGTTCAGGTCGCGCTCTCGAGCCTTCCCTCTGATGTTCAGAAGCAAGGGGTCACAGTTAAGAAGAAATCGTCGGCCTTGCTCGGGGTGATCGCCGTCTATTCGCCGAGGCATACTCACGATGCGTTGTTTCTCTCCAACTATGTGACCATCAATCTTCTTGATGCAATCAAGAGCACGCCGGGCGTCGGCGATGCGTCGTTGTGGGGGCCGCAGGACTATGCCATGCGGGCATGGGTGCGGACAGACCGGCTGACCGGCCTCAACCTCACGACAGGCGACATCATCAACGCGATCCAGGCGCAGAACGTTCAGGCTGCCGTGGGTCGGATCGGCGCCCGGCCAATTTCCAACGAGCAGCAGCTCCAGCTCAACATCCAGACGAAAGGACGTCTAAGCTCGGTCGCCGAATTCGAAAACATCGTCGTGCGGACCAATCCCGATGGTTCGGTGCTGCGTCTCGGCGATGTTGCGCGGCTGGAACTGGGTGCAGCCAATCTCGACCGCGATACCATGTTCAACGGCGGTCCAGCGGCTGCAATTGCCATGTATCAGTCCCCCGGCGCCAATGCCATCACCACCCTGAACGCGGTTCGCGCGCGGGTGGCCGAACTGGAAAAGCGGTTTCCCGAAGACTTGGCCTGGAAGGTCACTTACGATCCGACCACATTCGTCAAGGCGACGATCGAGGAGGTGCAGAAAACCCTCGTCGAGGCGTTCGTGCTCGTGGTGCTGGTCGTCTATCTTTTCCTGGGCAGTGTTCGCGCGACCCTTATTCCGACCCTTGCGGTGCCGGTGAGTCTGATCGGCGCGTTCATCGTGCTGCTGGCGGGTGGTTACTCCGCCAATTCGGTGTCGCTGCTTGCCGTCGTCCTGGCGATCGGCATCGTGGTCGACGACGCAATTGTCGTGGTCGAGAACGTCGAGCGCGTCATGGAGGAGCATCCCGAATTGTCGCCAGGGGAGGCTACCAAGCAAGCTATGCGCGAAATTACGGCGCCGATCCTTGCGATAACGCTCGTCTTGCTGTCGGTGTTTGTGCCGGTCGCGTTCATTCCGGGCATCTCCGGCGAGCTGTTCCGCCAATTTGCCGTTACGGTGGCGGTGTCGATGTTCCTGTCGGCCATCAATGCGTTGACGTTGTCGCCTGCCCTGTGCGGCGTGCTGATGCGCCCGCATCATGGACCGCGGCGCGGCATCATCGGCACGGTCATGCGTTCGATCGACCATGTGCGTGACGCCTATGGCGCTGCGGTAGCCCGCATCGTTCGCTTCTCGATCATCGGTCTCATGTTGGTGGCGGTTGCGGGCACTGGTATTGTCGGCTTGTCCAAAATCACCCCGACAGGATTCCTGCCTGAAGATGACCAGGGCGCGTTCTTTGTCATCGTTCAATTGCCGGGCGGCGCGTCGGTCGTGCGTACAACCGACGTCATCAGACAAGCCGAGGCTATCCTGCGCGAGGAGCCGGCGGTCGAGGACATAACGTCCGTCATCGGGTTGAATTTCATCGACAACTATTCACAAGCCAATTCTGCTTTCATAGTGGTCACGCTCAAGTCCTTCGAAGAACGCAAGGATCCTGCTAACGGGGTCCCGGCTCTAATCGCACGTCTAGGACCCAAGTTCCGCCAGATTGAGGGCGGAAGCGTTGCCCCACTCGCGCCGCCGCCCATCATCGGTCTCGGTACCGGCGGCGGGTTCACCTATGTGTTGCAGGATCTGCGCGGTGGCGACCCCAATGCACTGGCGCAAGCCTTGCGCGGGCTGACCGTGGCGGCCAATCAGGATCCGCAGTTGAACCGCGTATTCTCGACGTTTTCGGCCACCAACCCGTCGATCTACCTCGATATCGACCGCGACAAGGTGCAGATCCTCGGCGTGCAACTGAGCGCCGTGTTTCAGGCGCTGCAAACCTCGCTCGGTGGCTACTTCGTCAACAACATCAACTTATTTGGCCGCACCTGGCAGGTTCAGGTCCAGGCCGATGCCAACGACCGGTCCCGCGTCGACGATATTTATCGCATCAATGTGCGGGATACCGAAGGCAAAATGATCCCGTTGCGCAGCTTGCTGGAAGTGCGCGTTGTGGTC
>DATGCX010000395.1:0-2927 GCA_035311445.1 Xanthobacteraceae bacterium | reverse complement strand
ATGCGACGAATTTTTGAAGATCGGCAGGGCAACGATGTCGGACAATTGGATCTGTGGAAATACGGATACGACCCCCGCAAGCGGCCCTGGTATCACAACACGCTGAAGGCCGACCGGTCGCTTGTCTCCTTGCCTCATCTTTCGTTTAGCATCGGCGCACCGGTGATGACGATTAGCACACCCCTACAGGGCAAGGTGCACGGCGTCGTTGCTGCCGATCTCAAGCTCGATACCTTCAGCGATTTCGTCCAAGCGCAACGGCCTGGAGAGCACGGTATCGTGTTGATTTTCGACGCGACCGGCTCGCTCATCGCCCACCCCGATTTTGCTCAGTTCGTTACCAGCGCGATGACACATCCCTCCCAGCCGCAACTGCCCAACATCAAAGACATCAACTCGGGGGTCGCGGCTGCTGTGTTGCGAGGGTCGCATGGCCGCGATCATTACGACGGAGATCTCCGTGATAACCAAGGCAATAGCTACCTGTTCAGGTTGGCGAAGTTCACTCTGGGTCAGCAGCACAGCGCCAGGATCTTGTTGCTGGCGGCTCAAGGAGACTTTGTCCAAAATGTTCGGCGGCTACAGTTCACCGGATTAATCATCGCAATTATTGCTGGCGCTGGGTTTGTTCCGGTTGTTTGGATATTTGGCAACGGAATGTCTCGGTCCTTGAAAGACATTACGGCGCAGGCCGCCAGACTACAGAAGCTGGCTACGCCCGACCCTTCACCAGTAACATCACGCATTAAGGAAATTTGCGAGCTCGGCGGTACGGTGAATCTCGCGCAGCGCACCATACGATCATTCGCGCGCTTCGTGCCTAACATTACAGTTGCCGTTTTGCTTTGAGGTGCGCACGCTGAGCGATCGCCTGGTGAGCTCTGCGCCAGAGTGACCATGCGATGATGTGGGCGGGTTGGATCCGCTTTTGGGCGAGCCTGATGGCGATGCGCCGAATTTCCTGTATTGACCATCGGATCAATGACGAGGCGGCGATGGTTTTGTTTTTGCCGTGGTTCGGCGCTGCGTTTTTTTTGACTGCGGCGGATTGGCATGATGGCGGATCACCGCCATCATGGCGAAGGCGAGCATCACCATAGAGACGTGGCGATGCCAGCCATGCCAGGATCGGCTCTCATTGTGATCGAGCCCGAACTCGTTTTTGGCGGTCTCAAAACTGTCCTCGATCGCCCAGCGATGGCCTTCGACCGCGACCAGTGTTTCGATGGCTGTTCCTGCTGGGCACCAAGTGGTGAAGAAGGCGAGGTCATCATCAACGATGCGACGGCGGATCAGTAGACCGCGTGTCCACAAACCGTCATTTGCGGTGTTGAACCGCCCGGCATCGAGATCGGCCAGTTCGAGATAGCACCAATCATGCAGCCGTGGTCCTTTGGTTCCGTCCCCTGCCGACAGGCGTTTCCAGTCGGACGAACGCCGCGTCGAGGCGATGTCCGCGGCGGTGCCAGAGACTGATCGCCGCTTGCCCCAGGATCGGAACACATGAGCGCTGCTGACCCCGAGCACATAGCCTTTGCCTGCCTGGCGTAGTTGCTGTTCGATATCTCCGACACCGTAAACCGTATCGGCAGCAACCCACTTGAATGGCACAGCCGCGACTATGGCGCGTGCGATCATTGCCGTCGCAAGCTTTGGTTTGGTCGCAAAGCCGGTGTCCGCAGGCACGTATGTGGCTTCCAGACGATCTGGATCGTCGGTCCATTCCTTCGGAAGATACAACGCGCGATCGATGAACGCATGGCCATGACGCGAAACGTAAGTGGCGAAGACGCCGATCTGGCAGTTCGTAATCTTGCCTGCCGAACCGGTGTATTGCCGCGCCACTCCGCACGACGCCTTGCCCTGCTTGAGAAAGCCGGTCTCGTCGATCACCAGCACCGCGTCGTCATCCGCCAAGTGCTCGATGACATAGTCGCCGACAATATCGCGCAAGGCATCGGCATCCCAATCCCTGCGACCAAGGATCGCCTGTTGCCGCCATGGACCAGGATCGCCAGCCGCCTCCGCCCGCATCCAACCGGTCTTGCGTTGCTCATCGCCGAGCAGGCCTTCCAGAAACAGGCCTGCGTTCCTCGCAACCCGTTCTTGCCCGAACAACGGACGTATCCGTTGCTTGATCTCTCGAAGCGACGCCGCCCACAACGCAAGCGTCTCCTCAACCGACGCGGCCTGCGCCCACGATCTTCGAATCATGGTTGCCCATGGATTCAGAAATCTTCAGAAAGGGCAACTGTAATGCTAGGCTCCAGACTCAATTGGCCCACCAGGTTATGAAAGCGGCGATGTTGACGGCTGCTTCGAAGTTTCGTGCGAGCTTGTCGTATCTGGTAGCGATACGGCGCCAATCCTTGAGCCTGCAGAACATGCGCTCGACGAGGTTCCGCAGCTTATAGGCCTCGGTGTCGAATGGATGCGTTCGCTTTCGCGTCGGATTGTTCGGGATGACCGGGATGGTCCCGCGTTGGCGCAGGAAGAGCCGAAAGCCGTCGCTGTCATAAGCCGCATCTGCGGCGCACAGCCGCGCCGCTGGCAGGCCAGAAAGAAGGGGCAAAACGAGGCGAAGATCGCCGCGTTGTCCAGGTGTTAGCTCGATGGCGAGCGGTCGGCCCTGGCCATCGACAACGGCGTGGATTTTAGTCGTCCGCCCGCCGCGCGAGCGCCCGATCGCCTGTTCCTCCGCCCCCCTTTTCCGCCCGCCGCCGAGCGATGAGCCTTTGCTGTGGTGCTGTCGATCATGTGAACGTCATTGGGGCTTGCTGTCATCAAGGCGCGAAACAGCTTCTGCCAGAGGCCGCGCGCCGACCATCGATGAAAGCGGTTGTAGATCGTCGTCGGCGGGCCGTAGCACGAGGGACAATCCTGCCAGCGACAACCAGCTCTCAGCACATGCACGATCCCGCTGATCA
>DATGCX010000394.1:0-3348 GCA_035311445.1 Xanthobacteraceae bacterium | reverse complement strand
GGCAATCGCTGGATGGACGCCATGGGCGTCGACTATTCCTGCCTGTTCCCGACCGGCATGCTCAATATCGGCTTGCATCCCCAGAAGGAGATGGAGTGCGATCTGTGCTGGGCTTACAACCGCTGGGTCACCGAGAAGGTGCTGCCGGAATCGGGCGGGCGCATGTTCTCGATGCTGTGCCTGCCGTTTTCAAATCCCGACGAGTCGCTGCGGCACGTGGACGCCTTCGGTCACCGCGACGGCGTCGGCGGCTTCATGATCACCACCGTGCGCACCCTGCCGGTGTACGATAACGCTTATATGAAGGTGTACCGCGCCATCGAAGAACGCGGCCTCGTGCTATCGTTCCACTCGGCCTTCAATTGGAGCGAAAACGTGTTCCGCGGCTGCAACCGCTTCATCGCGGTGCACGCGCTCGGGTTTTCGTTCTACAACATCCTCCACTGCACCAATTGGGTGGTGAACGGCATGCCTGAGCGATTCCCCAGCTTGCCGGTGATCTGGATCGAGTCGGGACTCGCCTGGGTACCGTTCCTGATGCAGCGCCTCGACCACGAATACATGATGCGGCCGTCGGAATGCCCGCTGCTGAGGAAGAAGCCGAGCGAGTACATGCGTAACATGTACTATTCCTCGCAGCCCATGGAGATTCAGGATCTCAAGGCGATGGAACAGACGTTCCGCATGATGGATGCGGAAAACCGGCTCCTCTACGCCTCCGACTATCCGCACTGGGACTTCGACCTGCCTTCGACCATCTATGACCTCCCATTTCTCTCGGAGAGGGGTAAGCACAACATCCTCGGCGGCACCGCGGCGCGACTGTTCAAGTTGAAACCGCGCAACGAGAAGCAGAAAGAGAATCTCATCAGGTTCGGCAACTACACCGCGGTTGCTTGAGTTATTGCGACGCCGACTGCGGTCATCGCCCTCCCCGGCTTGGGGGGTTGATCTGGCGAGCCGATAAACATTGATCGTGGATGCCGGATTACTCTTTCCTGCCTCCCCGCTTTGCGGGAGGCGGAAAGAGATTGGCCAAGTGTTGCCTATCTTACACATTATGAGCGGGATCAAAGATATCGAGTGCGCGGGCCTACATGGTCAGAACATCGTTTTTGAATGAATGCAGGGAGAATCCGATGGCACGGGTGGCGGTAGTAACAGGTGGTACGCGCGGTATCGGCGCGGCGATCTCGAAGGCTTTGAATGCGGCGGGTTACAAGGTAGCAGCCAACTACGGCGGCAACGACGAGACGGCGGCCAAGTTCAAAGCTGAGACCGGCATCAGCGTCTACAAGTGGGATGTCTCGTCCTACGACACCTGCGTCGAGGGGTTGAAACAGGTCGCGACGGATCTCGGCCCGATCGAGGTGCTCGTGAACAACGCCGGTATCACCCGCGACAGCATGTTCCATCGCATGAAGCCCGAGCAGTGGCTGGCTGTCATCAGCACCAATCTGGTTTCGCTGTTTAACATGTGCCGTCCAGTGATCGAGGGCATGCGCGAACGCAAGTTCGGCCGTATCATCAACATATCTTCCATCAACGGCCAGAAAGGGCAGATGGGGCAAACCAATTATTCCGCGGCCAAAGCCGGCGAAATCGGCTTCACCAAGGCGCTAGCCCAGGAGAATGCCCGCGCCGGCGTCACGGTGAACGCGATCTGCCCCGGCTACATCAACACCGAAATGGTGCAGGCGGTGTCGAAAGACGTGCTAGAGAAGTCGATACTGCCCTTGATCCCGATCGGTCGCCTCGGCGAGCCCGAGGAGGTTGCGCGCTGTGTCCTGTTCCTCGCCTCCGACGATGCCGGTCTTATTACCGGCTCGACCCTGACGGCCAATGGCGGGCAGTACATGGCGTGATGTGCTGGCGGGGGCGCAAGCCTTCAACTAACATTCCATTTCGTAGTCGGTGCGCTCAACCATCCTACGGCTGCACGCGGCGTTCTTACCCGGTAGGAGAACCCAGCGCCGACGCGGGACCAGATCGCCTGAGCGACGGAGGGAGGACATGAAGCAATCGCATCTGCCGCAACTACCCGTGTCAATCCTTGGGTCCCTGTTGGTTGGGGTTTCCGCGGCGACCTTGGGTGCGACGGCTGGTCTTGCCGCATCCCCGCCGGATCCGGCGGACGCGTGCGCTAAGCTCGTAGCTCTCACCGATTTCCCGGTAGCGCCGACACAAATCACACTTGCGCAATTCATCCCCGGCGGCGCCACGTCGGCGGACGGCGTGGCCCTGCCGGATCATTGTCAGGTGCAGGGTATCATCAATAAGCGCATCGGAGTCGACGGATTCCCATACGGCGACCGCTTCGAATTGCGTTTGCCGGCTCAATGGAACGGGCGTCTCATGTTTCAGGGCGGTGGCGGCACCGAAGGAGCGGTGCCGTCGGCAACCGGCACGGCTGGGACGCTATCTCCCACACTGGCGCGCGGCTGGGCGGTAGTAAGCCAGGATGGCGGGCATGAGAACAAGGACCTGCCCGTACCCAATCAGTTCTTTCTTGATCCGCAGGCAGTCGTCGATCACGCCTACCGTTCGATCGACGTCACGACGCAGACCGCCAAATTTCTGATCGATGCCTATTATGGCCAAGGTCCGGACCGCTCCTATTTCGTCGGCTGCTCCACAGGCGGCCGGCAGGGCATGGTTTTCTCTCAGAACTTTCCCGACTACTTCGACGGCATCGTGTCCGGGGATCCGGTCTATGATCTGGAAGCGATTGCGCTCGCCGAGGATTGGGGCGTGCAGGCCGTTGCGGCAATAACGCAAGCTCCGATCAAGAAGTCTGCGAACGGCAGCCCGCTCTTGTATCCGGCATTTCCGGAGGTGGATCAGAAGCTTTTTACAAGCGCCATCCTGGCGGCCTGCGACCGGCTCGACGGAGTAGCCGATGACGTGGTCGACAATCTGCCGGCATGCTGGGCGAAGTTCGATCCGGCAACCTTTGTATTCCCGGATACCGGACAGCCTCTGCGATGCGCCGGCGCCAAGACCGACACCTGTCTGAGTTCCGCGCAGATCGATGCCATCAAGAAGATCAACCAGGGACCGCGAAACTCTCTAGGCCAGCCGGTCAAGGCGCCCGCCGCGGCAGCGGTCCACGACCCCGCCGACACTACGGTCCACGGCTACGCCTATGACGGCGGCTTCATGACACCGAGCGGCATTCCATCCCGCAAAATCGGGACGCCCGTCACACCGCCAGGCGACTTCTCATTGGGACTCGGTCAAATTCCGTACATCTGGCTGTCGCCACCAAATCCCGGCGCCGATCCCTTGCGTTTTGATTTCGACAAGGACGTCGGCAATTTGAACAAGAGCACGCCGTTGGTGGCCTTC
>DATGCX010000393.1:0-101025 GCA_035311445.1 Xanthobacteraceae bacterium | reverse complement strand
GGAATTCGAAAGGTTGATGGATCCGCTGATGAATAGGACGATCGACCTTTGCAAACGGACGCTCAAGGAAAGCGGCGTTACCAGGTCCGCCGTTTCAAAGATCATCCTTGTCGGGGGCCCAACACAGATTCCGTACGTCTGGCAGCGACTCGACACAGAGCTGAGCATTCCGACGGATTCGTCGGTCGATCCTCTGACCGTCGTCGCGCGCGGCGCCTGCATTTTTGCAATGGGCCAAAAAGTGCCCGACGAAACCTCAAGGAACCGGGCGCTCCTGGCTGGTACTCACGCTTTGAGCCTAAACTATGAGGCGCTGACGGCAGAGACCGAACAGACGGTGACAGGAATTGTTGGAGGGTTGGAGGGCGGTCAGCACTACCTCAAAATCCAGTCCGATAGCGGCACGTATTCCGGCCCGAACGTCCCTCTCAAGAACGGCAAATTCTTTACGTCCGTAACGCTCGAACCCAACAAGTCCAATCTATTTTGGATTTACGTTTTTGACGCGAAAGATAATCAGATCACCGTAGACCCAGACTCGTTTACCATTGCGCACGGTCTATCCATCGCCGGCGCGCCCTTGCCTCATTCCATTGGCGTCGCTGTATCAAAAAAGGGGTTTCAGGACAGGCTCGGAAGCAAGGATGTCTTCGAACGCTTCATTGAAAAGGGCGCCGTACTCCCCGCCAAGAAAACGGAAAAATACAAAACCGTCCGTGCCCTCAAGAAAGCACAAAACGACAATCCGCTCTGGATTCGCGTTAGCGAAGGGGAATCAGACATTCCTGACCGCAACGCCTTTGTATGTGAATTGGGAATCAAAGGAAGCGACCTTCCTCGCGACCTACCCGAGGGCACGGATGTCGAGTTGACCATTGAGATCAACGAAATTCGCGAGCTGTCGGTTACCGCATACATCCCCTCGATCGACCTTACCTTAAACGCACGTTCCACTTTCATCGACGAGATCGTCAAGATTGACGAGGTCGAGAAGGAGCTGGATACCCAACTCGAACGCGCACGCTCTATGTCGTCCAACTACTCGGATGACCAGATGGAGCAGATCGTCACTGCCCTTAGCTCAGTCTCCACGAGCTTACAGAACGCTCGCATCGACCAGGACGAGAAGCGGAAAGCCGTCAAGCAGGTGCGCGACCTCAAACAGATTCTCGACGAAGCGCAGCAGGCGAGCGAGATGCCGCAGCTCACGAAGGAATTCAACGAAGGAATACGCAGCGTTACGGAGATCGTCGCTGAGATCCCCGACGCCGACGACCGGAACAAACAATCGCTTCAGTTGGTGGAGATCAAAGCCGAAGGCGAGAGGGCCATTCGAGCAAATGACAAGACACTCTTGATGGGTGTCAACGAGCGCCTCCGCGACTTGGGTGGCCGGGCAGTGTTCTCACATCCGGCAACCTGGGTTCATCACTTCCGTACCCTCATCAATGAGCGCAATTTCAGCAGTCCAAGGGAAGCGACCTATTTCATTGAGCAGGGCCAGCGGGCGATCGAGAAGAACGATATCGAAGCTCTCAAACGCAGTTGCCGAGGGCTAAACGCTCTCCGCCCGATAGAAAGTGCGCAGTCCCCCAAGATCAATACTTCCGGGATTAGACGGTGATGTTATGACCACATCACTCAAGCACAACGCGTATCATGTGCTGGGGCTGACCGGCACGGCCACCGCCAAGCAAATACTCCAGCGATCCAATGAGATCGTTCAACGTCTCAAGATAGACGACATGCCGGAATACGACCTTGATATTCAGACCTTCGAAAACTACCGCACCGAAGAGTCAGTAAAGGATGCCCTGCGGCGCCTTCAGGCGCCTAAGGCGCGCCTTAGGGAATATTTCTTTTGGTTCCGTATTGCCGATGATATCGACAAGAACGCTGCGGATCATCTTGCTCAAAGGGACTTCGGCAATGCAATTGCCGTTTGGCAGGCGGCCTCTGAGAAACAGAACGATGATGCATTCACGCACAAGCGCAATCTGGCTCTGGCGCTGACCGTATCCTTGCTGCGCGGCGTCAATCCCGCTAGCCGGATAGAGGCGTCTCTCTCAACGTGGGCCATGCTCCTGGATTCGCCAAAATTCTGGAAGGCGTTTGCTGAGGAATACAAGCAGGATGCAGAAATCCTGAGCGGCGAGGCTATTTCCGATTTCCGGAAAAATGCGGCGGGCGATCTTTCGGATGTGTATGCGGAAATACAGGAGGTCCGTGGCGGCGGGGACTTTGTCTACAGGTTCCGACAGCTCTTCAGCGCCCGCGGCAAGAAGATCGAAGAAAAAATTCTCAGCCCTGTCTTTCAGACGATTGAGAGAGCAATCGAGCAGCTTGATCAGGTGAAGCTTGGCGAGGCGGATAATTACGACAGTGCAAAAGCGAACCAGCTCAAAGGCCCGGTCGCCTCAATACAGGCGGAGCTAAACAAGCTGATCGATGCTGGTCTTTATGAAGACAGCACCACCAAACTGTTGCGTGATCGTGCAGCAGCCGCCCTGCGCAAGGTGGTCCTCGATATTCACAATCATCATAAGGACATTGATACATCCTCAAAGCTGCTCCAGTTCGCTAACAAGATCGTCGGCACAGACAGCCTCAAGGCCTTGCTCAAAACCGATCTGGAGCAGATTCAAGAGAACCTTTCCTTCGAGCAGGACAACACGCTCGCCATAGAGATACCCGGCACGTTCGGCGGCGGGACGATCGTCTTCAAGCCCGACCATTTGACCTACGATCGGCGGAAAATCTACTACAAGGACGCGACCAGAGTAGCCTATTACGCCATGCGGCGCTCGGTGAATCTGGTTCCCATTTCTCAGTCCTACAGCTTCATGGTCGGCTCCGCGGACCAAACCATCGACGTCTCCTGGGGCACCACGCTTTATATTGGCAACGAAAAGAAACAGGACGTGTGGCAAAAACTTGCTGGTATCGCGTCCCACGTGATCCAACCAAAAATCGTCGAGAAGATAGTGCGCCGCATCTTCGTCAACGGTGAAGCTGTGCATATAGGTGATATTGAATTCACACGCAAGGGATACTCGCGCGGCAAGCTATTCGGCGGCCGCGAGCACGTTCCATGGACCGATACTATTTATGTGCCGGCATTTGGCGCCGGCAATGTCACTGTCTGGAAAAACAAAAACGGTAAAGGTGTCTCGTTTGCCACGGTCCCCATGTCCACCCCAAATGCGGTCGTATTGCCTGAGTTGATTAGGGCGTGCGTGAATGTGCTGACCAATGCAAGGCGATAAGGAACACCTCAACGTTGATCTGGGATTCCTGGACGAGGCCAAGCCTCGTGAGGCTCAGACACAAGCGACTTCAACATATAAAGTTAACTGGCGCAATATCGCCATCATTGGCGGTCTCTTTATTGCCCTTTTCATCTGGGTCGAAACGAGCGATAAGACTTCGAGCCGACGATCCGCACCCGAATCGTACACACCGCCGCCCACCTACCAGCCGCAAACCCCAGTATATCGGCCGCCGGCGGCTAGCGGCGCTACCACCGTCAACAACGGCCAGTTCAGCTGCTCCAGCTACGATTCAAACCAAGCTGATTTGATAGCGCCGAAAAACGAATTTGAACTCACCCAGGCGCAAGGGGAGCTAGAGCGCCGGAGTGACGCCTTGGACTCCCTCAAACTTCAGATCGATACGAGCACAGTCAATCAATATTCGGATCAGACGGCGATCGACCGCTACAACGCAATGGTCTCGCGGTATAACGCGCAGCTGACCTTACTCAAGAGGGACTACTCGTCGCATCAGACCCGCATCGACATTTATAACCAACAAGTGCAAGCGCGGAATAACTATCTGCTAACTCACTGCAGGAGAAGTCGCTAGAGTGCCCACCGTTACAAAGCCCACACTTCACGTTGGCTTCAAGGTCGCTGATGCCCTGATAGTCAAGCACCGCGTCGAGCGTGTCTTTTTTGCTGAGGTCTACTCGCTCTCGGATGGGCGCTTTCTCTACCTTTTTCCCAAGGTAAAGCGCAAATCCGTGTCGAGCCGCGGCCGGCACAATCTCATAGAAATTTCGGTTGGCAGCGAGACGTATCCCGCGGTTCTTGTCCCCACTCACACGCGCGAGCAATTGGCGACGATCAGCGAGGACCTTTCGACGACTCGTGGCCTGGACAGCGTTGCCGGGATGAAGGACCTGAAGAACCTTCTCATCAGGGATGTCATCAATCCGCTTCTCAATCCGGAGAAGTACGAGAAGTTCAAGTTGTCGATCCCCAATGGACTGCTCCTCTATGGTCCGCCAGGATGCGGCAAGACGTTCATCGTCAAGCAGTTGGCAGAGGAGCTTCGTTATCACTTATTCGAAATGAATCCCTCGTCTGTCGGAACGCCTTACGTCCACGGCGCAGTTGGCAACATTGCCAAAGTGTTCGACATGGCGCGCAAGGAAAGTCCCGCGATTATCTTCATCGACGAAATCGAGGGCCTGATCCCCAAACGTGAAGAGCTGGGGGCGCATGCGGACATAAAGAAAGAAGAGGTCAATGAATTCCTTCTTCAGCTCAACAATGCGGGTGCTGACAGGATTTTGGTAATTGGGGCGACCAATCGGCCGCACATGATAGATTCGGCGATCCTGCGGTCGGGGAGGATGGATAAGCGCATCTTCGTGCCTCCACCTGATTTTGAAGCTCGGGAAGAAATGTTCCATCTTTGCCTCAACGGCCGCCCGTATAGCCCAACGATAGACTTGAAGAGGCTTGCTGGGATGACGGAAAACTATGTTGGCTCCGACCTGGAACTTATCGTGACAGAAGCGGCGCGCGATGCCGTTATCCTTGACAAGCCGGAGATTGATGAAGCGGCGGTCGTTCGCGCGATCGAGAAGGTGACGCCTTCACTCTCACAGCATGAAATCGACATGTACAGCGCGTTTGCTGCCATGGAGCGCTGGTAATGGCGTCCGCTTGCTACAAAGCTCAGCCGTGCAATCCCGGATGGCGTTGTGATAGCGGAGGACGCTCGCAAGCGCCACGACATCCGGGGGCGCAGTCACAATCTCCCGGGGAGAGTTGGCTTTGCGGGCGCGCCGAGACGGTCGAGTGTCAGCCGCGCCTCTTCGCTGCTGGGGCGAATGCCAAGCGCAGCCCGCGCATCGGCCGCAGCGAGATTGCGCTGGCCCAGCCCCTCGTAAAGCTTGGAACGGTCGATCAGCGCGGTATAGCCGCGGTCTGCACTCAGCGGAATCGCCTCTGTCAGATCAGCCATCGCGCGTTCCCAGTTCGATCTCCTTATGAAGGCATTGGCGCGCTGGCGGTAGATGGTGGCCAGGATGTTGGCAGCCGCGGCACTGCCGTAATTCGCCGTGAGGGCCTCAACCAGCATCGGATCGTGTGTATAGGATTCGATGAGCGCGGTACAATCCGCAATCTCCAGGTCAAATTGCTGTTTGGATTCGTAAATCGAACTGCGGCTGCGACGCGCATAGAACAGTTCGATCGGGGACAACAGCCGCGGATCATACTCGGCAAGCTCGATCGCCCTCGAGAGATCGGCCAATGCAAGGTCGGCCTTGCCGCTGTAGAGATATGCCATTCCGCGCCCGCGCAGTGCGGCGCCATATTGCGCGTCGCGCGCGAGCGCGGCGGAATAGTCTGCGATCGCGCGTTCGATCTCGCCCAGCTTGAACAGTGTCTGGCCGCGTTCCGAATAGCTGTCAGGGTATTTCGGGTCGATGCGGATCGCCTCGCTGAAATCGCGCACGGCGCGGTCGAGATCGCCCCTGAGGTTGGCGCGTTTGCCGCTCTCGATGAGTGCCGTGACCTTGGCGTTGACCGGCCTTATGGGCGGAGGCGGGGACTCCGGCGCAGGAGCGGTACGCGGTGCCGTGTCCGAGGCTGCACTGGCCGCACTACCCGGGGTCAGTATCGCCGCATTCGGTTCCGGCGCGCCCTGTGGCGGCGCGCTGAGCGCCCCGTTATCCCCGGCGGATCTCGGCAGGCCGGTTGGCGTGGTTGCCCGCCCGTAAATGGACTCATTCAAGGCTGCGAAATCCGCAAGCCAGGGAGGCTCAGTATCAGATTTCGGGGCTTCCGCGCCTCCATCTTGGGCGTCATGTGCACAAGCGCCGCGTTCCGAACGCGAAGACTCGCCGTCGCATGCCGTTGACGTTGTCGAGTTCGCCGGCGCATCCGGCGGCACTGCAAACGCCGCATCGATTGAGCTGACCCGGGTGGGACTACGATCGGTCGCGACATCGCTGGCCTGGTTGGTTACACTGGTCGCCGCGCTCGGTTCGACATGGACACCCGAAATCAACCGTCCGACGGGACCATCGATCAGGCTCCGGTAGGTGGTGTTGTTGTCGACGTATAAGCCGAACAAAATCGTCCCTGCGATGGTCAGCAGGATCGCGGCAACACCGATTGGACTAGCCAGCAGACGCAGTAATCTCGCCAGGACCAACATGGCTGAAACAGCGGGTCGAAGCCCAAACACGATCAGCACGAAGCGCAACGCTGTTCCGACAGCTGTCATCGCCCTGCCGAGCGAACCAAGAGCCCGCGCGGCGGCACCGTGCTCGATAGGGCGTTCGGGCGGATCCTCCCACATCGCCGGTTCGGCGTCTTGCGCCTGCCACTGCCGTTCGATCCGCCCTATGGTCAGGTCGAGGACAAGCTTTTCGAGTTCGATGATCGGTTCCGGCAGCCGCATAAGCTGCAGGTGGCGCTCGACGACGGAGCGCGCGTGAGCATAAACCTCTTCGCGCTTATCAGGCGTATTGTCGGTGAGGTTGGCTACAGCGTCTTCGACGATCGGCCGGTAGTCGATCGAGAGCACGCGGGCGGCGGCCAAGATCCTGGCCTCGCGCCGGCCTGAGGCGCGAGGCTCGCCGACGTTCGTCGCTGAACCGCACTGAGCATCCATGTGGAACCGCAACTCGTCCCAAAAAGCTGTAGGCAGCCTAGCGTAATGACTCTAACGTTTCACACCCATCGGCGTCAGGCTCCCCCTCTGCGCTCGGGACCAGGAATGACAAGATACAAGTATTCGTGACCGCACATTAGCTGAATCTTTGTGGAAAATCACGTGCTTTGACGCGTTCTCTAACGGTTACGACTGGCGTCATAATCGGTTCATTGGTTCCAAACAAGGCGTCCGCTTTAGATCCGACGCGGAGCTGGGTAGCATATTGCCGCGCTGCTACACTGTGGATGTCTGGAAACCGCGATGCTGATCGATGGAAAGTGGATGTGCGGCGTGTGGGTCGAGGCCGACGGCTGGTCTGTCGGTATCATTGATCAGACGAAGCTGCCGCATGCGTTGGTGACGCTGCGGCTTGCGACTCTTACGGATGCGGCCCGCGCCATCTCAACGATGCAGACGCGGGGTGCGCCGGCAATCGGGGCGGTTGCGGCGTACGGGCTGTGCCTCGCATTGCGCGCCGATGCGTCCGACGCTGCGCTCGAGGAGGCATATGCGACCCTCGTGGCCACGCGACCCACGGCGGTCAACTTGAAATGGGCCCTCGACGAAATCGCGGCAGCTGTGCGTAACCAGCCGCGGGACGAGCGCGTCTCCGCTGCCTACGCGCGCGCCGCCGCGATCTGCCGGGAGGACATTGCCAACAACGAGGCCATCGGACGCCACGGCCTTGCGGTGATCGAACGCATTGCCGCCGCCAAGGCGCCCGGCGCGCCAGTCAATGTGCTCACCCACTGCAACGCGGGGTGGCTCGCGACGGTCGACTGGGGCACCGCAACCGCGCCGATCTACAAGGCGCATCTCAAGGGCCTGCCGGTCCATGTCTGGGTTGATGAAACCCGGCCGCGCAACCAGGGCGCCGCGCTGACCGCCTGGGAGCTTGGCCACCAGGGCGTCCCCCATGCGGTGATCGCCGACAACGCCGGCGGGCACCTGATGCAGCACGGACTCGTCGATCTCGTTATCACCGGCGCTGACCGCGTCACCGCGCAAGGCGACGTGTGCAACAAGATCGGCACCTATCTCAAAGCGCTCGCAGCGCGGGACAACGGCGTGCCGTTCTTTGCAGCGGTGCCGTCGTCGACCATCGATTTTTCACTTGTCGACGGGATTGCCGAGATCCCAATCGAACAACGCGGGCCCGAGGAGGTCGCTACCATAACGGGCCGCGCCGCCGACGGCCGGATCGAGACCGTGACGGTGGTGCCCAACGGCTCGCCGGTCGCCAACTACGCCTTCGACGTGACGCCGGCGGGGCTTGTGACGGGCCTCATCACGGAGCGCGGGGTAGTGGAGGCGACACGCGAGGGGCTGGCAGAGCGCTTTCCGGAGCGGGTGAGGGGGTGAAGCCGATCGACGAATGGCGGGCTGTAAAACGTCGGCGTTTGAAAAAGGGACTGACCGGCCGCAAATCATGAGGCGGGTTGACCCAGAGCGGAAGCAACAGCTTCCGCCACGAGTGAACAGTTCACGATGCGAGCCAAAGCGAGTTAATCAACCGTTCACAAGCGAGCAGCCGCCGTCTTCGAGCGGGCGGAATGCGCAATTTGTAGAAGCCACCAGGATACGTAAACTCCTCGGGTTTTTTGCAGCCCGCTAGTCGGTTTCCTCTTGGGCGGCGCGGAAGGCCTTGAGTAGCTCGGTCGCTCTGCTTTCTGGTGCAATGTGTACGACGTAAGTTCTCTCGAGCTTCAATGATGGGTGCGCGCATCCCGCGGCGAACCAGAATGTTTCCTGAAGCGACTCGTTCGCATGCCAAGTCGTCATGACAAAGTCGTCGTCGGGGATTTCTCCGTAATCGAACATAGCCAAACTGGCTAAATCGACGCTGGTATCCCAATCACCGCACTTCCACCCCCAAGCCAGCATGTAACGGCAACCGCTTCGGACGAGCCAGTCGCTGACCTGCGCTTGCCACTCGGGCGTCACTTCGCTGTCGACCACAACCACAGCCTTGAAAGGTGCAACACCTTCCAGTCGCGGCGGCGGGGCTTCGCCGGGCTTCAGATGCAGGTATCTGGGCGTTTCCATTTGCCGACTATCGCTCAATCGGCGGCCGGTCGGGAGTTCGCTTTGGGCTTCTATTGTGCGATGCATAAGTCCGGAAGCGGCCCATCACGATCAAGAAGCGAGGGCCGCAACGTCTCCTGGCAGCTGAAGCTGATCTTTAGGCGCGCCTCGGCGATTACAGCACTCGCTGGTCCCCGACTGCGCCTTCGACGTCGGTGCGGCTCATTACCCGCCCCATCACCGAGCGCGGCGTAATAGCCGGAGCGCGAGAGGCTGCGGCGAGCTTGCCCCGCGCATGCGACGGTGAGGGCACGATCATGCGCGGTGCCCGTGCGCCTCCTCCCTCGGCAAGCGGTCGCCGGCGCTGAAGTCGATGACGCGCGCGCAGCTTGCGCTCGTCTTGCTTAACGCGCTCGGCAGCGCTCTCCGCCGACGCAAGTTCGATCAGAAAACGCCCGAAGAGCGCGGAGACGCAAGTACCGTGTTTGGCCGCCCTCATGCGTGCCCGATAGGTGTCTTCGTCTATCGAAACTGTGATGTTTTTCATGTTTACGCTTTTCGCTGCCCCGCCGGCCGTTTTGATGGCGCTTTTTTCTTGATTGGCACGTGCGGGGCACGCCCCCGGCGTTCCGCAATGGCAAGTGCACGAGCGGCCCAGACCGCCAGCTCATCGGGCTCGTCGTAGAGCCGCACGGGCAGACGCCAAAAATGCCGCGATGGCCGCCCGGCATGAGCCTTTGCGAGGGGGTAAACGAACGGGGCGCTGCCTTCGCGTTCAAATTCCGGAATGCTCGCCACATCCACCCTCAGATAAATCGTGCCGTCGAAGACGATCCCGAACATGAGCCCTTCGGCGTAAAGACCGGCGCCGCCGAACATGCGCTTCATCGTCACGGGACGGAATGGTGCGAACAGTTCGTGAATGAAGTCGGGATCCAAGCGGGTGACCTTGAGTTTGTGGTGACCTTGCGTGAGTTGATAGCAAATAGGGGGGTTAGCTGAAGGCGTAACCCGCCGTCCGTGGCGGATTATGCTGCGCTAATTCGCCCTACGAGTCTGTAGCCCGGATAGAGCGCAGCGAAATCCGGGAACGGCTTATCCCAATGGTAATGCTGCCCCCGGGTTTCGCTGCCGCTCAATCCGGGCTACAGACCTACCGCCCTCTACTCCGGCTTGATGTTGGCTGCCTTGATGATCGGCCACCACTTCTCGATTTCGGCCCGTTGAAGCGATGCGAGCGCTTCGGCCGTTTGCTGTTCGGGCGGCAGCGTTTCCAGGCCGAGATCGGAGAGGCGGCGCGCAACGGCGGGCTCGGCCAGCGCATGGGTAGCCGCCGCATTGAGCTTCGTAACAATGTCCTTGGGCATCCCCTTGGGACCGAACAGCCCATACCAGGTCGACATGTGAAATCCTGGCAGTCCGGCTTCGTCCACGGTCGGGATGTCGGGCGCCGAGGCGAGGCGGGTACTGGCAGTGACTGCATAGGCCCTGATCTTGCCGCCCTGCAGATAGGGCAGGGAGTTCGACACCACATCCAACATCAGGTCGATCTGTCCGGCCATGACGTCCTGCAGTGCTGGCGCGGCGCCGCGATACGGCACAAGCTGAAAGCGAACGCCCGTCAATTGCTGGAACAGAAGCGCAGCCATGTGGGTGCTGGCGCCCGCCCCGGCGGTGCCGGCCGACGCCTTGTCCTGGTTGAGCTTGAGCCAGCCGATGAGCTCGCGGAGGTCCTTCGCCGGCAAGGAGGCCCTGGCAACGATCACGTGGGGATTGCTGGAAATCAGCACGATCGGCTCGAAATCCTTCACCACGTCGTAAGGCAGCGCATAGATCGCGGCGTTGAGTACATGGGTGCCCAGGAATCCCATGCCGAAGGTATAGCCGTCAGGCACCGAGCGGGCGACGCGGCCGGTCCCGACCGTGCCGGCTGCGCCGGTGACATTCTCGACAATGACAGGTTGGCCGAGCGAAGCCCGCATCGGCTCGGCCAGGATGCGCGCCAATGTGTCAAGCGGTCCACCTGCCGCAAGCGGCACCACCATGGTGATGGGGCGGGACGGATAGACCTGGGCCGACGCCGAACCGCCGACAGTTGCGACGGCGAATACCAGCAATGAAAGGAGCGCGCGAATCTTCATGGCCATTTCTCCGCAGATCGGGCTGAGGACTATTTCGTGCCGCGTCAGTCGATCTCACTCAGTCTGATCGAGAAGTTGGGAAGCGCCGGCGTGATGAGCGCATGTTCGGGCCCGCATTTGACAACCGATGACCATCCGTCGCCGCTCGGACCGGTATGGATCCAGGTTGTGCGCTCGTTTGCGTCGATGACCCAAAACTCCCTGACTCGATGGCGGGCATAAAGCCGCGCCTTGAGCCCCTTGTCGTAGGCGAGGCTTGAGACCGCGACCTCAATAACGAGACGGGCTTCGCCGGGGTCGAGCTGGGCGAACCCCGTGGAGGATTTCTTGAATAACTCCCTGGGAAAAACCGCAAGATCGGGTTCAAGCATAATCATCTCGGTAAGTCGCAGCGTTGCTTCGACGCCGACCGTCAGGTCCTCCGGTAAGGCACGCGCGACTGCGACAGTCAGAGCTGATTTGATCCGCTCGTGCGCGATTCCCTTGGCCGCCATCATCACGATTTCCCCCTCGATCAGCTCGAACTTCTCGTCCTCGCGGATGATGCCGGCTTCGATCATGCGACTGATATCCTCGACGGTGAATGCCCGGCGCGGGAAACCTTCGGCAGCGGTGGTGACGGCAACGTTCATGTGGCTACGCTTTCGTTACCGGCGGAATATACCATTTGTGGCTCTTCGATGCGACAGCACCGGCCGACAGTAGCGCTTCAGCGCGCAGTCCCGTTCTGACCGGCGTCGATCGCCGCAGCATGCCGCACGTAACGACTGACCCGAAAGGCCTGGATTCTCCTCGCACCCCCATGCGGCAACTTGACAAGCGCTTTCGCGAAGGCACACAATCCATTTTCCAATCATATAATTTCGTGGGAGGCTTCTAATGCCCGGAATGAAGAGAGCCTCGTCTTACGCGGTCATCGGGGCGTGTCTGCTCTTGGCGGGATCGGTAACGCAGGCGGGCAGCCAACCGGCTGCTTCCTCTACCGCGCCGCCTACTTCCTCCACCGCATCGCCGTCGCTCGATTACGAATTTTTCAAAGCCAAGATCGAGCCCATCTTCCTTGCCAAGCGTACTGGCCACGCGCGATGCGTCGTTTGCCATACGTTCAACAACGCGCCGTTCCATCTGGTGCGGCGCTCGCCTGGGAGCGCGACCTGGAACGAAGAGCAGTCGCGCCGGAACTTCCAGCTGGTGCAGAAGGTGGTTGTGCCCGGCTGGGAGGGGAGCAAACTGATCACACATCCGCTCGCCGAAGAGGCGGGTGGTGATCCCCATCACGGGGGAGGGCAGCAATTCAACTCCCAGAACGACCCTGAGTGGCTGACATTGAAAGAATTCGTGCTTGGAGCGAAGCTGAAGTAGCAGCAGTTACGGACTTGTCTCCTGATAGACGTGCCTCCTGACAAGTCTCAGGAGGATAGCTTTTCGCGCAAAGAGGGATGACGAAGATGACGAGCAAACAGGCATTTCGTGGCGGTCTTGCGGCTTTGGCCGGGATCGTTCTGTGTACGGTATCATGTTCAGTAGTGGCTGCGCAGGGCTCGAAACTGCGGGTCATCCAGACGAACTCCGCCGGTGATAACATCCACATCATCAATCCTGCGACCAACAAGGTGGTGGCAGAGATCAAGGGGGTCGAAGCGCCCCATGGGGTCGTGGTGGCACCGGACAACAGCCGAATCTACGTCAGCGAGCAGGCGGAAAATACGGTCACCGTTTTCGACGGAAAAACGCTCCAGGTGACCAAACGAATTCCTCTGAGCGGGAATCCCAACCTCATTGACATAACGCCCGACGGGCGATGGATCTATGTCGCGATCGCCCTTACGTACGACGACGTATCGGAGTTTCCACAGATCAAGGCCAATGCGACCGGCGGCGTCGATATCATTGACACTGTCGCGCTCGAGAACGTCAAGACGATCCCGCTCAAGGGCGGCATCCACGACCTCAACGTCACACCGGACGGCAAGTATGTGCTTGCTGGCGCCAGCAGGGGCGCCAAACCGCCTGCGAACTCGATGTTCGTGATCGACACGCAGACTAAGGAGGTCGCTTGGACGTTACCCATGAGTCCGTCGCCCTCGCCGATGGCAATCACGAAGAATCCCGACGGCTCTACCGATAAGGTATACGCCCAATTGGGTGGTTTTAACGGCTTTGCGGTCGTGGATTTTGCAACCCGCGTAAGAACCAATCAAATCAAGCTTCCCGACATAGCTCCGGACAAACAGAACCCGCACGGGCCGCCTGCCGGGTCCCACGGGATCGCCGTCACCTCGGACCAGAAAACGCTATTGGTCAACAGCCGGCTGAACAACGCTCTCTACTCTTATTCGCTCCCGGATTTGAAGCTGCTGGGCAGTGTTACGCTTGGCGGAAAGGGAGCAGGCTGGTTGACGATTACGCCTGACAACAAGACGGCCTATGTGGCGAACGAACATACGAACAACGTCTCGGCGGTCGACATTGCGTCCATGAAGGAAGTCGCTGTCATCCCGGTTGGGTTCGCGCCGGCACGGAACGCCACCTGGATGGCCCCATAGGTCACCCGAAGGTTGAAGTAGCGTAAGAACCGCAGCCCGGGTTGAGCGACAGCGAAACCCGGGAGCGGCGTAGCTGTTTCGCAAAAAGCGGGCTCAGTCGAAATTCGCTTTGCGCTTTCGGACCACAGGAGATCAATCTCCCAAAAGGAGGCGATGATGCGGATGCACCAGATAGCGATTGCTGGATTGGCTGTCGCTCTGTCTATACCGAGCCATGCACAGCAGAAGACCGGACTCGCGGCGGCTGCCGAAGCTATGGGTGCCGTGAGCTTGAATTCGATCGTGTACACGGGCAGCGGCGATTTCTTCAGCTTTGGGCAGGCCTTCGAGCCAGGCGGGCACTGGCCGCGCTTCATACAGCGCACCTACAGCGCTGCCATCAACTACCAGACGCCGGCGATGCGGCTCGTTCAGGTACGTTCGCAAGGGGAGCACCCACCGCGCGGCGGCGGGGCGCAGGCAGTTGGGGCGGACCAGCGTACGGTTTCGGTTGTGAGCGGCAAATTTGCCTGGCAGGAAGCTGGCAACCAGGCGATCCCCAACGCCGGCGCCGTCGGCGATCGTCTGCACCAATTATGGGCCACGCCGCACGGCGTGATCAAGGCCGCCATGGCCAATGGCGCGCGCGTTGACGGCAACACCGCGACTTTCAGCCTCGACGGCAGAGAGGTCAGGGCGACACTCAACGCGCAGAACCTGATTGAAAAGGTGAGCTACCTGTCGACCAACGAAGTGATCGGCGATTATCCGATCGAGATCGCGTACACCGATTATGCTGATTTCGGTGGAATGAAATTCCCGCGGCACATCGTGCAGATGGAGGATGGCCACCCGACGCTCGACATCACGGTCAGCGAGGTTAAGCCCAATGCCGCCGTGACGATCGATGTGCCGGCCAACGTCCGAGAGGCCGCCGTCCCGCCGGCCAGGCCCGGGGTGACGGTAGATAAGCTCGCGGATGGCGTGTGGTACTTCGGCACGCCCAATGCGCGCAACTGGGCGGTCGAATTCAACGATCATGTCGCGGTCGTCGAAGGCATCGGCAGCGAAGCGCGCTCGCTGGCGGTTATCGACGAAATCGCCAAGGTCATCCCGAACAAGCCAATCCGCTATGTCATCAATACGCATGCGCATTACGACCATGCGGGCGGACTTCGCACCTATGTGGCGAAAGGCGTGACCGTCGTCACCCACGAACTGAACAAGCCGTTCTTTGAAAAAGTGTGGGCAAGACCGCGGACGATCGCACCCGACCTTCTATCGAAATCACCCAAGCCCGCGGCTTTCGAAACCGTAAGCGACAAAAAGGTAATGACCGACGGAACCAGAACGTTGGAAATCTACCACATGAAGGGCACCAGCCATAACGTCGCCAACCTGCTGGTGTTCATGCCGAAGGAAGGGCTGCTGTATTACGGCGACGGATACAATCCGCCGGCCGGCGACGACCCGAGGGATCCGGCGCGCACGCCGGAGCAGATGATCGACCTCTACCGCGTTATCACGATGAACAATCTCGACGTGAAGACGATCGCCCCCGCGCACGGCTCTGGAGCGAAACCCTACAACAACCTAAAGAAAGCGATCGGGTTGATTCCGTTGTGACGCTGAGTCGGTGGGGCTTCTTAACCTCTCCCCGCTTGCGGGGAGAGGTTGGAATGAGCGCGTCTTACGCGCTCATTCCGGGTGAGGGGGCTTCTCCGCGAGAGCTTGTGGAAAGGCCCCTCACCCCACCCCTCTCCCCGCAAGCGCGGAGAGGGAGCAACCTATTCGCTTGTCGCGCGACGACTGGACTTATCGAAGCACCCCTTTGCTGCACGATATCCCGCGCGGAACAGTCCACCGTAACGCCGTATTTGGTTGACCTGCCACCCGCTCTCCATCTAAGGAGCGGTGCGAGACCGCATTTCGATATCACCGAGCCGATGGAGAACACTTATGGGACGCCGCTTCAAAAACATTCTTGAAACGGTGGGCAATACGCCAGTTGTGCGGATCAACAGGCTCGCTCCTCCAGACGTAAATCTCTACGTCAAGATCGAAGCGTTCAATCCGTTGGGCTCGGTCAAGGACCGCCTTGCGCTCGGTGTCATCGAGGCAGCGGAGCGCTCGGGAGAATTGAAGCCCGGGCAAACCGTCATCGAGGCCACGAGCGGCAACACCGGTATCGGTCTCGCAATGGTGTGCGCCCAAAGGGGCTACCCGCTGGTCGTGACCATGGCCGAGACCTTCAGTGTCGAGCGCCGCAGGCTGATGCGTTTTCTCGGCGCCAAGGTGGTGCTCACGCCAGCGGCGCAGCGTGGAATGGGAATGGTCACAAAAGCCATTGAGCTGGCCAAAACACACGGCTGGTTCCTGACCCGCCAGTTCGAGAATGAGGCCAATCCCGACTTTCATTCACGGACGACTGCGGTGGAGATCCTCGAAGACTTCAAGGGCGAACCGCTCGACTTCTGGGTCACGGGCTATGGCACGGGCGGCACGCTCAAAGGCGTGGCACGGGTATTGGCGAAAGAGAGGCCCGAAACGAAGGTCATCGTCTGCGAACCCGAGGACGCTCAGCTTTTGGGCAGTGGGATCGCGCAGCAGCGGAACCCTGACGGCTCGCCTGTGGTGGCCCACCCCTCGTTCAAGCCGCACCCGATGCAGGGCTGGACTCCGGATTTCATCCCGAAGCTCACGGCGGATGCGGTCGACACGGGCGTCATCCATCGTCTTCTACCGATCCCCAATGCTGAAGCGTTGCGGTGGAGCCGCGAACTGGCTCAGAAGGAAGGGATCTTTGTTGGCATCACGGCCGGTGGCACCTTTGCGGGTGCCCTGCGCGTCTGCACCGACGCTCCGAAAGGCGCGACGATTCTCTGCATGTTGCCCGACACCGGTGAACGCTATTTGAGCACGCCGCTGTTCGCGGATATCCCCGCCGACATGAATGAAGAGGAGATGGCGATTTCGCGCTCGACGCCGGCTGCGCAGTTCGGCGCCTGATCCGTTGTGGCACGCGGGCCGCGACCATAATGTCTGTAGTGTCAGCGCGCATCAGGGCTGCAGATGCCGCGTTCGCCGCCCTGACGCGTTTCTACTTTGACTCGCGGTATGGCGCGCGGCGGCTCGAAGCCGGCGTCTGCGATTTCACCTTCGGCAATCCGCACGAAATGCCACTCGACGGGATCGTCTCAGCGCTCCGCAAGCGCGCGATGCCGCGCAACGAAAACTGGTTTGCCTATAAGACAAGCGATCCGCACGCGCAGGAATTTCTCGCCGAGCAGGTCGGGCAGGAACTTGACCTGGCCTTCATGCCGGCCGACATCGCGCTCACCGCTGGCGCCTTCGCGGCCATAGCTGTGGCGTTCCGCTTGATCCTGGATGCGGGCGATGAAGTCGTCTTCTCCGAACCGGCGTGGTTCTGCTACGAGCCAATGCTGCTCGCTGCGGATGCTGTGCCGCGCAAGGTCAGACTCAAGCCGCCACTATTTGATCTTGATTTCGGGGCCATCGAGGCGGCAATCGGCCCCCGGACCCGGATGGTGATCGTCAACACGCCGCACAATCCGACCGGGCGGATTTACAATCATGAAACATTGCGGCAGCTCGCTGAACTGCTCGAACGCGCCTCGGCCAGGATCGGCCATCGCATATTCCTGCTGTCGGACGAGCCGTATCGACGGTTGCGCTTCGATGGGCGCGACTTCACCAGTCCGGCGAAGCTGTATCCGTGGACGCTGATCTCCTATAGCTACGGCAAGGTTCTACTCATACCCGGCCAACGGCTCGGCTATCTGGCGATCTCGCCGCTGATGCCTACAGCGGAACGGAAAGCGCTCTGCGGCGCCGTATTTTCCGCTCAGATGTCGCTCGGCTGGTGCTTTCCCAGCGCCGTGATGCAATACGCGGTGCCTGACCTCGAAAACCTTTCGATCGACCAGAAGGTGCTGGCGCGACGTCGCGACCGGCTTACCGCAGTGCTTGCAAGGTCCGGCTACGACGTATTGGCGCCCGAGGGGACGTTTTATCTCTGGAGCAGGTGGCCGAAGGGCGATCCCGAGCACTTGTGGAACGCGCTCGCCGATCGCGATCTCTTCGTCATGCCCGGCGCCATCATGAATACACCCGACTACTTCCGCATCAGTCTGACCGCGTCGGACGACATGATCGACCGCGCGATGCCGGTGTTCGAGGATGTGGGGCGGTGGGCCGCGCACCGGGATCCGCTCTGATAACTGGACGATGCCGCATCAACGCCCCGGTTTACCCCATGGCCCGTCAGGTTTGTCATTGCTCGTCGGCGCTGCCGGCGGGGTGTCGAGATCAATCGGCGGTCGATCCGGCAGGAACGGCCGCTGTGATGTGGGCTCCGGTGCAGGCTGTCCCCATGGCGCGCCAGGCTGCGGCGGCTGATCAGCTGCGCTACCCCACCGGCCCGCCTGCGCCTCGTGCGGCGCGGCTTGTCCTTGTGCCTCGCCGTCCGTCTGCGCCTCCTCCGGGCCTGGCTGCGCCAACGGGCCGGGGTCGTGTCCGCCCATCACCTCGACCAGCACCTTGATGCGCTTCTCGATCGGTGGGTGGGTGGAAAACAGGTCCGTGAATTCCTCGCGCGGATTGTCGACGCACATTTCCATCACGGCCGAGGTCGCGCCGTGAAGTTCGCCGCGCCCTTCGATCTTGCGCAGCGCCAAGATCATGGCATCTGGATTTTTTGTGAGTTCGACGGAGCCCGCGTCGGCAAGAAACTCGCGCGTGCGCGACAACGCGAGCCGGATCACGCTGGAGAGCAGCCAGGCGATGCCGACCAGCGCGACCGCGATCACGACGGCGATGAAATTCCCGCCCCTGCCGCGCTCGCTGTCGCCGTCACTTGATCGTCGCGAACGGAAGCCGCCGTAGAACCACATCCGGAAAAACATCTCGGCAAAGAACGCGATCACGCCCGCGATGATCACGGCAATGACCAGCATGCGCACATCGCCGTTGCGGATGTGGGTCAGCTCGTGACCAAGCACCGCCTCAAGCTCGGCGTCGTCAAGATAGGCAAGCAGAGCGGTCGTCACTGTGATGGCATACTGCTTCTCGTTCATGCCGGTCGCGAAGGCATTGAGCGCATCGCTCTCCATCACCTTGAGCTTGGGCATGGTGATGCCGCGCGAGATGCAGAGGTTTTCAAGGAGGTTATAGAGGCGCGGCTCCTCGGTGCGGCTCACTTCGCGCCCGCCGGTCAAAGCGTCGATCATCGCCTGATGGAAATAATACGCGATCACGATCCAGGCGGCAGTGCCGATGGTCGCGAACGGCGCGGCGGCGACGAGATCCTCCCACGCCTTGCGCGCAAGGTATTGCAGCGAAGCGCTATAGGACATTGCTTCGCCGGCCAGCGCGCCGGCATAGACCAGCAGGTAGACGAGTCCGAACAGTCCGACCAGCAGCGCGATCGAACGGCGCTTGTTGGATTCGATGTGGCTGTAAAGCCCGTAGGCTGCCATGATTCGCGCCTGTGGTCAGAATTTCACCTGCGGCGCCTCTGTGATGGTCTTGCGCTCCTCCCCGAGATCGAAGAATGGCTTCGACGTGAAGCCGAGCGAGGCCGCGAACAGCGCCGCTGGGAACTGCTGGATGCGGGCATTGTATTCGCTCACCGCGTTGTTGAAGAAACGCCGGGCGGCGGCCAGTTTGTTTTCGATATCGGTGAGCTGGGCCTGCAACTGCTGGAAGTTCGCGTTCGCCTTGAGGTCCGGGTATGCCTCCGACAACGCGATCAGCCGGCCAAGCGTTCCGCTGAGCTGCTGCTCGGCGGCGGCCTGCGCCTGCGGGCCCTGCGCCGTCATGGCGGCATTGCGGGCCTGGATGACGGCTTCGAGGGTGCCGCGCTCGTGGGCCGCGTAGCCCTTCACGGTCTCGACGAGGTTGGGGATGAGATCGTGGCGCTGGCGCAATTGAACGTCGATATCCGCAAACGCCTGGCTCACCCGCTGCCCCATGGCGACGAGACCGTTGTAGATGCTGATGGCCCAAACCACGATAACGGCAATGATGCCGAGGACGACCCAGCCGGTGGTAGACATGCTTTGCTCCTGAGTGATTTTTGCGCCCGAGGCCAGTCGAAGCGAACCAGAGGCAACGGTCGCATCTCCCGGACTGACGCAATCGTAGGGCGGGTTCGCTTTAACCCGTCGCTCCGATCATCGAGCGACGGATTACGCTGTGCTAATCCGCCCTACCATGCGACCCGCCGTCAGATATAGCGGGAGCCGGCCCGAAAATCGCCCCCTATTTTGTCGCGTGGATGATCGGGATGTTCGATTCGCCATTCATTCGCGTAGCACGCTGTCGCCCCATCGCCACGATTTGCGTCGCCGATAGGTGTCCGCATCGCGACGCGACGCCACGTCCATCACGACACCGCCTTCGACGCACAGCTTCGCCGTAATGGTCGCTTTCGTGATTTTCGGCGGCGCCAGCACGCGGGCATCAATGGGTCGCGGCTTGTCACGTGAGAGCACCACATAGGAGAATTTCTCGTCCTCGAAAGGTACGTCGGCGCCCTTGATACGCCGGTGATCGCGTGAACGCGGCAGCCGTTGGGCGAAATGGCACCAGTCAGGGGGCCGCAGCGGACACGGATTCCCATGCGGGCACGGCGCTGCCAGATGTGCGCCGGTCGCAATCAATTCGTTGCGCATGCGCAGCACGCGCCCATAGCCTTGCGGCGTGCCGGGCTCGATGATCACGAGCGCGCCGGCGGTCGCCTCCCAGAGCAGCTGCGTGAAGCGCGTGAGCGCATCGGGTCTAATTTCGCAGGCCACATAGCTAGCGACCACAAGGTCGGCGGGTTGCGTCCCGGCAAGCAGCATGACCGCGTCGCCATGCTGGTAAGATTGTCCACCGGCTGCCTGGCGCAGCACTTCGCGGTCCGCTTCGTTCATCAGCATCAGCGCCAATTCCCGCAACCCGGCATTGCCATCGATGAGGCGAATATCAACGAGCGTTTCAAATGCCACGGCCGCCGCAAACGCGACCGTTCCAGGTCCGGCGCCGACGTCCAGCATGCTGCGCGGCCGGAACGTCGGCAGCGTCTCGCCGATGGCATTGAGAACCGCCGCCGTAGCCGCGTAGGTGGCAGGCAGACGGGTAAGGGCGTAGGCAAGAACATCATCGGCAGTCGCGATCCTCTGTGATCCACCGCCCGCCCGGTAATTCCGTGATTGCGCCGCCGCGCGCTCAGCGATGGCCTTCCGCGACATACCGTGGGCGAGCCTATCGAGTCCCGCCTTGAGGTCGGGCGGAAGATCGGGAGAAAGGCGCATCGGGAGCAAAAGCAGTTTTGTTCGAGTTTGTTTACGGGGTTCCAAACCCGAGCAGTTCGTACACCATGCAGCCACATAAAGTCATTTTGTGAATTACGTCCTTCATGGAAGAAACGAACTCAAAGCTTTGCGCCAATTGCATCCACCGACTCTCCATTTCGAGATAAGCGGCCCCGATATCCGAGTTGGTGACATCCGTAGCTGCGTTGGCGATCTCGTTCGCCTTTTCTCGGCATTCCGCTGCTTTGTTGTGACAAGCGCAGATATGTTCCGCCAACGCCTTGAGCATGAGACGCGTACGCGATTTGTCTAGCCCCTACGCCACCGCCTCGCGCTCGCGTATCTTGACCGCATCCTCGAGATCGACCGAGACCAGCTGCGATACGCCACGCTCCGCCATGGTGACGCCGAACAAGCGGTCCATGCGGGCCATGGTGATCGGATTGTGCGTGATGATGATGAAGCGCGTTTCGGTCGATTTGGCCATCTGGTCAAGGAGGTCGCAGAAGCGGTCCACGTTATGATCGTCGAGCGGCGCGTCGACTTCGTCCAGCACGCAGATCGGCGCCGGATTGGTAAGAAACACCGCAAAGATCAGCGCCAGCGCGGTGAGCGCCTGCTCGCCCCCGGAGAGCAGCGACAGTGTCGCCGGCTTCTTGCCCGGCGGCTTTGCGAGGATTTCCAGCCCCGCCTCCAGCGGATCGTCATGCTCGATGAGCTGCAATTCCGCGGTACCGCCGCCGAACAGGTCCGTGAACAGGCGCTGGAAGTGGCCGCTGACCACCTCGAAGGAGCTGAGCAGCCGTTCGCGCGCCTCGCGGTTGAGGCTCTGAATGCCCTGGCGCAGCCGCTTGATAGCCTCGATCAGATCGTCGCGCTCGGAAGTCAGCGTGGTGTGCTGGGCCTCGACTTCGCGCAGTTCCTCCTCGGCGCGCAGGTTGACGGCGCCGAGCCGCTCGCGGTCGCGCTTGAGCTTGTCAAGCTCCGCCTCGATCGTCGCGATGTCGGGCAACGGCGCATTGGCATCGAAGCCCGCGAGGCTGGCCAGCGTTTCAGGTTCTGTGTCGAGTATTTCACGGATCTCGGTGGCGAGGTCGGCAAGGCGGCGCTTCAGTGCCTCATGGCGCTCTTCCGCGCGCGCGCATGTTTCGCGCGCCGCCGACAGCGCTTCCAGTGCGGCGCGCGCGATGCGGTCGGCCGTCGCCAGCATATTCTCGCCTTCGGCAAGGCGATCGGCGGCTTCGCGGCGCGCGGTTTCTGCGGCCTCGATTTCACCGATCAGCGCGCGGCGCTTGGCCTCGAACAGCTGCGGCGCGTCGGCGAGACTTTCATGCTCGGTCTTCGTGTCGGCGAGGCGCGCTTCGATGGTGGCGATCTGAGTTGCGGCACCGTCGCGCCGCGCCTTCCAGTCCACGGCTTCCGAAGCGATCGCAGCGAGCCGACGTTGCGTAAGTTCAAGCTCGCGGGCGAGCGCCTGGGCTTCGGCGCGCACCTCGGCGACCCTTCTGCGATCGTCCGCGACCTTCGTGTGTGTCTCGGCCAACCGCGCTTCGAGATCGGAGCTGGGCGGGAGAGCCGCTCGCTCCGCCGCGGCATCCGCGCAGGCGGCATCCGCTTCCTCCACAGAGGTAGTGAGTCTCGCCTGCGCCTCGACCAGGGCGGAGCGGCGCGAGGTGATGCGGTTGAGCTCACGTTCGGCGGCGGCGTAGCGGTCGCGCACGGCCTCGGCCTCGTGTTGCAGGTCACGCCAGCGCATCCGCGCCGCGTTCTCGGCGTCACGGGTCGCTGCGACTTCCGCCTCCGCGACAGTGACTGATTCGCGTCGAATGTAAAGGTCCGCCCGCACGATGCGCAGTTCTGCCTCGATGTCGGCGAGACGGTTGCGGCCGGCGAGACGGCGCGCGGCCCCGGTCGGCGCATGGGCCGCGACCGCGTAGCCATCCCAGCGCCACATGTCGCCCTCCTGCGAAACCAGCCGCTGCCCCGGCTTGAGATCGCGGGCGAGGCGGGCGCCGTCGGCGCGCGCGACCACGCCGATCTGCTTGAGACGGCGCATCATGGCGTCGGGCGCAGCGGTGATGAAGCCGGATAGAGGCTGCACTCCTTCCGGCAATGCCGGATCGTTCGGGTCGACGGGCGCACCGCCCCAGTGCATCGGCGCAGCCGGCTCGACCGGAGCATCGAGGTCATCGCCGAGCGCGGCGCCCAGCGCGGTTTCGTAGCCTTTGTCCACTGTGAGCAGATCAATCGCCGGCGGCCACAGCTTCCTGTTATCGACATGCAGCAGCCGGGCGAGGGTCTTTGCTTCGGTTTCGAGCCGGTGGGTGTTGCGCTCGACTTCGCTGAGAGGCTGGCGCGTCACATCGAGTGCCTGGCGGGCGGCGGAGTGAGCTGCCTCTGCACGCAACGCGTCCGTCTCCCCAGTCGCTACAGCGGCCTGTGCGGACGCCATCGCGGCCGCGAGCGCTTCGACATCGACCGCGCGGGCCGCTTCGGTCATCAGTTGATCAAGCTCGGTCGTCACCTGGGCCAGCTGTTCCTGGATACGGGCCCGGCGCGTTTCGTTGTCACGGATCGTGCCATCGAGCTGCGTGCGCTTAGCCGTCATATCCGCCAGCGCGGCCGTCACCTCGGCGAAGATTTTTTCGTCTGCCGCGAGCGCCGTGTCGGCCAGGTTGGCGCGTTCTTCGGCGCTGGTGCGGCGCTGTGCACTCGCCGCAGCCTCGCGTGCGAGCGTCTCCTGCTCGACGGACAGGCGCGCCAGCGCCGCTTCAGCGTCGGCCGATTGCTTGCGCTCACGCTCGACGTCGGCGCCGAGTTGAACGAGGCGCAGCCCAAGCTCGGCGATGCGCTCCTTCGCGCGCGCCTCCTCGCGCTCAAGCGCCTCGCGTGCGTTGATCAGCCGTGCGAGCGCGGCAGCGGCGGCCGCTTCGCCGTCTCGCAACGCCGGGATGTTTGCGGCCGCGACCGCCTGGTTGGTGGCGGATTGAGCCTGGGCGGCAGTGCGATCGGCAACCTCGCGCACACCCGTCTCATGGGCATGCGCGGCCTCATCAACCTCGCGCTTTGCCTGGACGAGACGCAGATGGAACAGCGACGCCTCAGCCTTGCGGATGTTTTGCGACAGTGTCCGATAACGCACCGCCTGCCGCGCCTGGCGCTTCAACGCATCGATCTGGCCAGCCAGTTGGCCGATGACGTCCTCGAGCCGGGCCAGATTCTGCTCGGCGGCGCGCAAACGCAACTCGGCCTCATGGCGCCGTGCATGGAGTCCGGAAATGCCGGCCGCCTCCTCAAGCACCCGACGGCGCTGTTCCGGCTTGGCCTGGATGATCTCACCGATGCGGCCCTGATGCACCAGCGCTGGCGAGCGTGCCCCGGTCGATGCATCGGCGAACAGCATCTGGATGTCGCGGGCCCGCACCTCACGGCCGTTGAGCCGATAAGTCGAGCCTTCTTCGCGCTCGATCCGGCGCGACACTTCGAGCGTGTCCTCGTTGTTGAACTGGGCCGGCGCCGTGCGCGTCGCATTATCGATCGTTATCGCCACTTCGGCGGAATTGCGCCCTGGGCGGCTGTTGTTGCCGGAGAAGATGACATCGTCCATCCCGGCGGCGCGCATCGCCTTATGCGAGGCTTCGCCCATCACCCAGCGCAACGCTTCGACGAGGTTCGATTTGCCGCACCCGTTCGGCCCGACGACGCCGGTCAGGCCAGGCTCGATCAGGAAATCGGCCGGCTCGACGAAAGACTTAAAACCAATCAGACGCAATCGCTTAAGTTTCATCGATGACCTTCCCGGCACGCGCCGACGGGATGTTCAGCCTCGTGAAACATGGCGTGGGTCCCGGGCAATGGCCGCGAGAATCACCAGCCAAGTACCGCATTGGACGAACAATGAATAGGGCGACGGGGATCGGCAACAGGGTTGAAGCGCTTTTCCAAAGCTCGTTGCCGCAAAAATAACTGTGGGTTTATGCAAAATTACGTGTTTCGATTGGCGGTCTGCACGGACTGTAGCCCGGATGGAGCGTAGCGACATCCGGGATCAGAAGTGCAAAATGCAACAGCCATTGCCGGATTTCGCTTCGATCAATCCGGGCTACAAATCCTACAATGCCAGACCTTCAGCTCTTGATCAGCGGCGCCAGGATCTTGTCGAGCTCTTCCATCGGGATCGCGCCCGAGTGCCGTTCACCGTTAATATAGAAAGTGGGGGTCGCTTCGACCTTGAACTTCTCCTTGCCCCGGGTGCGCATCTGCTGGACTTTGTCGAGCAGGTCCTTGTCGTTAACGCACGCCTCGAAGCTCTGCTGGGTGAAACCAGCCTGCTTGGCGATGGCGAGCAGCGGCGGGATCGGCTCCTTCACAGCCCACTTCTGCTGCTGGGCGAACAGCGTCTCGATAAGCGGATAGTACTTGTCCGGCCCGGCGCATCGCGCCAGCATGAATGCTGCCGCTGCAAGTCCGTCAAGCGGGTATTCCCGCATAATGTATCTTACTTTGCCGGTGTCGATGTACTTTTCCTTCAGCTTCGGAAAGGTGGTGACCGCGAACGCGGCGCAATGCGGGCAGGTCATCGAGGCATATTCGATGATGGTGACAGGTGCGGTGGGCGAGCCCATCGGAATGTCATCGAGCGGACCCTTGGCCTCCAGTTCGAGCACCGAGAAGGTTTGCGCTTCGGCGCGTCCGCTGCGCTCGTCGAATACTTCAAAGGCGCCCACGCTGCCGAGCGCACCAAGCGCCAGCGCTGCCGAGGTGCTCATGAGGTACTGCCGGCGGGTGATCATCGCGATGAATCTCCGTTGTTCTTACTTGAACATAATGGCGTTTCTCAAAACCGGTAGCGCTTTCCCGGCGATGAGGCAATGTCGGGCACCGTGTCGCGGTTTTTCGGCCGTTCACGTTCGTTTGATGGCCGCCCCCAGCCGGCCGAGAGCGGCCCGCAGCCCCTCGTCGACAACCCCTGTCATTTGTTCCGCAATGGCGGCGGCCGCGTTTTCGTCGATTTTGGGCCGTGGCGGCTTGCCGCGGCGTGTCAATGGCGCCTGGCGCAGGGCCAGTCTGCCGACCGCCTGCCAGCCGAGATGGCGATTGACGCGCTCGACTATCACGGCGGAGATGTGCTGGATTTCGATCGCCGCCGGTCCCTCCACGCGCAGCACCAGGGTGGCGGGCGGCGATTCGTCCGGGTCGCGGCTGCGGACCCATTGCATCCGGATCGGCTCCGCCAGCGTGGCAATTTCCGATCCCACAATATCGTCCCAATGAGTCACGATTTCGCACGACGTGAAGCCCTGGCGCGCGAACACGCCGGCGACGCATGCACGGACGAGGTCGGCCAGCGGTTTGGGATGGGATCGCTTGCTCATCACCGGCCTTGTTCATCGCCATAAGGTCTGCCACATCGGTCGGTCACGATGCAGGCAGAACATGACAGTAGCAGCCAGAACAGCCGGACAAAAGCACGAGACGCGCCCCAAGCGGCGAAATACCCGTAGTTCTATTGCTTCACCTCCCCCTGCAGGGGCGAGGTCAGCCGGCGCCGGCGGGCCCGGAGGGGGCGACACTCTGGCCGCCGCCTCCCTACCCTCCCCCGCATGCGGGGGAGGGTCAGGGAGGGCGCACCCTACTCCGGACTGTCTTCGGCAGTCCGACCCTCCACCTCTAGGAGAAGGTCGACACCCCGCGAGGGAGGGTCCCCCCACTCCAGCCGCCCTGCTGTCCTGGTTCGACCGCCATCGCCGCGTCCTGCCGTGGCGGGCGCCGCCGGGTGAGGTCGCTGATCCCTACCGGGTGTGGCTCTCGGAGATCATGCTTCAGCAGACCACCGTCACGGCGGTCGCCCCTTATTATCGGCGATTCGTGGCGCGATTTCCGTCGGTGACCGCGCTGGCGGAGGTCGATATCGAGGATGTACTCAAGCTGTGGGCCGGGCTCGGCTACTACGCCCGAGCCCGCAATCTGCATGCGTGCGCCAAGGCGCTCGCGGCGCGCGGGAAATTTCCGGATCAGGAGGAGGAACTGCTCGGGTTGCCCGGAATCGGCCCTTACACGGCGGCCGCAATTGCCGCCATTGCGTTCGATCGCAAGACGAGTCCCGTCGACGGCAATATCGAGAGGGTGGTGGCGCGCCTGTTCGCGGTCGAACAGGAGTTGCCAGGCGCCAAGTCCATGATCCGCAAGCTCGCCGCCGCGCTGGTGCCGGCCCTCAGGCCCGGCGATTTCGCCCAGGCCATGATGGATCTTGGGGCGACGATCTGCACCCCCAAGGCGCCGGTCTGCGGAAGGTGTCCGTTTGCCGGCTCATGCTTGGCACGCCAGCGCGGCGACGCGGAAACGTTCCCCCGCAAGAAGAAAAAGCGCGAGGGCTGCTTGCGTCGCGGCGTCGCGTTCGTAGCCATTCGCGTCGACGGCCATGTGCTGGTGCGCCGCCGCGCCGGCAAGGGTCTGCTCGCTGGCATGACCGAGGTGCCCACCACCGAATGGGCTGTGGACTTCGATGCGGCGCATGCGCTTGCGGACGCGCCGAAGTTTGCGCCGGCGCACCCTGCTGGTGCGCCCAGGAGGTCGCGCTGGGTATCTTGGCAGCGCATCCCCGGCGTCGTCACGCATGTGTTCACCCATTTTCCGCTGGAGCTTGTCGTGCTCCGCGCGCGCTTGCCGAAAACCGCCGCGGCGCCCGACGGCACGCATTGGATCGCCCACGAAGACATTCCCCACGCCGCGTTGCCCAGCGTCATGCGCAAGGTGTTGGCCCACGCGCTGGACGCGTAACGGGCCGCAAGCCGCAGCAAAGCCGTGATTCAGCGAAGTCGAAGGAGGCTTCACGCGTGATCCTGACTCTCCGATGTACCGTGCTTGATGGCCCGACGTACCATGCTTAATGGCTCTCCCGCGTCCGATGTTCGAAGCCTTGCCAAGGTGCCCTACATCATCCGCGCGGGCCGGGTTATTTATCAGAAATTGTGAAAGGCCTCTGCAATGGTCGGCAAGCGAGTTCAGTTTGATGAGGAAACCTGGCTGGCGCTCGATGTTCTGGCGCGAGATCGCATGATGAGTTTTCAGGAACTTGCTGACGAGGCGTTTCGTGATCTTCTCAAGAAGCACAACAGACCCGGCGATCTGAAGTCCGCTCTGCGCCAAAGTGCCGGCATTCGCGTGGAGATTCAGGACCGCGCAGCCACGAGAAAACAGCGAAAACGGAACAGAGCCGGCTCTTAGAGCTCTCTGCCCTTGCGGCCCAAGTTCTGGGCCACTCAAGCGGCGATACGATAGATATCATAGGCGTGAGAATGAGATTGGATTTCGTCGGGCGGGAATTCGACATGCGACGCCATTCGGCCGAGAAATATCGGAACGAGGTATTCCTTGATGCCCGCCAGGTGGCAGAAATCAATCGTGCGTCCGGGATTCCAGCCCACAACCAGAACGGCGTTGTGCTTAGCGACCTTCGTGAGCGCGCAAATTGCAGCCCGAGCCTGCGACGCTTCATTGATTCCGTAGCCAAAGACGCCGTTCATGACGACCGCATCGAAGCACATCGGCGGGACTAATTGATCGATGACGCATACGTCACCAACGATGTGCCGGTCCGCTCTTGCCCATCTGGCTGCCTCCGGATCGACGTCGATCGTCCACAGCGAAGCGTTTTCGCAGCGTCTCAGGCATTCGCGATTGTAGGACTGGACACCAACAAACAGCATGCTTTTGCAGCCCGCTTCCAGCAGGGCCGGTATAATCGCATCGTGAAGGAATCGACGAGACGGCAGATTTTCAATCTTGCGGCTTAAGAAGGCATGATAGATCCGGCCGCGCAACCATCGCGGCAAGATGAAATGAGTCCACCGCGTCATTCTCAAAGCGTTCATCGATCTCCAGTTGTTGCGACGTAATCTACGCGGATCAGCAATCTCCGGAACCGGTGATGATCCACTGCGCGTCTGGCGGCAGCGAGGCTGTCACCAGTTTGCGGGACCAATCGAGCGCTCAATCACGTCAATATGGGCCGTAATAGCTCGGACCGGGCGGCGGACCATAGCCTCGGTAAGGTCTGGCATAGACCTCCGGATAGCAGGCTCGCCGCCATCCGCAGCCCCACGGACCGCATCGCCATCGGATATCACACGCCGGGCGTGAAGCGAGATGCGGATTTACATATAGTGGCGGCCCATAGGGACGCGCAGGCGGGCCATAATCGGGTGGCGCATAGTCTGGCGGCGGTGCATAATCGGGTGGCGCTGCGTAGTTAGGTGGCGCCAACGGCGGTGGCCCATATCCGGGCGGAGCCCCATATGCGGATGGTGGCGGTCCATAGCCGGGCGGTGGGACCACATCTGCGGCTCCAGCGCGATCAGGAAATGTTCCTGCCCCAAACAGCACTGCCGGGACAACAATCGCAATGAAGAGGTGGCGCATGACGTCCTCCTTCAATGTCTCCGGTCGACCTTAACCTTGGATGCCCGATCAACCTCAACATTGGCGAGGGTTGGATGTTTCCGCTTACGCCAACCATAATAGAGCGGCTCCAGGGCTTTTTATTGACCGACGCGGGCACCCGGCGTGTCAGGGCCCCTGGTGGCCCGTCACGCAGAAGAATCAAGACCTTGCAAGCAACGTGCACCCCATCACCCGCTGTCTGCGTGCAGGTCCTGATAAAGCGAGCCACGGCGAAGGGCGAGATCTCTGCCGCTGACCGATCGAATACAGCGCATGCGGGTCGATGCTCGAATGAGGTGAATAGGGGCGGAAAGAGGGGTTAGGCTCCGGGGATGCCGGTGAAAAGAGCTTCGCCCGGTCGACGCCGCTGACCTATCGGTGCACCATAGCCATCGATCGCAACTGCCCCTCATGTTGGTGGCGATCAATCCGACCTAGCCCGCGTCAGGCGACGCGGGCTTCTTTGTTTTTGGGAGCGGACAGACGTCGGCGTACAGGCGCAGCAGCAATGCCGACCGCCTAAGTGAGTCCGGTCATGCGAATAGGCCACGCGCTGATTCCGCCGCCCGAAATGGTTGGCCGAACTTATGCCAGACATTTGAAACCGGAAACCGTGGTTAGCCATGTGTGTGTGTCCCAAAATCATCAGAGGCCCAATTTTTCACACCATTGACACGAACAAACCGCCTTTGTCAGCGTCCGGTCAGGCTATGCCCCCTACACATGGCCGCAATTCGATTTATTGCGGAGGGGGCTCCGGTGTTGACGTGCATTTCTCCCGCCACGGGATCGGGCATCGCGTTGCGATACGTTGGCCTGCGATGGACTCGTTATGCGGCAGTATTGGTAGCGGCATGGGCTGTCTTCGCATCTGCCCAGCCGGCTTTCGCCTTCGAGGACCGCTTTGGCGAGAGCCCTGGCAAGGGCCGCATCTACAAGGCTCAGAGCCGAGGCGAGGTCGTCTCTTTTGACAGGGCGAGTGGATCGGGCGCGATGGGCCGTGGGGAGCGCGGTGGGTCCGATTCACGCGGGAGCGGCGGCGGAGGCTCCGATTCACGCGGACCTGATGGTGGAGGCTTTTCGGGACCAGGAGGGCGGGGACCGGACGGTCATGGCGGAACGGACAGCAACGAGGGGCCTGGCAGTCAAAGCCGAGGCCGAGGTCGCTGACCTGGGTGGGGGAACGCGTTCCGCTGACAGCGGGGGCACGTGAGGGGGCCTTTCTGCGAGTCCAAGCTTGCAGGGAGGTCCCTCACGCCCCCAGTTCACGCCGCTAAAGCCCATCGCACAAATGAAGGGGACGTTTTTGCCCGGCCGATGATATCGGCGCGTTGTGGTCGCCCCATTCGTAGCTGCAGGGCGACCACAAGGGTCGGCCCTACATTATCCTTATCCTTCCGTCGGCACGAGTCCATTTTATCGCTTTCATAACCGTCCGATTACCTCAGATTGGCTGAGCGAACCACGAGCGCATCCGCCCTTCTTCAGTATCCTGCAATCGGAGTCGAGGTCAGCCGCGGCAGAACACGGCCGCTCTCAGCCCCCCGCCATTTGGCGCGGTCCCGCATCGGGAGAGAATCATTTAAGGAGAATCATCGATATTGGGGTCGGGGTGCGCCCTTGCGCCGGTCGGGCGATTGGGGCACTGGGGGAAGGCCGTGGAATTCCGCGGTCGATGCGACACGGGTCTGTTATGGCAATCCAGGACCTGGGCACGACGATGGGAGAGCGTAACGAACGGCGGGGCAGCATTGCCCTGGTTCTGCTGGTCGCCGCCGGCCTCATCGTCGCTGCCGCCGGTCTGATGCTGGTCGGCCACAATCAGGCCGGTTCGTACGTGATGTTTCTCTTGGCCGTGCTCGGCATGATCGGAGTCTTCTCGCTGTTTGCCCTCGCCGCCGGGGTACTTCGGGTTTCCGGCCGGGAGGCCTCCACTTCGATGCTCCAGTATGTGGTCGAACATGCCCAGGAAGGCATTGCCGTGGCGGATGCGAGTGGGCGCGTTCTTTACGCCAATGCAGCCTACCGGGCGTTTTCGGGCGCAAGCGGTATGCAGGATGTCCGTCCGGTTGAGCGGGTATTTGTCGGTAACCCGGATGTCTCAGAGTCCGTCTATCGTCTGCTCAAGGCGTGCCGCGACGGCAGGCGCCTCCAAGAGGAGGTGCGGATCACCGCCAGGCGCGGGGAGCCGGCGCGGTGGCTTCGGCTGCGGGTGCACCCGCTCGCGGCGGCGGGGGAACCCGGCGGGATCCGGCGGGCCTCGGTGTGGACTGTCGTTGATGTGACCCGCGACCGCAAGCGCCAGGAGAATGTTTTCCAGGAGTTGCAACACGCGATCGATTATCTCGATCACGCGCCCGCTGGATTCTTCTCGGTCGATGCCAAAGGCGACATCAGCTACATCAACGCCACGCTCGCCGGTTGGCTCGACTACGATCTCGCCCAGGTCGGCTCAGGGGGGCTTCGCCTCGTCGATCTCCTGCCGGGCGACAGTGTGGCGCTCTTGACAACGCTGCCCGCGCATCCGGGTGAAGTGAAGACGGATGTTCTCGACCTCGACCTGCGCCGCCGCGACGGGCGCACGCTGCCGGTGCGGCTCTATCACAAGGTAGAATTCGCGACCGATTCCACCCCCGATGCATCGCGCACGCTGGTGCTCAACCGCGCCGGCGACGCTGGCACGGATCCGCTGCGTGACGCGGAAGTGCGCTTCATGCGTTTCTTTAACAACACGCCGATGGCGATCGCGACGGTCGATCGTAATGGCTGTATCGCCCGCAACAACACGCTGTTTGCGCGCCTGTTTGAAAGCGTGCTCAAGGGCGAGCCGGCGCCGCCGCAGGGGCGCACTATCCGGCGCGTGGTTGCCGAGAGCGAGCGCGCCGACCTCGATGCGGCGCTCGCTGCAGCCGCGCGCGGCCAGGGCGACATCAGGCCGATCGATGCGGCACTCGCCGGTGAGGGCAAACGATGGGCGCGCTTCTATGTTACGCCGGTTGAGGACGCCGAACGCGATTCCGAGGCGGCGATCGTCTATGCGATGGAAACCACCGAGCAGCGCGTACTGCAGGATCAGGCCGATCAGGCGCAGAAGATGGATTCGATTGGCAAGCTCGCCGGCGGCATAGCGCACGATTTCAACAACGTGCTGTCCTCCATTATGATGGCGACAGATTTCCTGCTCACCGCCCATAAGCCGTCCGATCCCTCCTTCCAGGATATCATGCAGATCAAGCACGACGCCAGCCGCGCCGCGAGCCTGGTGCGCCATCTGCTGGCGTTTTCGCGCCGGCAGACGCTGCGGCCTCAGGTGCTTGATCTCGGTGAGGCACTGTCGGATCTCTCCATATTGCTCCGCCGGCTGATCGGCGAGCGGGTAGCGCTCGATCTCATTCCTCCCGGCACCGACCTGTGGCCCGTCAAAGCTGACCAGTCGCAATTCGAGCAGGTCATCGTCAATCTCGCGGTCAATGCCCGCGACGCCATGCCGGAAGGTGGTAAGCTAACATTGCGGACGTCGAACGTTACAGCGGCAGAATGTCGGCAGTTCGCCTTCAAGGGCATGCCGCCGGGCGAGTATGTACTGGTGGAAGTCAGCGATTCCGGGACTGGCATTCCGGATGACATCATCGGTCTGATCTTCGAGCCATTCTTCTCAACCAAGGAGGTCGGCAAGGGCACCGGACTCGGCCTCTCCACGGTCTACGGCATCATCAAGCAGACCGGGGGGTTCATCTATCCGGAATCGACAATTGGGAAGGGTACGACGTTCCGCATCTTTCTGCCTCGTTATATTCCAACGGCCGGCGAAACGCCGCAAGCTGCCCCGCTCGATCTCGGTGCTCCGATCCGCCTCGAAAAGGTGGCGGCGAGCCCGGCAGACGATACCGGGCGAGGCACCATCTTGTTGGTCGAAGACGAAGAGGGGCTGCGCGGGCTCAATGCGCGTGGGCTGACTTCGCGCGGTTATACGGTGCTGCAGGCCGCGAACGGGTTCGAAGCAGTCGAGGCGTTCGACAGCTACTTCGGCAAAATCGACCTCGTGGTTTCCGACGTGGTGATGCCCGAGATGGACGGGCCGACACTGCTCACCAAGCTACGCAGCCGCGATCCGAACGTTAAGATCATCTTCGTGTCCGGCTACGCGGAGGAGGCGTTCGAAAAGCACCTGCCGGAAGGTGAAAAATACAAGTACCACTTCCTCGCCAAGCCCTTTACTCTCAAGCAGCTTGTCGGGGCGGTGAAGGAAACAATGCGCAAGTGAATACGGGGACAGATCCAACCGCCCGACCGTCAATCACTGAACGTCGAGGGTCAGACGTCGACGGGCCTCAGAGCGAACGCGAACGGCGGTTAGTCAACATTCTGATCATCGGATTCGTCTTGTTGGTGATGGCGATCGGCCTCTGGTTGGGCGATGCCCTCCTTGAGACCCGTCGCATCGATGAGTGTATCTCATCGGGCCGACGGAACTGCGCGCCCATCGCGGTGCCATCACCCCCGCCGCGTTGAAACCGCTCGATAATACGGGCGCCCACATTGTGCACCATCGACCGCGGTGCATGCGCATCGCGTGAGCCGATATCCGTGACCGCGACGCAAAGTGATGACACGAGACAGCGGGTTTGATCCCGGCCTGCCGTTCAGGCCCCCCACGTGACAGAGCAAGGACACCGGAGATTGGTATAACTGGTGTTTCTATGGAGGCCAGGTATACCCAGCTCGGCGCGGATCATATCGGCGGTCGTAGATGCATTGAAAACCGATATATTCGCCGTATGCGCGGTGTATGCTGGTGATGCTGGTCAGCCGGTTCCAGCGGGCGCAGTGCGCGACTGCGATGTCGCGGTAAACATGGTCGGTCGCTGGCGTCCACTGAATGATGCCGCCGGTGTCGTTCCCAGTGAGACCGGGGTGAACAGTGTCAGCATAGGCGGCAACCGAACTCAGAACCAGAACGATCGAAAACATCCAGCGCATGAGATGAAACTCCTGCGAGTGCCCTATTGGACGACCGATTTTCAAACTGTCTGCCATTGCCATGGATATTTCAAGCGCCGAAACCGGCGAATTGACGATTCGGGTACAGCCGTTGCTTCTTTGCCATACGAAACGTGAATCGATCGGATAGACAGGTTGGTTTCGCAGGCCGGAGACCATGGACACGGCGGATATGGAATTCACAGGTCCGTGACCTGGTCTTGCGTGAATTTCGGTCGCGATGATCCATACGCCGGTGTGGTCGCCGGGCTCGTCCCGGCGGCCCCGAAACTTAAAGCATGGAGCTGGACGAAAGCGGAGTGGCCGGAACAGCCCGGCCACGACCTGCGGGAGGTCCTGGTGCCTAAACCCAATCGAAGTCGATGCAAGCGATGCATTTCTTGGGCGATCACGTATCAACGCGGAACGGCCTTGTTGCAAAAAAATCCTCTTCGCTGCGACGCCCTGAACTCTTGGTGGGGCCGATTCCAACGCCTATATCACGGTCTCGCAGCTAGGGCTCGGCATAGCCTCCTTCGCGTTTTTCATGTGCATTGACGGCCACGACGGCCGTGTCGGGTCGGCCGGGCAGAGAGAGTTTCGATGAAGATGAATCGCGTTGGGTGTGCTGCGTGGTCGCGTCGCGGCATCGTGACAGCAGCAGCAATTGCGCTCGCGTTGCCTGCGCTTCCGGCGCTGGCTCGCAAGAAGAAGCCAGACCGCGAGGAGTCGGCCGCGAGGGCGTTCCTCAATTCGATTTATCAGCACTACCTCGGCAAATCTTCGGGCGATGCCGCGGGGGTTGCGCTCACCGACGCCAATTTGGTGCGCAACTACTTCACAGTCGGCCTTGCCTCGCTCATCCTGGAAGACCGGGCCACTGCAGCCAAGCGTGGCGAACCGCCGGTGCTCGCCGGCGATCCGTTTGTAGGTCATCAGGAATGGGACATTTCGGATCTCTCCATTGAGGTAAAGGATACCGGCGCGCTCAAGACGACTGGAACCGTAACTTTCATGAATTCCGGCAAACCCGAAAAGATTGTCCTTGAGCTGCTCCGCTCGGGCAAGGAATGGCGCATCGCCGATATCGGGTGGAATTCCGGAACTCTTCGCGGGCTCTACCGGCGCAAGGCTGCCAACGACAGCGGAACGGCGCCGAACTGACCCAGTAGAGCGCGTTCAGCACACGGCCGACGGAAGTCAATTACGACACGGCGCAGGCCGCGACCTCGATCGCGATGGCATCGCTGACTAGGATGGTCACCGTCTCGCAGATCGCGTTCGGCTCCGATTACCCCTACCGCACCGGAGCGGAACACGCGAAAGGCCTCGCAGAGATCTTCGGTCCGGAAGATCTGAGGAAAATCGATCGCGAGAACGCGCTCAGCGGGTTCCGCGGTGGCGTACGGCGTAATGGGAGGGCGTCCCCGGGACCGCGGGCGTCCCGCCGGCTCGCTTTAACCTGCCCTATGCACATGGAAGAGGCGGCGAGACGCCCGCGGTCCCAGCCGCGTTTCCTTACCTCCCGCGCGACTCGTGCCACAGCAGGAACATTCCCGACCCCACAACGATCGCCGAACCCGCGAGCAGCGCGGCCGAGGGAACGTCACCCCATACCAGAAAGCCCAGGATGATTGCCCAAACCAGCGAGAAGTAATTGAACGGCACCACAGCCGAGGTGGGGGCAAGATGAAGCGCGCGCGTCCACAGATACTGGCCGAGGGCGTTGCCGAGGCCGTTTATCACCATGGCGACCGAGTCGGAGAGAGACGGCGTGATCCAGCCGAACGGCAGCGCCATCGTGAAGACGGCGGTGAGGAGGACCATCTGATACATGGTCAGTGTTTCAGGTGACTCGGTCGCGGTCATGCCGCGCACGCCGACCGTCACAGTGCCGAACAGGATCGCATTGGCGAGCGCGAACAGAGATCCGGTCTGGAATGTGTCGACGCCCGGAGACGTGACCAGCAATACGCCGAGAAACCCGATGATCAGCGCGCCCCAGCGCACCAGGCCCACGGTCTCCTTGAGAAACACGATCGATGCAACGGTAGCGAACAGCGGTGCCGAGAAATTGATCGCCACCGCGCTCGCGAGCGGCATCAGGCTGAACGCGATGACGAGAAAAGTCTGCGCGCACGACTGGGAAACGCCGCGCATCATGTGATCGCGCAATCGTTTGGTACGAAACACCGCAAGCCCGGTTACAGGCAAGATCACAATGCTTGCGCCGACCAGCGAGGTTGCTGCTCGCGCGAACAGCATTTCGCCGATCGGGTAGGTGGCCACCAGCCACTTGGATAGCGCGCTCGAGCCCGCGAACAGGATGGTCGCGAGGAGCATGTAAACAATGCCGAGCGGGATTCGGTCTTGTCGGGTGGCGCGCCGTTCGTCCGTTGTCTTGCAGGCGGTGCCCGCCTCGGCGGCACCATCAGGCTGTCTCACCCTGCTGCTCCTTGCGCATGGTCCGGCCGGACCGGCGCGCCAGGGGTACGCTATCGGGCGAAAAATGCCATTGCGATTGTCACAAGACTGTCAGTCGATTTTGCTCTGTCGGAGCCATCGTCGTCGTGCGGACTTTGGAATTTTGAAAACCACCGCACGCACGAAAAAACCGGACACTCATGAGGTGCCGGGCTTTCCGCTGTCTCAATGTACCCCTACTGTAGCGCAGAGTTCGGTCAGGTTTGAGCACCGGCTCTCTCCCGAGTCGTGGCCGGGCTCGTCCCGGCCACGACTCGATTGTTCTTGCTCCGTAGCTTCAGATTCGAGGTCGCTGACAAGCCCGGTGACGACGCGGCAAGCGAGTCAAATCAGGCCTAATATTCGATTTCTTCCTCTGCCGCCAACAACTCCAAGAACGCGGTGTCGTCGTCGGGATCGTGTGTGAGGACAATGACCTCATCGTCCTCGTCCGCGAAGCGCAGCTCGACCTCGGTCAAATTGAAGCCGTGTTGTTTGATTTGCTCGATCAACGCCATGAATTGTTCCAGTGGCAGACCGTCACGGTGACACAGCGTGTCGTCGTCCTCGGTTTGTTGGAAGCCGGTTGCCGCGGCAATCGTCTTGAAGCGTTCGATGTTCATCGCTCCGTCCCCCATAGTGTCGCTCCAAGGAGTGCCTACCTCCTCTCTGTTCGAGAAGCAAGGCGCCGAGGCGTCCAGGCATTGAAACTGCAATTTCATCGAAACGTGGCGCAAGGGCCTGTCCACGGATAACCCTCAAAAGCGCGTCATTGCCCGCGCTAAGCGGGTGATCCAGTAACCACGGGATGTCGATTGGAACAGCAGCCCATGGCGCTGAGGATACTACTGTAGATGCCCCGTCTTCGCGGGGCATGACAACGCGCGGTTTTACCGATTCCCGGACAGATACTGACGGGTACGCCAACTGCCGCCTCGTCAGTTGGACGAGTTCGGCAATATCTCGGCGATCCCCACCATGTTGATGCCACTCATTGCCATGGCAATATTGCCGTCGCGGGTCGGCATCATGTGACGCACGATGCCGCCGCCGTGCGGGATCTGCCACGTCTGGAATTTTTCCGTCTTGGGGTCGAACCGCACCAGGTTGTTCGGGCGCGTGTTCGATTCCACGTACCAGATTTTGTCATCGATCACCGTCATCCCGTAGGGCTGCGATTGCGGCCCGCTGGGGCCTTCCCATTCGGTAACCCGGCCCGTCTTCGGCTCGAACCGGGCAAGCTTGCCGGTGCTCCAGTCGCCGTACCAGAGCATGTCGTCGGAGGTCACGCCCATGCGGCGAATGCGCGTGCGGGTATCCGGCAGCACGTACTCCTTCAGCTCCAGCTTGTCGGGATCAATAGTGGCGATCTTGTTGGAGCCCCAGTAGCTGAACCAGGGCTGCCGTCCGTCGGACAGAAAACGCAACGCGTAGGGTTGCTGGCCGGGCGGCCCGTTCGGGGTGAACAGCTTGATGTCGCCGGTCTTGGGATCGAGCCGGCCCATGAAGCCGCCGTTCTGCACGCTGAACCAGAGAATGCCGTCCTTGTCGAACAGCGGCGTGTGCGGATCGCGGGCCTTCGGGTCGGGCATCGGGTAGAACTTGTACTCGCTGGTTTTTACGTCGAGCTTGCCGATGTGGCCACCCCAATTGCCGGCGTACCAGACGTTGCCGTCCTTGTCGTTGATCAGCCCATGCGGGCCACCCTTGATCGGGATCGGATATTCCTTCATCTCGCCCGTCTTTGGATCGAGCCGGCCGAGCCGGTTGGCGAACTGCCCCGACCACCACAGCGAGCCGTCGGGCATCGCCAACGGGTCATGCGGGCGTTCTCCCGGCACAGGCAGCGACCATTGCTGGAACTTGACCTGGACCGGGCCGTTGATGGCGGCCGGCTTGGGCCGCGGCTTCTCCGGGAAGCTTGTGGTGAGATACGCTTTGATCTGGCTCGCCTGCTCGTCCGAGATCGGCGCGCCGGCCGCCCTCATCATGTTGACGGCATTGTCCCAATCCTCGGCCGACTTGTTCGAGTTCACGACGTTGCGGAGATTGTGACAGATGGTGCAGTTCTCCTGCACCATCGTCTTGGCGCTGCCGTCGGGAAGGACATAGTCTCCGGGCACGCCCGGCGTGGGCTGGACCACCTGGCCGTAAGCGGACACAACGGCGCAGACTGACGCGGCCGTCGTCAGGATAAGAAGCGATTTGGAATGCATCGAGGGGCTCCAGATAGGTTGCCAAGAGCAATTTAATTGACTTTTGCCGCGTTAGATTGCGGGTTAAACGGGCGTTCCGTCAAGCGGCGGCGCGCATTAACGGGCTCTCAGTCTGGAATTGAGCCAAGACCTGTCCTCCGCAAAGGGACCGACATGCTGTTCATGGTCATTGAACGATTTCAGAACAACGACGCGGTCCCGATCTATCAGCGTCTGCGGGATCGCGGGCGTTCCCTCCCGGAAGGGTTGGAATATGTCGACAGTTGGGTTGAGCCCAATTTCGCCCGTTGCTTTCAACTCATGCGTTGCAGCGACCTGAAACTGTTTCAGGAATGGATCCTTCAGTGGCGAGGCTCTGGACTGACCCTGGAAATCGTGCCGGTCGTGCCGAGCAAGGAGACGAGGGAGGTTGTTGCGCCTTACCTCGATCCTCTGGCCGTAGATTCAATCTAATTCGTCTTGCCCTGGGATACATCCATGATCATTCGGGTGAGCAGATAAAGCCGCGGCTCGATCGAGTCGAGGTCGACGTACTCAGCGTCGTTCGAGTGCGCGCCGAAACCGCGCAGCCCGAATCTCTCGATCACGGCCGCCTTCGTCCGCAGCGCCGCGAAGGCCGCGTCGGTTCCGCCGCCTTCAGCGATGTCGCGGACGATCAGCGTGTCGCCGATCTCCCCATAGACACCCTGGGCGTGCTTGGCGAGCGCACGGGAGGCCGGCGTCGCCTCGAGCGGCGGCCGACGGCGCTCGAACGTCATCTCAACACTGGTGTCCGGGATGAGCTGACTCTTGATGCGTTCACGGACCTGCCGCTCGATGCCGTCGTAATCGGCGACGCGGAGCACTCGCACGTCCGCAGTGGCGGAGGCGTTGGCCGGGATCACGTTGCGGTTGGTGCCAGCGTTGGCGATCGTCCAGTTCATCTTGAGGCCGGTCTCCGGATTCGACAGATCGCGGGTCTGCAGGATTTGGTGAGCAAGTTCGTAGAGCGCGTTGCGCCCGCGTTCCGGCGCGGAGCCGGCGTGGGACGCGCGTCCCTTGACGTTGAGCACGACCGCGCCGATGCCGGCCGTGGTCAGTGACAACTGGTCGGAGTCGACGCGGGCGCCTTCGCACGAGAACACGACATCATGCTCGCCGCCGAGCCTTGTCAGCATCGCGCGCGAGCCCGGCGAACTGACCTCCTCGTCGCCGTTGATCAGTATGGTGATGAGTCCGTAATCGCGGAAATTCATCTCTTTGAGGATGGCGAGCGTGTGCAGGATGACCGCAATGCCGTGCTTATCGTCGGCGATGCCGAGCCCATAGGCGCGATTGCCGTCGATACGGAACGGCTGCTGTGCCAGCATGCCGCGCAGGTAAACCGTATCCATGTGGGCGATCAGCATGATTTTGCTGGTGCCCGTGCCGGTGAAGCGCGCCTGAACCATCTTGCCGATCTGCTTCGGCGTATCGACCATGTGGTAGATGTCGGCCGAACCGGGCTCGATCATCTCGACCGCGCCGCCCAGCGCCTTGAGCCGGCCCGCGATCAGGTCCGCGATCTTGTCGAGCCCCTCGCGGTCACCGCTGCCGGACTCGATGGAAACGAGGCCTTTGAGGGTCTCGACGAGCGGTGCCTTCTCCTTAGCGGCGAGCGAGCGCACCGGCTCGACCGGTGCGGCGGAGCTAGGCACCGCCAAGGCAAGGCAGAGGCCGAAAGCGGCGAGGGCAGGGCGGCTCAAGCGCATGCAGGGCAGGGGGGCCATGGCGGACTCCGTATCGCGTGGAGAAGCTGAGTCTATCCAAACGGGGGCCGGACCGCCAGTCATGCGAGTTAGTCGATCGCTTCAGCCAATCTGATGGGATTAGAGCATCGACCAAGTCATAACGTTGGAGGCACCGCACAAGCGGCTTCCTCCCACATCGCCTGCTGCACGGGCGAGTACATTGTCATCCCTTTCATGACGGTCCGATCACTTCAGATTGGCTGAAGTGAGTTGGAGCGGCACCGCCGCGTTGAACGGTAATTCTGGATTTTTGCTGCGCTCAATTCGGGCTGCTGCTACGATCGAAACCAAGCAACCTTTGATGGTGCTAGCATTGGCTAATAAGGCAAGTGCGGAGGAGCAGCCGTGGTCAAGACTCTCGTTGCCGCAGGTGCTGTTTTATTTGCAGTGATTTGTGTGCCGGCCTCAGCTCAGAGGTGTATTGGGCAAGATTGCAACAGGGATCGGACGCAGGAAAACGCTGCGCCTCGCCCCCCGATCGCGCCACAGGGGCAGCAGGGCAACTCACAACTGTTTTACCCACGCCAGGGGTCTCAGCAGCAGTTTTATCCACAACAGAGTTACCCACGTCAGGGCTCTCAGCAGTTGTTTTACCCAAAACCGAACCCTCCGCAGCAAGTTTATCCGCAGCCAGTGTACCCGCAGCAAGTTTATCCGCTGCAAGTTTACCCACTGGCGCGTCTTTGCGTGGTGATTGACGTGGGCACGTGTCAGGTGGCTGCCCCTCCCGGCTCTTATTGCGAATGCAGGAATGATTTTGGGGAGATTTTTAGTGGCACCGTTGAGTAGCGCCAAAATCCTATTGAGGATTTAGCACTCTTCGGATCGAGCAAGGGGATCTGCACGATGCCGCAACAGGTGCGCTGCGACATCGGCCAAGCGCTCTACGCGGCAGCAGGCAAACCGGTCCCGGCAGCCAAGCCGAAGGCATGGAGGTGACGCTTGTGAAGACGGCGAAGTCTTATCGCACATTGATCGTGAAGTTCGCCTGTCGCAGGTTTCCAGATGCAAAGATGATTTCGACGCCGGCGGCGTCCATCCCGATGAAACCACGCTGCGACACATATCGGATGGCTGTGCCGGCGACCCGGCGCTGATTACAGACGCTCCTTGGGTTGTATGGCCGGAAAGTTGCAAAATCCTTCGTCTGCACGACCGTCAGACGGCCGTGCTCCGGTACACGGACGACCCTGATCGTCGGTGGCCCGAGCGAACTGCAATCCGGATTGACCGAGGCGGCGAAATCGAGCTTCAGCGGTTGGCCGGAGACGGCATATTTGGTTACGAATTGAGCTTGCGCCGCGGTGGCCGAAAGCATGGCGATGGCAATGGTTATTGCAGCGCGCATCGATCATTCCTCCATTATTCGACCGGTCAGCGGTATCCTCTTTGCTGGGCAATCCTACCCGGTTCGTGTGCACCCGGTCGAGGCCAAACGACCGGCTTCAATTTTATACTTCAAGGGCATAAGACTGAGTGAATTCACGATGAGAGACATACCATGAACGCCCCGGTAAATCTCAGCCCGCCTTACCGCCATTCGCCGCTGTTCCCGCTCGGCAAGGACATGACGCCTTACCGCAAGATTTCCTCCGACGGCGTGCGGGCGGAAAAGGTCATGGGGGAAGAGGTCGTCGTGGTCGACCGCGAGGCGCTGCGTGCACTGGCGGAGGCAGCGTTCATCGACATCAATCATCTGCTGCGGCCGTCGCATCTTCAGCAGCTGCGCGCGATCCTCGACGACTCGGAGGCTTCCGACAACGACAAGTTCGTAGCCTTCGATTTCCTCAAGAACGCCAACATCGCGGCCGGCGGCGTGCTGCCCATGTGCCAGGACACCGGCACTGCCATCATCATGGGTAAAAAGGGCCGGCTCATCTGGACCGACGGCGAGGACGAGGCGGCGCTCGCCGGAGGCGCGCGCGATGCATATCTCAAGAAGAACCTGCGCTATTCGCAGCTCGCGCCCCTCTCGATGTTCGAGGAGAAGAACACGAAGAACAACATGCCGGCGCAGGTCGAGATTTACGCCGAAAGCGATCGTGAGGCGCAGTCAGCATACAAACTTCTGTTCATCGCCAAGGGCGGCGGCTCGGCCAACAAAGCCTTCCTGTTCCAGGCTACGCCCGCGATCCTCACCCGCGACCGCATGGCGGCGTTTCTCAAGGAGAAGGTGCTCACGCTCGGTACTGCGGCGTGTCCGCCTTATCACCTCGCCATCGTGATCGGAGGCACATCGGCAGAACTGACGATGAAAACCGTCAAGCTCGCCTCGACCAAATATTACGACAACCTGCCGACGGCGGGCTCGGAGGATGGCCACGCCTTCCGGGATCTCGACATGGAGCAGGAAGTGCTGCGGATGACGCAGTCGCTCGGCGTCGGGGCGCAGTTTGGCGGCAAGTATTTCTGCCATGACGTGCGGGTGATCCGCCTGCCGCGCCACGGCGCCTCGCTGCCGATCGGGCTCGGCGTGTCGTGTTCAGCGGATCGCCAGGCAATGGGTAAAATTACACGGGACGGCATTTTCCTGGAGGAACTGGAGCACAATCCGGCGCAGTATCTTCCTGATGTGGACGGCTCCCGGCTCGGCGGCGAGGTCGTCGAGATCGACCTCAACCGTCCCATGAAGGACATTCTGGCAACGCTCAGTAGATATCCGATCAAGACCCGGCTGTCGCTGACCGGCCCGATGATCGTGGCGCGCGATCTTGCCCATGCCAAGCTGCGCGAGCGGCTCGAAAAAGGGCAGGGGCTGCCGGACTATTTCAAGAATCATCCGGTCTACTACGCAGGCCCGGCGAAGACGCCCGAAGGCTATGCGTCGGGTGCCTTCGGGCCCACCACCGCGGGCAGGATGGACTCGTTCGTCGACGACTTCCAGGCGGCAGGCGGCTCCATGGTGTCGGTCGCCAAGGGCAATCGCTCGCCTCAGGTGCGCGAAGCCTGCAAGAAGCACGGCGGCTTCTACCTTGCCTCGATCGGCGGCGCGGCCGCCAATCTCGCCGAGCATTGCATCAAGAAGGTCGAGATCGTGGAATATCCCGAGCTCGGCATGGAAGCGATCTGGCGCATCGAGGTGGAGAACTTCCCGGCCTTCATCGTGATCGACGACAAGGGAAACGACTTCTTCAAGGAGTTGAATTTGGGATAGTCAGCGACAGCATGTAGGATGGGTTAAGCTCAGCCAAACCCATCCCCTGCCTCGCCTTGCTGCGCGGTCGTTGATTGGTTTCGCCGCGCTCAATCCATCCTACAAAAAAGGGGAGGACCACGTGTTCTTGTCTGCCCGAACGCTCTATCGATCCGTCTTTACGCTTATCGGCTTCGGCGCGCTTGCGGCCGCCTTCCACCTCGGCACCGTCGCGGCGCAACAGGCGCCAGCCACCAAAGTGAACCAGCTCATGACGCAGACGCTCGGCGACGTTCCGGGTCGCGAAGGGATGATCCTCACCCTAGATATTCCTCCGGGCGGCGGCTCGCCGATGCATCGTCATCCGACTGCGCACATTTTCGGCTACGTGCTGGAAGGTGCCTACAAGATCAAGGTCGACAGCGGCCCCGAGACGGTCTTGACCAAGGGCCAGACCTTCTATGAGGCGCCGGGCCAACTCCACGCGGTGTCCAGCAATGCAAGCAACACCGAACCCGCCAAGGTTTTGGTGGTGGCCGTCCACGAAATCGGCAAGCCGCTGACGGTGCCGGAAAAGCCATAGCCGCATCGTAGCTTGGCCATCCACTCGCGGATTTATTCGGCCTCGGCCCCGCCCGAGGCTGCCTAAACGCATGGGCGGGTCGCCTGCTTGGGCCGACCGCGCTCGGCGGGTAACCACGTCCACGCCGTCGATGCGGGCGAATTGTGCGAAGGCAGAGCCGACGCTCTCGAAACCGTACGAGCCTCAAGTGGCGTTCGACCGCGTCAAGCGACTCCTCGCCGCGCGTCCGAACCGGAAGAAGCAGTGCGCATGACGCGCCTGTTCCGACAGTTCGACCTCGAATGGCGTAGCGACCTTCGAGGCGGCAGGCAACGGCGCGCTGTTCTCCTTCTCCGGACGATCGCCCGGCTCTTGGTCACCGGTTACAGGCCGGCCTTGTCCAAGCGGGCGATCAGCGTACGTTTGCCTTCATGCGCAGCGCGCAGCGCATCGATCCGGCGCCGGAAGCCGGGCTCATTTTTTGCGCAGCGAGATCCCGGAGGTCTGTCAGGAGAAGTCGAGTCTCGCTCGACGTCTCGCAGCGCGCCCGGCTACCCTGCTCATCAGCCAAGATTACTGGATGTCAAATCTGGTCCCTGATGAAAACCGAACGATCGACGACTGTGCGCGCCTTTCCGCGCGGCTTCGTGCCGCTATAGGGCCGCAAATTGTTGATATTCAGGTTCGGTGATCGATCTCATGGTGAGCTTGCCCGCGTCGTTTGGCGCGGGTTTTTGCATGGGGCGCCATGACTGCAGTTTGCCGCCGATCGGCATCGAGCTTGCCAATTTATGCCCCTCGGCTGCTCTCCTGACGCCTTGCTGTAGTCACACGAGGATGGCCTGTACCGTTAAGACCAGCCGGAAGAGAGGGTGCCGATGAGTTCCACGCTGAGCCCCACAGCAGACCTGTGGACCGCCGATCTGCCGACTGACCTCGACCGGTTCCCGAGCAAGCTGTCTTCGCTCCGCAGGCGCGCCTCCCGCGCTTTCGCCCGCTTCCTGATCACATTTTGCATCGGCGTCGCCGCCACCTTGGCCTGGCAGTCCTATGGTGACGCGGCCAGAGCAATGGTCGCAGGCTCGTCCGCATGGCTTAGCTGGTTGGCACCGCAAGCCGCGCCCGTGGCGCAGAGCACTCCTGTCGCCCCTTCCGCAGATAAGGAGCAGTTCAAAGCAATGTTGTTCGGTCTCGCCGCGATGCGGCAGCGCGTCGACCAAATCGCCGCCCAGATCGCCGCTGGCGAGGCTCAGACGACGCGCGACATCGCCACTAAGCTGGAGGCGGCCAAGCAGGATATCCTTGACAAGATCTCAACGCCCGCGCCGCAGCCGGCCTCGACCCCTGCCCCGGTACGCAAGCCCCTACCCGCGGCACAGGCGGCACGCTGATCAAACCGGCCAGCACGAAGCGGTTGTATCTAGCCGCAGGGAGTACATCGGAAGGCGGCCCAATCCGCTACGCTCTCCTTTCGATTTGCCACCTGTCGTCGCCTTCGCTGGCTGCTTTGGCAAAATCGCCCGGTGACTGAGGGCTTACGATCCGAACGCCCCAGAGAATTAGCGCAAACGACGTGATCCCTGTTGGCCCGGATGAATAGGCAACAACGGTAATTGCAGTCTCCTGAAAGTCGCTCCCGTGGGCAGTTCCCGCCGCCAGCGGTATGCTCGAGTTACCGGCTCCCCAGACGCCAGCCAGAAGGAAGGCAGCCACGATGGCAGGATCGGAATAGATCAGAAACCAAAACGCGACCCGCGACGCTACAGAGCCGCGATAGCGTCTCGGCCCCAACAGCCCCGGCGTCAGAAGCAAGACGCCCGAGAACACGCTGAGCATGTGTACCGACCGCCCGAGGTCCGGCACCGCGAAGTACGGAATCACAAAGCCGCGGGGGCACCCGCAAGCGGCGAAGCGGCCTCTTCACCGGAGTGGCGACGGCGCTCCGGCGTGGCCGGTTCGAGTGCCGCCGCGACCGCCTGTTCCACGCGCTCGAGCCAGATGAATTCCACCGCGTTGCGCACCTCTTCGGGAATGTCGTCGAAATCCTTGCGGTTACGCGCCGGCAGCATGAGGCGGCGAATGCCGGCGGTGTGAGCCGCGACGACCTTCTCCTTGATGCCGCCGACCGGAAGTACGAGCCCGCGCAGGCTGATCTCGCCGGTCATGGCGGTATCGCTGCGCACGGTGCGTTCGGACATCAGCGAGACGAGCGCCATGAACATGGCGACACCGGCACTTGGGCCGTCCTTCGGGGTCGCCCCCGCCGGCACGTGGATGTGGATGTCGCTCTTCTCGAAGCGCGCCGGCTCGATACCAAAGCCGACCGCGCCGTTCTTAACGATGCTCAGCGCCGCCTGCGCGCTTTCCTTCATGACGTCGCCAAGCTGGCCGGTGAGGATCAGCTTGCCGCTCCCCGGCACCCGCGTCGCCTCGATGAACAGAATGTCGCCGCCGACCGGTGTCCAGGCGAGTCCGGTGGCGACGCCCGGCACGCTGGTGCGCATGGCAAGCTCACTCTCGAACATCGGAGGTCCCAGGACGACGACGAGGTCGTCGCGATCGATGCGGATCGGATCGCGCTCGCCTTCCGCGACGCGCGTCGCAGCATGGCGCAGCGCCTTGCCGATCTCCCGCTCAAGATTGCGGACGCCGGCCTCCCGGGTATAGCGCGTTATGATCTCGCCGAGCGCCGCATCCGTGATCTCGACCTGACCGTGCTTGAGCCCGTTGGCTTCCATCTGCCGCCGCACCAGATAGCGCCGCGCGATCTCGCGCTTTTCCGCCACCGTGTAGCCGGCGAGGGTGATGATCTCCATCCGGTCCCGCAGCGGGCCCGGTATGGTGTCGAGCATGTTGGCGGTGGTGATGAACACCACCCGGCTGAGGTCAAAGGGGACGCCAAGGTAATTGTCGCGGAAGGTGTGGTTCTGTTCGGGGTCGAGCACCTCCAGCAGCGCGGCGGCTGGGTCGCCCTGGATGCCGGCGCCGAGCTTGTCGATCTCGTCGAGCATCATCACGCAGTTGCGCGCGCCGGCCTTGCGAATGCCCTGGATGATGTTACCGGGGAGGGCCCCGATATAGGTGCGCCGGTGTCCGCGAATTTCGGCTTCGTCGTGCACGCCGCCGAGGCTGACCCGCGTGAATTTGCGGTTCATTGCTCGGGCGATCGACTGACCGAGCGAAGTCTTGCCCACCCCGGGCGGGCCGACGAAACACAGGATCGGCGCCTTCCCATGGGGAGCGAGCTTGCGCACGGCGAGAAACTCAATGATCCGCCGCTTGATCTTGTCGAGGCCGAAATGGTCCTCGTCGAGGATGCGGCGGGCCTCGCTGATGTCGATCGGCTTCTCCTCCGGCAAGGTCCATGGCAACTCGATCAGCCAGTCGAGATAGGTTCGCACCATGCCGGCTTCCGCGGCCGCTTCCGGCATGCGCTGGAAGCGCCGCAGCTCCTTGCGGGCCTGGTCTTCGACCTCCTTCGGCATCCCGGCCTTGGTGATCGCTTCGGAGAGGTCGGCAACCTCGGCCGCCTTGCCCTCCTCGCCTTCGCCGAGCTGGCGCTGGATCGCCGCCATCTGTTCGCGCAGCAGCACCTCGCGCTGGCGCTCGTCGAGCGCGGCCTTGGTCTGCTTGCCGATTTCGGCCGAAAGCCGCAGCACCTCGATGCGCTGCGCGAGCAGGCGCGAGACCTTCTCCATCCGGGCGAGAACGTCCATGGTCTCCAGGATTTCCTGCTTTTCCTCCGGCTTTATATCCATGTAGGCGGTGGCGAGATCGGCAAGCGCCGCGGGCGCTGTCACCGACTGGATGGCCGCCAGCAGTTCCTGCGGCGCCTGCGGCAGAAGCCCGATAGCCTCCACGGCTTGGCTTTGCAGATGGAGAAAGCGCGCTTCGACCTCTGGGGTCGAAGGATGAGGCTCCGGTATGCGCAGGACGCGCGCCACCAGGAACGGCCAGCCGTCCAGAAACTCAATGATCTGAAAGCGCTGGTCGCCCTGACAGATGAGATGATGGCCCCCTTCCGGTGCCGTGATATAGCGGACGATATTGGCGATCGTGCCCATGCGGTGCATGTCGAGGGGGCGGGGCTCCTCTGTCGCCGGGTCGCGCTGCATCAGGATGCCGACCGGCCGCTGTTCGCGCATCGCCTGCTGCGCAGCCATGATCGAGCGCGGTCGGCCGATCGTCACTGGCATGACGACACCCGGAAACAATACAAAGTTTCGCACCGGAACGATCACGAGCGCATCGGGCGGCAGCGGCGGGGCGACGGCAGCAGCGCCGGCTCCGGCCGGAGCGCCGGCTGTCGCACCCCGATAGGCGCCCGATTCGAATGATTGCTTGTGTTCCTCAGCCACGGAAAGTCTCCGCTTTCTGCAAGGTGATCAGGACGCAGCCGTGAACCGCGACGCGGCGCACCGCTCCATAGAGCCCGGCGGGAAGTCTGATGCGCCGTTCGAACCGGCCCTGGGGCAGCTCGAGCCGGTGGATCACGGCCGTCGCCAGCTCCGCCGGCAACACGCGCTGCCCTGCGACAATCAGGTGGGCGCCATCGATCACTGTTTCGACGCGGTCGGGCTCAACGCCCGGAAGCGCTACCAGCACGAGGACCTCACGTTCGGTCTCGAGTACGTCGACGGGGGGCTCCCAGGTAGGAATCCGCGTTCCCGCTGCCGGCCGGAACAGTTCGCGATGCAGCCGCTCGGCGCGCGCCAGCATCTCGCAGGCTTCAGACCACATCCATCCGCTTGAGAAGTCAGCCATTGATCACCCCAATTGCCCTTATTTGTGATTGCGATCGCTTTGTTCAACTGGCGCGCTCGTGGAAAAGGTCGCCCCCGAACTTTAAGACCCAGACAAGAATAATCGGGGTGCCCGCCATAAGCCCGGCCATGACAAGTCGGCGAAGGGCGAGTGCTTCAAACTGGCGGGAATTCCCTTTAAATTTAATTTCGATTGTTGAGGTCTACAAGCGATACTCGCAACAGAAGATTCGCCAAATGCCGCCCGACGTACCGGTTTCCTCGATTGACCCTTTTGCCGACGACTTCCTTGCCGCGCCATATCCCTTCCATGCGCAGCTGCGCGATGCGGGACCCGTCGTCTGGCTGGAGCGTTACGGACTGTGGGCGTGCGCACGCTATGCGGAGGTGCAGGCAGCTCTCAGCGATTGGGAGACCTTCAGCTCCGCGTCCGGCGTCGGCATCGATGATTTTCGGCGCACCAGGCCGTGGCGCCCGCCGAGCCTCATTCTGGAGGCTGATCCGCCGCTGCATACGCGGACCCGCACCATCATGAATCGCGCGCTGTCGGCCAAACCGATGGCGGCGTTACGTGCGAGCTTCAAGGAGGCCGCGGAAAATCTCGCCGGTATGCTGGTCGCACGCGGGAGCGTCGACGCCGTCAAGGACATTGCCGAGGCCTATCCATTGAGCGTGTTTCCGGACGCTATCGGCCTTGGATCGAACGGCCTCGAAAACCTGCTGCCCTATGGCGCTATGGTGTTCAACGCGTTCGGTCCACGCAACGCGCATTTCGATGCCGCCATGGCTGAGGCCACAAAGGTCATCGCCTATATCAATTCGCAATGTGCCCGCGAGGCGCTTTCGCCCGATGGCATTGGCGCGACGATCTGGGCCGCCGTCGATACCGGAGAGATCATAGCGGAAGAGGCACCTCTGCTTGTGCGTTCACTGCTCTCAGCTGGGCTCGACACGACGGTCGTCGGTATTGGAAATGCGCTCTACGCATTCGCCAGCAACCCGGCTCAATGGCAGGCGCTGCGCGAGAACCCTGCGCTGGCGCGGCCGGGCTTCGATGAGGTGCTGCGCTGGGAGTCGCCTGTACAGACGTTCTTCCGCACCACCACCAAGCCGGTCAATATCGGCGACGTTGCGATCCCCGCGGATGCGAAGATACTGTTGTTCCTTGCTTCCGCCAACCGCGATCCGCGCAAATGGAACGATCCGGAGCACTTCGATATCACCCGCCGCACCACCGGCCATGTCGCCTTTGGCGCCGGTATTCATCTCTGCGTCGGCCAGATGCTGGCGCGGCTCGAAGCCGAGATGATCATTACGGCGCTCGCGTCGCGCGCCGCGCGTATCGACATCATCGGAGAACCGCGGCGCAAGCTCAATAACAGCCTCCGGCAATTCGCGAGCCTGCCGATCGAACTGATACCGGTGTAAACCCAAATTGCTCCGTGCGCGCCCATGCCATGCCCGATCTCGACGCTGTGCTAATCGGAGCCGGCCACAACGGCCTCACCTGTGCGGCCTATCTCGGCATGGCGGGCCTGCGGGTGCGCGTTCTGGAACGGCGCGGCGTGGTCGGCGGGGCTTGTGTTACGGAGGAATTCCACCCAGGCTTCCGCAACTCGACCGCGGCCTACACGGTAAGCCTGCTGCAGCCCAAGATCATCCGTGACCTGAAGCTGCACCAACTCGGCTTGCGCATCATTCCCCGCCGCGTGCAGAACTTTCTGCCGCTGCCGGATGGACGCCATCTCCTCACCGGCGAGGGCCGCACCGAGGGTGAGATCGCAAAATTCGGTGCGCGGGATGCCGCTCGCTATCCCGCCTATCAGGCCGAGCTCGGCCGGGTCGCCGCCGTATTGCGCAGGCTTGTGCTCAGCGCGCCGCCCAATCTGACGCTGGGAAGCTTCAGCCAAGCGGCGTACCAACTCGGCAAGCTCGCGGTGATCGGCAAGAGCCTTTGGCAGGCCGACGGCCTCAAGGCGGCCTTCCGCCTGTTTGGCAAATCGGCCGGTGAGATGCTCGATGACTGGTTCGAGTCCGATCCCATCAAGGCTGTGCTCGGCTTCGACGCCGTCGTCGGCAATCTGGCTAGCCCTTACACGCCGGGCTCCGCCTATGTGCTCGTGCATCACGTGTTCGGCGAAGTAAACGGTAAGCAGGGCACATGGGGCCACGCGATCGGCGGTATGGGCGCAATCACGCAGGCGATGGCCAAGGCGGCCGCCGCACATGGCGTCCGGATCGATTTACGGGCGGCGGTGCGTGAAATCATCGTGGAGCACGGCCGCGCCGCCGGCGCCGTACTGGAGGACGGGACGCCCGTGCGCGCGCGCGCGGTCATTGCCAATGTCGATCCGCGGCACCTTTTCCAGGCCCTCGTTCCGGTTGAGGCGGTTCCAGCAGCAATGGTGGCGCGCATGAAGACGTGGAAGGCGGGCTCCGGCACATTCCGCATGAATGTCGCATTATCGAAGCTGCCGGAATTCTCTGCGCTGCCTGGAACGGGCGAGCATCACACTGCCGGCATCATTCTGGCGCCGAGTCTCTCCTATATGGACAAAGCCTACCGCGATTGCGTCCGCCACGGCTGGAGCCGGGCGCCCATCATCGAGATGGTGATTCCTTCGACCCTCGACGACAGCCTGGCGCCTCCCGGCGCGCACGTGGCGAGCCTGTTCTGCCAGCACGTTGCACCGCAATTTGACGACGGCTCATTATGGGACCACCACCGCGAAACCGTCGCCGACCTGATGATCGATACAGTCGAGACGTATGCGCCCGGCTTCAAAGCAAGCGTAATCGGCCGGCAAAGCCTGTCGCCATTCGATCTGGAGCGCATCTTCGGCTTGCCCAACGGCGACATCTTCCATGGCAGGCTAACGCTTGATCAGCTCTTTTCGGCGCGCCCGATGCTGGGATATGCCGACTACCGCATGCCTATCCCCGGACTCTATCTGTGTGGCTCGGGTGCGCATCCAGGCGGGGGAGTGACAGGCGCACCGGGACACAACGCGGCGCAGGCGGTGATCGCGGATCTCTTACAGAAGTGAATATCTGGGGGATTGGGGATGACATGAACGAAATTTGCGGCTAATCGCAGGAAATGTCTTCTCGTTGTTCTCGCTAATTGCAGGCGATGTCCTCACGTTCGTTCCGTATCGGCCGCTCGGTTACTGGGCTCGGCTTGTTTGCCATGAAGCTGATCAAACGTGGCGCCTATATCGCGACCTATCGCGGTCGGCGCCTTTCGAGCGAGGAAGCCGGCCAACGCGAGCGACGTGGCGGCAGATACATGTTTGAACTCAACCGCCGATGGACCATCGACGGCTCGCCGCGCTGGAATGTGGCGCGCTATATCAACCACTCCTGCCGGCCGAATGCCAAACCTGTGGTGCGCAAAGGTCGGATCGTTGTCGTGGCGTTGCGTGGCATCGAACCGGGCGAGGAAATAACGTACGACTACGGCCGCGAATATTTCGACTACTTCATCAAGAGCAAAGGCTGCCGTTGCGCAGCTTGCCGCACAAAGGCGGCCGCTCGCCAGGCGAAGACAAGGGCAGCCGCTCGCCGCGCGAAGACCAAGGCGCGCGGTCTCCGGTCGAGCGCGAAGACACCCGCTCGCCGAGTGAAGAAAACGGCAGTGCGCGGACGCAAGACCTAGTCGATCGCTTCAGCCGATCTGAAGGATTGGAGCATCGACCAAGTCATAACGTTAGAGGGGCCGCAAGCGACATCCTCCAAAACCGCCCGCTGTAGGGGCGACCCTTGTGGTCGCCCCATTCGTCGCATCCGGCAACTGGGCGACCACAAGGGTCGCCACTAGGGTCGCCACACGTCGAGAGGCGCCCAGTCCCGGCGCACCGGCACAGCGCTCGCGATGCAAACAAGCCCTGATGGTAGTGAATTTCCAGCTTCGCCCAGATCCGCTTGCACATTAATGACCACGGCATGGGCATCAGATTTCGATCAGGTCTGACTACTGGCCTCTCCCGGGTCGAGGCCGGCTTGTCCCGGGTCACCTCGACGGCTTTTGCACTGCGGCTTCAATTCAAAGTCGCCGGACAAGCCGGCGACGACGCAACTGGCTGCCCGGGAGGTGGCGTAATCCCGTGTTTCCATTAATGTGAGTGCAAGAATGTTATTTAATTCCGATCGAGGCAACGTCATGCAGCCGACACTCGTTCAATCCCTTCTTGCCGCAATATGCGTCCTCTTGATTGCCGCAACCGCATTCGCCCGCGACGGTGGTCAGTGGCAGGGGCAGGATGCTCGGGTCAGAGAGTGGTTCGAACACCTCAAGCAGCCTGATCATCCGCGGCTATCCTGCTGCGGTGAAGCGGACGCCTACGAGGCCGATAATTTCGAGGTTGAGGGCGATCACTACATTGCAATCATCACCGGACATCGCGCCGTTAAGACCGTCCCGGTGGGTAGCCGTATCCAGGTGCCGAACTACAAGATGAAGTTCGATGCCGGCAATCCGACCGGACACGGTATCATCTTCATCGGCGCGCAGCGGCAGGTGTACTGCTACGTGACGCCGGCCGCAGGCTGATCTAACCCGATCAGACGTGGGATCTTGCCCAATCCAGCAAGGGATGCGGGCTCAAACGCTCGTCCCGATGCGCCCCGCCAGCCCCGGCGGCGAACCAAGACATAGCGGCGCCAGCCAATGTCGCGGCTCCAATCATGAATGCCGGGATCACTCCGCTGCGCCGCGCACGACTTCTCGTTCGCGCGCGTGATCATCTCATTGACCCGCTGTTCGACCTCCGATGGCGCGATTCCTGCACGGGAAGCCACGAGTCGCACCAGATAAGCGCGATCATCCTGCTGCATCCCGGCATGGCTTGAGGTGGTGAGCAGGTTACGCGCCGCCTCCGATCGGGCGTAATTGATGTCTCCTTCCGGCTGCCGGTCACTGCGGAACAGGCGATCAAGATCGAACGCAATGATGTTCTCGCCGGCGACCGCAGCAGATGGTCCGACCGATCCGGTCGACGGCGCCACGAAACGCGCCAATGACTGAGCCGAAGCAATCGCGATGAGCGCTCCCAAGAGAGTGGCGAGTGCCCAGACCAGAAGCCCGTGCATGCCGTCTCGGAACTCGACTTTCTTTTGCGTGCCCCGCAATCCTGTGCGAAAGCAAGCGGCCGGCGAGATAACCACCGAACCCATAAGCCGCGATGGCTGCTAGGAGCAGGTATAACCCGGACAGAAGCACAAGCGCCAACGACGCATCGCGCCAGGTCGGTGCCGTCGAGCTTACGAAAAGGCCTTCCAGGGCGATGGCGCATCGTGATGGCCCGAAATACAGAGTGCTGCGTCATTGTCCTGCAGTACGTCGTCGTCGCGCCAACTCGGGCGTCGAAATTCGAACGCATACGATCGTCGCCGTGAAAGCAGCTTCAGGAATGATTCGAATCGCTTACGATCCTTCTTGAATTGTGGTGGAGGTTGAAAAAGCACCGGCCCTGCCTTGTCGCCAAGCAGCCACAAGCGGCCTTCCATCACCGCAAGGCTATTGCGGGATTTGTCGTTCAAGCGTTTCCAGTGCGTGATGAATTTCGATGCCTTCCCGGCAAAAACGAAACCTGCGGGAGTGCGCTCGGCCCAGCCGTGGACGGCTTCAATGGTCGGCATGCGATTGAACACGCCGTTGAGTTCTGTTGTGCGGAAGTGCTGAGCGTAAAACTCAAGCTGCCTGCGCGCTGCCAGATCGCGCGGATAAAATCGGCCCCGCCAGGAGCGATAGCTTCACCCGGACGTCCCAGTCAACAAGTTGTTTGTGTTGCGTGCCATCCATGAGATGCAACCGCGCGGTCATATTGAAGATGGCTAGGTCAACGCGGCGCTCACCATCGCCCGCCGAACAAGGATTGGCCACCAAAGAAGGATGGAAAGCCAAATTGCTGCGCCGCTGGCGGCCGGCGATAATTGGGCCAATTGGGCCGATAAATCGACGACGCATAGGCATAAATCGGCGGCCGGGGTGTCGCCCGATGATGGGGTACTGCCCTCGCCTGGAGCGTTGCCGCACCTTTTCCTGACGGTGCCGCCACGCCCGTTGTGCCTGTCGCTCCGCCGCGTTGGGCCACCATTGGAGTCATCGGCAGATCGGTCATCGCTACAACCGGATCGCTTCCAACCGGAGCGACGTCACGGCGAGGCCAGACGAAGTCGTCCGCGCGCCCTGCCGGAGCCGTTATGGTCTCACCCCTCACCAGCACCTTCGCCGCTATCGCATCGCTCATCGGCTGGCGATCATCGCCGCCGAGAAGATGATCGTCGGTTTCACCGCCCCTCTCTGTGGTCAAAGGTATGACGGGCCCGGCCAACGGCCGCGCATGGGGACCCGGACGGCTCGGAGCGGGTAGCGCCGAATCGGATTTCGGTTCTTCGGGGACGGCCGCGGCCACAGACGGTGCCCGCGTACTCAGCCAACGCTGCAGTTCCCGCTCGACATAATGGGCAAGCTTGCGGGCTCCGGCCTGCGTGAAGTAGACGCCGTCGCCGCTGCGCAATCGCCTCGTCTGGCCTTGAACATCGGGCCCATATTGAGCGTAGCGGCCGTCTTCGTCGACAAAGCCGTCCCATACATCGACATAAATGATACCGGCCTTATCGGCGCGGCTGCGGTAGAGGTCGTTGAGAAACGGAATGTCACCGTTCGACTTCTGCCCGCGCAGCGGCGGCAGGCCCACCCAGAACACCGGTACGCCAGACGTTTTCAGGGCCGCGATCGTATCGTCGATACGCCGGATATAGGCTTCGCTCCACGCATCGGTGCGGAATTCCAGCGTTCTGTTGCCGGCAGGTGTCGCGGTCTCAGACGGCGCGGCAGCTGGAGTTTCGCCGGGCTTCTCCGGCACCGACTTGTCGAGTTCCAGAGCTGCCGCATCTTCGGCCCGTTGCGGAGGCGGTTTCGCGGTGCGCGAGGCCGGCGCGACATGACTGATGCTGCGGGACCTGTCGTTGATGCCGATCATCATCAATACGAATTTCGGCTTCTGCGATGCGATCAATTCGCGGGCCGCCGGCGGCCAATCGGGATATTCGCCACGCGGATCGCTCCGGGTCTCGGTTCGGATCAAACCGGAACTGGTGCGATGCCGCCGCAAAATTCCGATCTCGGGCGAGTCCGCATAGGCGAGTTCAAGCCCGTATGCCAGCCAGTCCGCCATCGAGTCGCCGAGCACCAGGATCGGGGTCGTCACGGTGCTCTCAGTCTTGGCATCAGGCTTCTTCGGCGGGGGTGCCCTGGAATAGTCGACCGGCGGAGGCGGGCGCTCCACCTGCTGCGGCAGCTGTTGCTGCGGCGCCGGCCCGAACCAATCGAACGGTCCGTGCTGCCGGCGGCTCTGGAATCGAAAGCGATCGTCAAAGAAGAATTGGGCACCGGAAGGAGCCGGAGCCAGAAATGTTACGATCAGAGCTGCTTCTGCGACTAACAGAGCAATGGCGGCCAAATGCCTTACATGGATACCGCCGACCATCGCAACTCATCCCGTATGCCAGTCCTTCGGGCAGAAGGTATTATTAGAATGTATCATTAGGATTTTCGTTGCAGCGGCGGCCAAAAGCCGTATGCAGGTGCCACCGACCGTTGCAACTCACCCAATACGCCCCTCCTTCGACAGAAATGTGTCATTCGGAATTTCGTTCCCTCCGTTCGCACGTGCGACGCCAACACCATCGTGAGAAGCCGGTCGGTATTCTTCTGCGCCGACCCGGGTCCCGAGCGGCGCGCTGATGACGAAGTCGTACATCCCGCGGTTTTCATCGCGAGCCGCCGCCCAGTATGCGCGTTCGGCCAGAGCGGGGTCTCGGCGCAGGTCCTCCGGCCAAAGCCACAGGCCCCCCACACGGCGCGGGACGCCATCAAGCCGCCGAAGCATGAGCAGCTGAAATTCAGTCATTGCGCGTGGACCCTCCCAGCCCGAGGGCGTGCCGGTCGGCCAACCGGGCACACCGCAGGCGGCTCTCGGTACCATAGCACGTCTGAGGAAAAGGAGGTAGGATTAGTCCTATAGTCGGCATACCGCGCCGCAGGTCGCGGGATCGCGGTCGGATGCTCTCAGCGGTGCATGAGCAGTTCGCTCGGCGTTCGACCGCCGATATTGCCTCGCCGTGAACTCTGCATGCTTGCCAGCGAGCCTACCGGTAATTGACCCATGTCAATGCGGCTCGCGATCCGTTTTCTATGATGCCTTTCAAGTCGATGGCCTAAGAAAAGAAGCGGCTCCGCAGGCTCGGACCGAACAGCATTCTGTGCGTCGGTCCGCCACCTCCACTGCCCGGGAGGGGTGAAAATGGCACCCAATTGCCTCAAGCAAAGCATCGGGCCGGCACATCGCTTGGCGCTTGAGATGCTCGCGGACGCGCCGGGGGGCTGTGACGGGGAAGCTGTGTCCGCCTATCACGGCGTTGAGATATTAGCCGGCCTTGTCCGTGATGGCCTCGTAATAGAACAGCTCGAGACCATGAGAGCGGGTGACCGGACGATCGAAGTTGTTCGCGCCAAGATCACGGACGACGGCTGGCAGGCGCTCATAGGCTCGGCCAGGTCGGAATAATCCAAAAGCACCGCAGGAACATCTCTCCGGTCCCTGCGTTGAATTGCTGATTGCGGGCGCGGGTCGTTGCGCGCGATCGTGGTGGCCGTGGCTCGAACCTCCGCAAGCCTTTGCTGTAAATCGAAATTGGCATGGCCGGTTTCGATCACTTAATGCATTCTGAGCCGGGCAAATTGTAAGTCCACAGGGAGAGACAAGGAGACGCGGGGGACATTCAAACATTCACGCCGCATTCAGCGATAAAAATGCAATAAATGAGCACCGTGCCCGCCCATCGGTCACTTCCTATTCCAGAACTATTTCCTGCATTGCAGCAAAATTGGCGAATATCGATGCTTAGATACTGGCCGAAGGGGTGGCCGAGGGCACGCGTTGCGGACGGGTTGGCTTTAGCCGTCATGGGCGCGGTCGCAATCATAGCGGCCTTCACGTTTCGCGATTACGGCCTCGGCTGGGATGATTACGCTCACGCCGAATATGGTGGCTTGCTTCTCAATCTTTACTCGTCCGGCTTCACCGACCAGCGTGCGCTCTCATTCGTCAACCTCTATGCCTATGGGGGCGGCTTCGACCTGCTGTCCGCGCTCGCCGCAAAGGTGCTGCCGTTCGATCTGTTCGAGACGCGCCGTCTAGTCGGCGCAGCCGTCGGACTTGTCGGTATTTTCATCACATGGCGACTGGGGCGCCGCGTAGGCGGACCGCTTGCTGGCCTTATCGCGGTCGCTCTCCTTGCGACATGTCCACTCTATTACGGGAACATGTACATCAACGCCAAGGACGCGCCGTTTGCCGTCGCGATGGTGTTCCTCACATTGAGCCTGGTGCGCGCTTTCGAAGAATATCCGCGACCTTCGCCGATCAATTGTGCGATGGTGGGCGGTGCCGTCGGCCTCGCTATCGGGACGCGCGTGTTGGGCGGAATTGCCGTCTTCAACCTGCTCGCCGCGCTGACGCTCATTTTCGCGATTGATGCACGCCGCCAGAGCCTGCGCGATGCCGCTACCCATGTCGGTACGTTCGTCGGCCGGCTCGTTCCTGCCCTGCTGCTCGGCTATGCCGTGATGGCGGTGGTGTGGCCCTGGTCCGTCACCGAGCCGCTCAATCCGCTGCGCGCCGTCGAGTACTTCTCCCACTTCTTCGAGAAGCCATGGAAGGAGTTGTTCGACGGCGTGGTGGTCCCGGTTCCGGACATGCCGCGCCGCTATGTGCCGACGCTTTTCCTACTCAAGGAGCCGGAAATTTTTCTGCTGCTGAGCGTCGGCGGCACCGCCGGCGCCCTGGTGGCGGCCTTCAGTCGCGAGTTCGCGCCGACACGCCGCGCGATTCTTATTCTGTTGGCCTTCGCGGCTATGTTCCCGATCGCGCTTGCGGTGGTGGCAAAACCGGCGATGTATAATGGTATTCGCCATTTTGTCTTCCTGGCGCCGCCGATGGCGGTATTGGGCGGGATGGCGGGGGCATGGATTGCCGAGCGGCTGCAACGCATCCGGCGGCTGGCGACTGTATTCGCGGCTGTCGTGCTCCTCGTTGGTCTGTTCCTGCCCATCAGAGAAATGGTGAAGCTGCATCCCTATCAGTACACGCATTTCAACATCGTCGCTGGGGGTATTCGTGCCGTCTATGACCGTTACATGCTCGACTACTGGGGCCTCTCCTTCAAGGAGGCCGCGCAAGCGCTGCGGGCCAAGCTCACCGAATCCATGGAGACGCCGACCGACAAGCGGCGCTGGCGTATTGCCATCTGCGGCCCGCAGCGGCCCGCACAGGTTGAGCTTGGACCGGAATTCCGGATCACCTGGGATCCCAAGGGCGCCGACTTCGCGCTGATCATGGGCGAGTTCTACTGCAGCCAGCTCAGCGAGCCGGTGTTGGTCGAGATCCAGCGCGAGGGCGTCGTCTACGCCCGCGTCTATGACATCCGCGGCCGCACCGTGACGAGCCGGCTGAGCATGCCGCAGTAGAGGGCTGCTGTAGGATGGGTTGAGCGCAACGAAACCCATCAAGAGACGCGCCGCATCGACAGGCTGCTGATGGGTTTCGCTTGCCGCTCAACCCATCCTACGAACGTCGCCGCACCGCTGAGTTATCCCGCCAACGCCGCCAGTATCCGCGCCCAGCTGCGCGTGCCCTTGTGGAAACTTGTCAAATCATATTTCTCGTTCGGCGAATGGATGCGGTCGTCATCGAGTCCAAAGCCGATCAACAGCGTATCGATGCCGAGATACCGTTTGAAGTCGGCTACGACTGGGATCGAGCCGCCAGAGCCGATCAGAACCGCCTCCTTGCCCCATTCCTGGGTGAGCGCGGCACGCGCTTTGGCGAGCTGAGGCAGGTGCCAATCGAGGGCTATTGCGGGAGCACCGGAGTGGTCCGTGAACGTGGCCTTGCAATCAGCCGGCAGGCGGGCGCCCACGAAGGCGCGGAATGCATCGCGGATCTTTACAGGGTCCTGCTTGCCGACAAGCCGGAACGAGATTTTGGCGGAGGCTTCGGCCGGGATCACGGTCTTCGCTCCTGGGCCGGTATAGCCCCCCACGATACCGTTGACGTCGCAAGTCGGCCGCGAGGAAATCTGCTCAATGACGAGCCTCCCCTTCTCGCCGGCCGGCGCGCCAAGGCCCACCTGTCCAAGGAAGTTTTCTGCCGTCAGGCCGAGCGACGCCCACGCCTTCTTCACGTCATCAGGCAGTTCCTCCACACCGTCATAGAAATTCGGGATGGTGATGTGGCCATTATCGTCGTGAAGGGCGGCGATGATCTTTGCAAGTACGCGGATCGGGTTTTGCGCCGCTCCACCGAACAGTCCGGAATGCAGATCGCGATCTGCCGCGCTGATCTTGACCTCCTCATAGACGAGGCCGCGCAGTGCAGTGGTGATGGCCGGCGTCGCTGGATCCCACATGCCGGTATCGCAAACGAGCGCGATATCACCTGCAAGCTCCGCCTTATGTGATTCCAGCCAGCCCGGCAGGTGCTTGGAACCGCACTCTTCCTCGCCCTCGATGACGAACGTGACATCTACCGGAACTGAACCCGTTATCGCCTTCCAGGCCCGGCATGCTTCGATAAAGGTCATGACCTGGCCCTTGTCGTCGCAAGCGCCGCGCGCCACGATCGCCTTGCGTCCGTCCGGGAGCGTGGCAATACGGGGCTCGAACGGTGGCGTTTGCCACAGATCGACGGGGTCGACGGGCTGTACGTCGTAGTGACCGTAGAACAGGACGCGTTTGCGACGGCTGTTTCCCGGAAATGTGCCTTTGGCAAACACGACGGGATGTCCTTCGGTCGGATGAACCTCGGCGTCAACATCGAGTGTCGAGAGATCCGCCGCGAGACTGAAAGCTGCGGCACGACATTCCTCCGTATAAGCGGGATCGGTCGAGATCGATTTGATCGACAGGAACCTGAACAGCCGGTCGAGACTGTTGTCGCGTTCGGCATCGATGCGCGCCAGAACCTTATCGAGATCGGTCATCGCTGCCTTCCACCGTTGCGCCGGAATCTGCCCGCGCCGCCTCGACTGCTCCGCTCGATCGCGCCGATAACGTCGTGCCGTCGAGCGGCAAGGAATTGAGTTTGTCGCGCAAACGACCCTCACTCATCAGATAGGGCACTCTCTGTGCTCTTTATAATGTGCAATCCCGCGACGCGCGAGCCCCCAGAACACCGCAGCGATGCAGAGCAATTTTCCTTCCGCCCGAGCGCTGTCTAGCCGAGCGTTGTCTATTTGCAACACATTGTAGTCAAAATTCTTGCTTGGCCTTGTCTAAGGCCGATGTAGCGCGCAATATGATTTTTCGATCTTGCTGGCGGAGCAAGATGAGCGAGGGGGCCAATGGACGAGCTCGTCGACCAACTCGTCGGCAATGTTGGCATTGAACGACCGGTTGCGGAACGAGCCGTGGGGATCATTCTCGATTTCCTGGCCACTGAAGGTCCTGCCGATACGGTGCAGGCCCTGCTCGAACGCTTGCCTGGCGCCACTGAAGCGGTTGAGTCCGCGCGCGCGGAAGGCGGCGGCGCTGGCACCGGCGGGATCATGGGCGTCGGCAGTCGGTTGATGTCGGCGGGGCTGAGCATGGGCGAGATTCAGGGCGTTACGCGCGAGCTGATCGCGTATGCCCGCGACAAAGCAGGCGATCACGACGTCAACGCGATCGTGGATGCTATTCCCGGCCTCAGCCAGTTCATTTGAACTATTTCAGCTGGGCTTTGAGGGAATCGTATCATGCCTGCCTCGATCTCTGAACTTGAAGGCTTGGGGTCAAACTTTGCGATCAAGATGAAGAAAGTCGGAATCCGCACTACGGCCAAGCTGCTTGAGACCGCCAAGAGTCTCAAAGGCCGCCAGACGCTCTCGGAAAAGACGGAAATCGACGCGGTGCAATTGCTCCGCGTCGCCAACCTGATCGATCGCATGCGCATCAAAGGGGTCGGACAAGACTATGCCGAGCTCTTGGAAGCTGCTGGTGTCGTCACCATCAGGGAGCTTCGCTATCGCAATCCGGCGCGGCTCGCGCAGGCGATGGCGAAGGCAAATGAGAAGCGAAAACTGGTGCGCGTGCTACCCTCCGAACATACGGTTGAGCGCTGGATTGACCACGCCAAGAAACTTCCGGTGAAGATTTCCTACTAAATTGGCGTCCTCTGTCTAGCTTTGCATCGCAAAACGACGGCGCGGTTTCGCTTGACACCGTAAACGCGACCGCACACATCCAAGCCATGATCTTGGCATCGCCTGCCGTCTCCGGCGCGGTTGGAACTTCGGCGCCAGCGCACGCGGACGCCCTTCAGGCTCTGCTCGCGCTGCAACGCCCATTGGTCATGGGAATATTGAACGTCACGCCGGACTCATTCTCGGACGGCGGCGCCTTTCTTTCGCCCGACGCCGCCTTAGCGCATGCCGCGCAGATGGTGACGGAGGGCGCCGACATCCTCGACATTGGTGCGGAATCCACCCGTCCCAATGCGGTCCCGGTTTCGGCCGCAGAAGAGCTGCGACGTCTTGAGGCAGTGTTGCCGGCGGTGGTGCGCCTCGGGCCTCCGGTTTCGATCGACACCATGAAGTCAACCGTCGCGGCCTGGGCGCTCGACCGTGGCGCCGCGATCGTCAATGACATCTGGGGCCTGCAGCGCGACCCCGACATGGTGGATGTCGTTGCCCGCTATCGGGTGCCGGTCATCGTCATGCACAACCGCGACGCCGCAGACCCGCAGATCGACATCATGGCGGACATTGTGGCCTTCTTTGAGCGCTCGCTCACCATCGCGGCGCGTGCGGGCATTCCACGCGAGCGAATCGTGCTCGATCCCGGCATTGGTTTCGGCAAGACGCAGGAACAGAGCATAACGGCGATCGCGCGGCTCGATCGCCTGAAGGCCTTCGGTCTGCCGCTGTTGGTCGGCGCCTCGCGCAAGCGTTTCGTCAATTCGGTAACTCCGTCACCGCCCAGACAGCGGCTCGGCGGGTCGCTCGCGGCTCACATCCTTGCCGTCGAGCGCGGCGCTACGTTCATCCGCGTCCATGATGTGGCCGCTACCGTGCAGGCAATGCGCGTCATGACCGTAATCGGAGCGAGCGGATGACCGCAGCCATTTGCAATGACGCGAACATATCGATTCCGCGCGCACAGCGTCGCTGAAACGCCATGGCGGAAGCACTTCTCGGGCTCGGCGGCAATCTGGGCGACGTGCGAATGACACTCGACCGCGCCGTTGCGGCGCTGTGCGATGGCCGCGAGGTGCAGCTCGTCGCACGCTCCTCGGACTACCGCACGCCACCCTGGGGGGTGACGAATCAGCCTCCCTTCATCAATCTTGCGCTCGTTGTCGAAACCACACTTGCGCCGCGGGCGCTGCTCGACCGCGCGCTGCGGGTCGAGACGGTGTTTGGGCGCGATCGGGGCAAGGAGTTGCGCTGGGGCCCGCGCACCCTCGACATCGACATCATTGCATACGACGCATGTGAGATCGAGGAGCGCGGCCTGACTCTCCCTCATCCGCACCTGTTCGAACGAGCATTCGTGCTGGCGCCGCTTGCAGAGATTGCGCCGGATCGCAAAATCAGGGGTACCACGATTGCCGACGCGCTCGCACGACTCGGACCGGGCGGCATCGAAAAGCTGCCGCCGAGGAGCCCGTAGTCAACCGCAAGACGCGCGAGGGACGAAAGCATTCGGATCGTGATGCGCAATTCCACTACATCAATGAGCATGAAGGAAGCGCTCGTCCCGGGCGAGCCCGCGATCTCGGTCGATACCAAAAAGAAGGAACTGGGCAACTGATCTGTCGGATTAACCCGGCGATCTCCGGTCAGTTCTGCACCGCGGCCGGATGGATGACGATCCCCTCGAGCTTTTCGACGTATCGCAGGAACCGGTACTTATCCTCCACGCCGTCGGTTGCTTTGCGGTCCTTCCATTCCCATTGGTGCTTGGCCCAGGGTTCGATCTTGGCCACCAGGTAGCCCATCTGCGCGTCGTCGAGCATGCACCGGAACTGCCGATCGAACTCGTCCGCCTCCCCGACGGTCACGCAATTGAGGCACCCGGCCCCCTCGGCCATTTTGGCCAAATCAGTGTTGGCCGCGGTATGGGTCGGTGGGCCCCCAATATTTTCGTAAATGCCATTATCCATGACAACGACAGTGAGATTCGGTGGTCTCTCCTTTCCGAGGGTGCACATAACCCCGGTGTTGAGCAGAACGGACCCGTCGCTCTCAATCGCGATGATGCGCCGGTGAGGTAGGGATACCGCCAGCCCGAGGGCCGTGGTCGTCACTGATCCGAGTATCCCAGTGAAGAACGTATTATCGGCCGGCTTGTAATTCCACCAGTCGTCCCATGTTTGGCCGATCGACGTCGTCAGCAGATCATCCTTGGTGATGACCTGCGCCATCCCGCGGATGACCTCAATTCTTTTCATAGGCGGGCACCTCGACGCATTCACCGGTGAACACCATGGCAACCGGCCAGTTGCTCGAATCGGCGTGATAATAGGCTTTCCTGATAGCTGGCTTGATGTCGTCGAGTCGCGCGATGAAGCGGAACGGAATGCGCAGCGCGTTGAGGATCGGCTCCATGGTTTGCGCGTGGTTATGGCCCCACCAGTTGCGCTCGCCCCATTCGCCACGAAAGCTCATCGCCATGACCAGCGGCATGGCGTGGCAAAACGCAAAGCGGGCGATCGGTTCGCAGGCCTGCCGCAGCCCGGAATTCTCCATTAGCATGAGGGCCTTTTTACCGGCCAGATAGGTCCCAGCGCAAATACCCGGTAGTTCCGCCTCGTTCGTCACCGGAATGTAGCGAATGGCATTGTCCTTCGCGCACAGGCGATAGACGCCAGCCAGGAGTGATTCAGGCACGGCGGCGACCACCGTTACATTCGCTTCCTTCAGTCCCTCGACGAAAAGCTCCGCGTAGCGTGGCGTCTGCGTACTCGGCTCCATGATGGTTCCTTTGTTTGTTCCACGGCATTTCATGCCATTGATGTTTCATGCCCGCGCATGTCGCGGGCGTTCACGCCCTTCTTGCCCCCACCTACCCTCCCCCGCATGCGGGGGAGGGTAGGGTGGGGGCAGGCGTGGATGGCTGGGACAGACCGGCCATAACTTTACAAAGGTCATTTGGCGCGTCCGGAATCGAGTTTGAGTAATCCAGCCCCGATCTCCGCCGCTCCCCTGATCGCCTCTTTGCGAACGATACCGGTGGCATAATCGCGCAGCGCGATGAAAAGCCCCTCGCATGCCGGTCATGATCGACGGCAGGGCGCCGGGCAGGATCACGCGGACGAGCAACTCGCGCTCATCAGCCCCCATCATACGGGCTGCCCTGATGAGCGTCACACTCACCTGCCTCACGCCGTGCGTGGTGTTGACCACCGCAGGAAAGAATGCCCCGAGGCCGATGAGAAATACGGCGGGCGCATTGCCGATCCCAAAGAACACCAGCGACAGCGGCACCCAGGCGGTGACCGGAATGTTGCGGAGCACCTGTATGGTTGGATCGAGCACGCGTTCAATGATGCGCGAGAGGCCGATCAGGAGGCCGGCCAAAGTCCCGAGCGCGACACCCCAGGCGAAGCCGGCGAACACCCGCCAAATGCTGGCCGCCGCATGATCGACCCAGGTTCCAGAATAGCGGGCGGCGACGTCGGTCACCCCGGTGACCAGGTCGTACCACACCAAAGCAACATCGGTCGGCGGTGGAAGAACATTGCGGCGGATGAGGCCGATCTGGGCGCAGGCCTGCCATACGACGAGTACGGCGACCGGGAATGCCACATATTGCGCAGGCAGTGCGACCCGCCGGCCAATCATTGTCCGGCTCGCCGGAGGCACCGGCTATGGCGTGCTGGCTTTCGCCACTGCACGCGTGCTACCAAACCGATAACTGGGCCGGCGATTGTCCGGTCGCCTTGGCCAAAAACCCGAGATTGACGTATTTGTCGATGCGATCGGAATAATCCTCCTTCATCCAGCCGAGCTCTTGCAACTCCTTTGCCATGGTCTTGAGGTCGGCGACATTGGTCCGATAATCGTATTTGAGGAACTGGCGCTCCTGCATGGCGATCACGGCTTCGGGGAGGCGGGAATATTTTCGCTCCAGCTCGATCCGTCGGTCTGTATTGTTAATGAACATGTTCATCGCCTCCACATGGGAGGAGACGATACTCTGCACCAATGCCGGGTTGTCGCGCGCGAGCGTGCGGTTGACGATGAATCCGATTTCCTGCTTGCCCGACTTATCGCCGAACAGGTGGCGCACGAGCCTGGCATCGCCTTTGTCAATCGCGATGGCGCCGAACACGCAGAGCGTCATTGCCATATCGACCTCGCCCGCCTCCAGCGCGCGCGGATGATTGGGGAAGGGGATATTGACAATCCGCGTATCGTGCTCGCCATCGATACCGAGCGATTTTAGATAGAGTGACAGCTTGGCGTGCTGAAGTGAACCGGTGGGGACGCCGATCGTAATCGGCTTACTCTGCTGTTTGCGCGCCAGAATAGCGGTCTTCAACGCCGCTTCATCGCCCATCGGCACATCGAGCCCCTTGCGAGCGACCAGGACGTTATACCCGCCGCCCCATCCGGCGATCCAGGCGACATCGATGCCTTCACTGATCGCGCGCACAAGGTGCTGGCTCGTCGTATTGGCAATGTCAAGTTCGCCCTGATCAAGCGCGAGGAGCGCCGAGGTGCTGTCCCGAAAATCCTTGATGTCATATTTCAATCCGTATCTCTTCTCAACACTCGGCAATACGGTTCGCAACGCGCCGAGCGCACCGATCTGGATACCATGGCGAACCGTATCATTGGCGCGGGCAGAAGTTGACGCCAGTCCCCCGGCACCGATCGCCGCCAGAGAAAGGGACGAAACCCAAAGGGCGCGCCGGGTAACCTGAGGTGCCGCCATCCGGTCCTCCTCTGTTGATTCACGCTCATCGCTGCGTCCCCCGGATAGAAGCCCTGTCATCCACGTCCGCACGACGCCGCAAGCACCCCTCCGCGCTAACGGGATGCACGGCCTTTTCCTGCTGTATCTGGAACGTTACAAATAGTAATCTATCGAGAGCGTGTTCGCAAGGCAGCCCTGGAGACAGTTACTCTCCCGGATCGGCTTGGTCGCCCAACAGTCTTAAAGATTGCTGCGAGTCGCGGTTGTGTTCATCCGTCCGTGAAAATCGAGAATTTGTTTTTTACCCTAGTATGCAATTTTTGTTGTCGAACGGACGAGTGAAAAGCTTTTCTCCATACCGCCTTGAAGTACTGGATATCTCATGTTTTGTCCTGACTTTTTCCCAATTGAGGAAAAACATATTGTGCCAGCCCCAAAGCAGGCGCAATCATCTGCAAATCTTTAGTTGTGTTGGTCATGGGATGGGGGCGAATCGTGCGCCGCATCATCGCAGCAGCAGGAGCGTGTGGATTGGCTTTTGGCCTGTGGCTCGGCACGGTTCCAGTTCGCAGCCAGAATATTCCGAAATCGCTTCAAGACGGCGGACCTGAGGACGTCCTCAAGCAGCGCCAGAACAACTGGACAGTCGGCATAGCCGGCGGCAACATGGATGGCACCTATCTGCGTTTCGCCGACGAACTCGGAAAGGTCCTCGACGACGGCGACGAGTTGCGCGTGCTTCCTATCATCTCGCGTGGCGCTGCCGCCAACTTGCAAGACCTGCTCTATCTGCGCGGCATCGACGTTGCGTTCACGCAGTCGGACGTCTTCGAATACTTCCGTACACAGCGCAAAATCCCGAACCTGGAGACCCGGGTCCATTATATCGTCCGCTTCGCCGTCGCCGAGCTGCACGTTACGGCCCGAGCTGACATCAAAACGCTCGAAGACCTGCGCGGTCAGAAGGTCGTGTTCGGTCTGACCGGGCCCATCGTCTTCCAGCGTCTTACTCTCGGTGAATTCACAACCAGGATTATCCAAACCTGATTCCGCCGGGCCAGAGGATCGATACGATCGGGGTACCGTCCGTGCTCGCCGTTTATAACCGGTCGAAGGGCAGCGACAGATATCGTCGGGTCCACTTCACAGGATCATCTGCAGCCGGACCACGCCCACATGTTAATCTCGACCCCGCCGGTGACCCCTACAGCCGCTTTGAGCGGCTCACAGCCGTGAGGTCGCGTTAGCGACCCTCCAATGGCCGCTTTGAGCGGGGCCCGAACTAACCGCCCCGGCTCCGCCGGGGGATACTTACTCGGCGACCACAGAGGCTGAGTGAAGACCTCTTTTGAATAACCGCCGGATCAGATTCTTGAAACCGGCTTTGTCGGACCGCACCGGGAACGTGATCGGCTTCCATTGAACCGGTCTCCAGGGGGCTTGAGGCCGTTTCAATTCTAGCCCAGTCGACGCCGACAGCCAGTTGATTTTGCTTGCACTTTCGCCAGGCTTTGCAAGAATGCGGCAGCAAACATCCCTGCCAGCTCGGTAAGGTCTTCGGATACTTTCGCGGTCGAGGTATTCTGAGATAAGGCCATTTCCGCTGGACCAAATTCGGCGACTAAGCCGTCTTACAGACGAAAGCAATGAAGGCCACAAGCGATCAGCCCCACATTCTTGTCGTCGAGGACGAACCGGAGCTTCGCGAGGTCCTGCGAAGAGGTCTGGAGGCCGAAGGCTTTATTGTAGTCGAAGCCGCCAACAAGGCCACGCTGTTCCGCCGCCTAAACTCCTACCCGATCAAGCTCATCACCCTCGATCTGGGCCTTGGCCAGCAGGATGGCCTCGAACTGGCGCTTGAAATCAGAGCCGCGCATAACGTGCCGATCGTCATGATCACCGGGCGGGACGCACCTCTCGATCGCGTGGCTGGGCTCGAACATGGCGCGGACGACTACATCACGAAGCCGTTCCATATCCGCGAAGTATCGATACGCGTGCGCAGTGTGCTGGCCCGCTACGGGATTTTGGGCGGCAACGCGATTCCGGGTCGGGTCTTAAAGACCGAGGAGCCTCACAGATATGCTTTCGACGTCGGTGTTTTTGATGTGCTCAGGCGTGAACTCAAGACGACCAATGGCGCGTTCATTGACCTGACTGAGACCGAGTTTCGGGTTCTCGAACTATTCCTGAAGCACCCGGGCCGCGTTTTGTCTCGTGATGAAATCATGCAGATGCTAAAAGGCCAGGATTGGGACCCGCTCGATCGCGTAATCGACGGGCATGTGGCTCGACTGCGCCGCAAGCTCGAGGCTTCGAACGAGGAATTGCGCATGATCAAGAGCGTGCGCGGCGTCGGATATGTCTTCACCGGGGACGTGCGGCGTGTCTAAGCGGGCCGATCGCGAAGGACACTGCGCATGGTTTGCGCCAGTCTCTCCCGGGTATATGGCTTGTCGAGTATCGGGACTTTGACGCCAGCCGGCAGGGCATTAGCTTTGCTGTCGTAACCGGTCGTCAGTACTACCTTGATGTTCGGTTTCATGCTGGCTACCCACTGTGCCACATCGTACCCTGTCACTTTGCCGGGCATGACGACATCACTAAATACCAGGTCTATGGGCTCGCCGGATATCAGCAGCCTGATGGCTTCTGGGCCCGAGCGCGCCTCGGCGACCGCGTATCCAAGCGACTCCAGCCGCCTGAGCGTAATCTCGCGGACGCGGTCGTCGTCCTCGACAACCAATATGAGTTCTCCATCTCCCTGGGGGACATCCTTTGCATCCGCTGCGCTCTTGACAACCGGCTTATCCAGTGCACGTGGCAGATAGATGTTGACGGCCGTACCCTTACCGCGCTCGCTGGCAAGCGTGACAAAGCCGCCGGACTGCTTGACGAAATTGTAAACACTGCTCAAGCCGAGGCCGGCACCCTTGCTGGGATCCTTGGTGGTGAAGAATGGATCCATCGCGCGCTTGAGCACTTCGGGCGTCATGCCAATGCCGGTATCGATAACTGAAACCTGCACATAATCGCCTTCCTGTAGGTCCGGGTGAAGCTTTGGCGCACGGGCATCAAGCGTCACATTACGGGCCGTGATCTCCAGCCTGCCCCCGTCCGGCATGGCATCGCGAGCATTGATGGCGAGGTTGACAAGCGCGCCGTCGATCTCGCCGGGATCGCAATGCACGTCCCATAGGTCCGCTGCAAGCGTCGCATTCAACTCCACGTCCTCGCTCAACGTTCGCTTGAGCAGCTCTACCATGTGTGCGACGCTGGCATTGAGGACGACGCGATACGGATGGAACTTACGCTTTTGCGCCAACGATAGAAGCCTGCGATTGAAGCTTGAGCCCGCTTCGACTGCTTCCATCGCCCGCTGGATCAGCAGGTGGGTTTCCGGGTCCTGGGTGCGTTGCTCGGCAACCTCCAGATTACCGGCGATCACGGCCAACAGATTATTCAAATCGTGTGCGACACCGCCGGCGAGCCGCCCCACAGCGTCCAAACGCTGTGCATGTGAAAGCGCCTCCTCGATCTTTTTGCGCTCGGAGATGTCGCGCATGATTCCGGTATAGAACCGCCGGCCTGCAGCATCGTGCCACTCGGCGACAGCCAAATCGACCGGGAATGTCGATCCGTCTTTGCGTTTTGCCGATACCTCGCGCCCTATCCCGATGATCTTGCGAATACCGGTGCGCTTGTATGCAGACAAATAATCGTCGTGCGCGCGAGCGTGCTCCTCCGGCATCAACACCTTGATGTTCTGTCCGACGAGTTCGTCTGTCGAACAGCCGAAAATGGTCTGGGTTGCGGGATTGGCCGATTGAATAATGCCCCTCTCGTCTATGACCACGATGCTGTCAATGGCTGTATCGACCATCGCCCTGTAGCGTGCTTCGCTTTCGAGCTGTGCAAGTTGGGCCCGCTTGCGATCGGTGATGTCCTCCGTGAACAGAATGATCCCGCCGACATCACCGTCCGATCCATACCAGGGGTGGATCTTCCAGTGCAGCCATTGCACGGACCCGTCCGGTCGCGCGAAGCGATCTTCGCTTGCCTGCAACACCTCGCCGGCCAGCCCGCGCCGGTGGAATTCCTTCCATTGCGCGGGAATGTCGGGGAACACGTCGTAGTATAAGCGGCCGATGAGGTCCTCTTGCTCGAGGTGATAATCGCTCTTCCAGCGGGCGCTTACGGCCAGATACCGCATCTCGTGGTCGAACATTGCGATGGCGACCGGCGCCTGGTCGATGAAATAGCGTTGGTCAAGCTCGCGCTGCCTGCTCGCCTCGGCCGCGGCCAGACGTGACCCGGCCGATAGCAGGATCTCGGCCATGCCGGAGACGAAGAGCCCGCTCACCAGAAAGGTTGCCAGCCCGACGACGTCCCCGGTATCACCCAAAGATGCCACCAGCAGGTATGCGAGGAAGCTTGCTGCGATCGTTGCCAGGACACCGCCATAAAAGCCGCTGACTAACGCTGCGATAGTCACGGCCGGGTAGAGGGTCACATACGCGAGGCGTGTTCCAAGCTCTCCGAGGAGCGTGAGGCGAAGGGCTGCCGCTGCGACCACAATCGCAAAGGCAAAGGCAAGACGCCACATCAGCGGCCAACGCTGGAACGCGGCGATCGTATCCAAGGCGCGCACGGCGATCGGCCAGCCTGCCAACGAACCGGCCGCGGCCGGCACCTGATTCAATGGCCTGCGCATCGGCTTGTCACCAGCAAGTCGGTCTTCGCAATGCCGCTGCCGACTTGTTCACAACAATGGCGGAAGCGGGTTTCCTCGTTGTGGCACATTTGATGTTCACACTCCGTGCCAGCCGGACCGTGCATCGGGGTTCTGTCTCAGTATAGCCGATCAGCCCACAGAACAAAAAAGCTCCCGCGGCGATGATGCCATTTGCAGCATAAGGCACCCTTGTCACCGACTCGTACCGCCAGCAAACAAATCTGCACAAATCTACACTTTCATAATTTTCGGAATTTGGTCACCATCGATACGAACCCGGCAGATATCCGTCGCCATATACAGCCAGCAGCGCGGCGACGAACCTGCCAGATAGTGTGCGAGATTGACTGGAGAAGAGAAGGTGGTTGAGTGCAAATCAAGTGCCAAGCACGCCGGCGCGGCGGAAGCCGTCGTCATGCACAACCTTGCCGTATCGGCCTTTCGGCTTGGGAAAATGGAGGCTGCGCTGAAATTCATATCGCGCGCATGCGCCCACGCTGAGGCGCCGGCAAGTTGGCATCGTAATCATGCCGAGATTCTTGATCGATGCGGAAACTCGACGGCGGCCGAAGCCGCGGCCCGGCTTGCGCTTTCACGCGACCCGGACCATGCGGGCACTTGGGACACCCTCGGCACCATCCTGGCCCAACGCGATTCACATGCAGAAAGCTGCGCGTGCTATAAGAGGGCGGTTGAGATCGAGCCCAATTCCGTTCAGGCCCTCAACAATCTGGCCGTAACGCTCGCTCGCCTCGGTCGCCGTAAGGCCGCGGTCGCGCGATACAGGCAGGCGTTGAGCCTCGCGCCTGAAAGCCCGCAAATCCAGCTGAACTTCGCAACCTTATTGGGGGAATTGGGCCATTATCAGGAAGGGCTTGAGATCGTGCGTGCGGTCCTTGACCTCTGCCCCGACTCGACGAGGGCGCGTTCCATCGCAACTGAATTCACACGTGAGCTAAAGCGGCAGGCCAAACTGGAGCAGAAAAAGAACAAGGACACGCGAGCGGCTTATGCGCTGTCAATGACCGCTTGAGCCATAACCGAATGCCACTGCCGCCACGTGCGAGCTCAATTTCATCGCGTATTCGGGGAGCGGCCGCAGCCTAGTTCCCTCTCGTCGTTATTCCCTCTCATCGTTGATGATGTGAGGCGCTGCCTCAATATAGCCGAAATATAGCCGAGCAGCCCCACGCAACGAAAAGCTGCGTTGCTGTGGCCCGTGCCACCATAGGTGTCCTTGTCACCAACTCGTAACGCAAGCAAACAATTCTGCACAAATCTACACTTTCGCGATTGTCAGTGATTTGTCAGTGTAAGTACCAACACGACAGCCATCCGCCGCCAGTGACCGGGGGACGTCGCTGCCGAATTGTGTGCGAGATTGACAGGAGACGAGAAGATGGCTGAGTCCCAATCAAGTGCTCAGGATGTGGGCGCAGCGGAAGCCGCGATAATGCACAACCTTGGTGTGTCGGCCTTTAGACGCGGTAAAGTTGAGACTGCACTGAAGTTCATGTTGCGCGCGTGCGCGCATCCTGAAGCACCGGCAATCTGGCACCGCAACCATGCCGAGATGCTTGACCGATGCGGATATGCGGAACCGGCGGAGGCCGCAGCCCGGCTTGCACTTTTACGCGACTACGATTACGCGGCCGCGTGGGAGACCCTCGGCACCATCCTGGTCAAATGTGACAGACAGGCGGAAGCCCGTGCATGCTATGAGAAGGCGGTTGAGATAGAGCCAGACTTCGTTGAGGCCCTTAATAATTTGGCTGTGACCCTGGATCGGCTCGGGCAGAGTAAAGCAGCCGCCACGCGGTACAAACAGGTTTTACGCCTTGCACCGGAGAACCAGGAAATCCAGCTGAATTTTGCAACGTTGCTGGGAGAACTGGGGCGTTATCGGGAAGGGCTGGAGATTGCGCATAAGGTCCTTCACCGCTGCCCCGACTCGGCAAGAGCGCATTCCCTGGCAACGGAATTCAGACGTAAGTTGAAGCGGTACACCAAGTCGGGCAAGAAAAAGAACACGCCCGCGCATTGCGCATTACCGATGTCCGCTTAGGGTTTGGCAGTCTGCTACCTGCGCTGGTGGCAACCGTGATCTTATGTCGCGTTTGAGGGGCCGGAGCAATCTGCGCCCCTTCGCGCACCATTTGTTTTGCGAAGTTGCCCACCGGCTCCGGTTGCTGCCGGTAACATTTTGCGCCGAAGCTTCGTCTCGGGTGTGGCTGAACGTGCCGCATGCTATGATGGCGCGGGGGATACTATTGCCACCATACGGTGTCATTCATGCAGGTTCCTCAAGGCGAACAATTCTGCACAAATCTCCTCTTTGCTAATCGTTCGCAACTGGCCAAGATGCCAATCATTCTCAACTGGCCGGGAATCCGTTTGGTAGCAAATATTAAAGTGTCATCGACACGGCGTCGCCAGCGCGAACTCAAGGTAAGCTGAGCTTCCGCGGGGGATCGACGGGAGAATATCAGGATGGTCGAGCCCGACTCACAGGCCAACGACATGCGGACTAACGACATGCGGACTCAGGATGTACGTGTGGAGGAGGCCGCAGCCCTGCACATGTTCGGTGTATCGGCGTTCCGACGCGGGAACGTCGAGGCTGCGCTGAAGTTCATGTCGCGCGCGTGCGCCCATCCTGAGGCGCCAGTACTTTGGCATCGCAATCACGCCGAGATCCTCGATCGATGCGGAAGGTCGGAAGCGGCGGAGGCCGCTGCCCGACTTGCGCTCTCGCGCGATCCGGAAAATGCGGGCGCTTGGGAGACTCTTGGTACCATCATGGCCCAGCGCGACAAGCATGCGGAAAGCTCCGCATGCTATGAAAAGGCGATCGAGATCGCCCCCAATTTCGTGCAGGCCCTCAACAATCTGGCCGTAACCCTCGACCGCCTTGGGCAGCACCAAGCGGCAGAAATGCGATACCGCCAAGTGTTACGTCTGGCGCCGGAGAGTCCGGACATCCAGCTTAACTTCGCAACCTTGCTGGGAGACGTGGAGCGCTATCAGGAAGGGCTGGAGATCGCGCAGGACGTCCTTGACCGCTACCCCGACTCGATGAGAGCCCGTTCGCTCGCAACGGAATTCCAACGTAACTTGAAGGCGAATGCCAAATCAGGCGGAAAGAAGGGTGAGTCAGCGCAGCGCGAGCTGTCGACATCTCCGTGAACTCGTTGCGCGGGTTAGGCCACCCATCTTTCATTCGCAACCAACACGCGGGTTCGTTTTCGGCAGCTGGACGAAAAAGCTGACCGGCAGACGACAGTCCGCCTGCTGGTGACGAAATCATCCCCCATAGCGGCAGCGGTCGGCCGACATTCGGCTGTTGGCCGGTTCCTCGCTCCCGGTGGCTCCCTGACAGTTTAACTTGGCAAGCGTCGCCGTTCTTCTGTTCCTTGGTACGCGGGCTCCCGATTTGCGAAGCCGCAGCGCCAATGCCGGCCACAGACCAAACCGTCGCGATATGATCTGAAAGTGACCAGCTTGATCATGAGGCATTCATGATCTGCATGCGAGAATGAATTGACCTGCCGCTGTTAGCTTGGTCTAAGGTCCTGGCGTGCAGCGAGACGGCTGCCGAGTCGCAGAGTGAATGTCATACTGTCTTCAATGAACCTGCCGGCGCTTCGTAATCCTGATCAGCTTGCGTTATTCCTGGATTTCGATGGAACCCTTGTGGCCATCGCGAATCGTCCCGACGAGGTGCGGCTGGATCCGGAGACGCGCGAGGCTCTGGCAGACCTCAACGGGCTGTTGGCTGGCGCTGTCGCCATCATCACCGGCCGGGACATCGCGGCGGTCGATCATTTCCTGGCGCCGCTGCGCCTGTCGACCGCCGGCGTACACGGCTTGATGCGACGCGATGCGCAAGGGCATACCTATGCCGCGGCGGTCGATTCCGGGCTTCCGGCCGCGATCGAGCGCGCGGTATTTCCGTTCCTGGCGAAGCATCCCGGCCTGTTGGTGGAACGCAAGCACGGCGCGCTTGCGCTTCACTATCGTGAGCACCCCGAACTGGAGCGCGCAAGCATTGAAGCCATGGAGAACGCCGCCGGCAACCTTCGAGAAACCGAGATCATGCGCGGCAAGATGGTTGTCGAGGTGAAGGCGAGCGGAGGCAACAAGGGGGCAGCCATCGCCGACTTCCTTAACGAGGAGCCATTTGCGGGTCGCCGGGCGGTATTTGCCGGAGACGACTGTACCGATGAGGATGCCTTTGCGCTGGTCAATGCCAGAGGTGGCATTTCTATCAAGGTCGGCCCTGGACCGACGCATGCCACCTACCGGGCGGCCAATACCATCGAATTCCTTGCGTGGCTGCGGCAGTTGCCGGCGCATCTCGGAGGATGACGGGACATTGCGGAATCTCGATCTCGGACTCATTGGCAACTGCTCCATCAGTGCGCTGGTTGATCGACAGGCGCAGGTCGTGTGGTGCTGCCTGCCCCGTTTCGACGGCGATCCTGTTTTCCATGCCCTGCTTGGCGCTCCCGAAGCGGCCGCGGGCGATGGAGCCTTTTCGATCGAGATCGAGAACCAGACTGGCGCCAGTCAGACCTACGTGGACAACACCGCGATCCTGAAAACGACGCTGCGGGGGGAGGGGGGAGCCATCGAGATCACAGATTTCTGTCCGCGGTTCTATCTTCACGACCGCGTTTTCCGGCCGCAAATGCTGGTCCGTCGGATCGTCCCGATCGACGGAAATCCGCGCGTGCGAATCCGCCTCCGCCCGCGTTTCGACTATGGCTCGTGGACCCCTTCCATAACCCATGGCTCCAATCACGTGCGCTACGTCGGCGAGAAGTTGACGGTACGCCTGACCACGGACGCCCCGATCGACTACGTGCTTGAAGAGACTGCTTTCAAGGTGGCGGAACCCATCCACCTGATTCTGGGACCAGACGAAACGCTGCCTGAAGGCCCTTCGGAAGCTGTGCATACGTTCACCGAGAATACGGTGAACTACTGGCGCATCTGGACGCATCGGCTGGCGCTGCCGCCAGAGTGGCAGGAAGCCGTAATCCGCGCCGCCATCACGCTCAAGATGTGCAGCTACGAGCCGACAGGCGCCATTGTCGCTGCCATGACGACCAGCATTCCCGAAGCGCCGAACAGCGCCCGCAATTGGGATTATCGGTACTGCTGGGTACGCGACGCATTCTTCGTCGTACGGGCACTCAACAGCCTGGCTGCTGTCGGAACGATGGAGCGATATTTTCGCTGGATCATGAATATCGTCGACGACGCCCTGGCCGGCCATATTCAACCGGTGTACGGCATTGCGCTCGAGAGGCAGCTGATCGAACGTACGATCGACAACCTCCAGGGCTATCGCGGCATGGGGCCGGTGCGGGTCGGCAATCAAGCGCACCAGCATTTTCAGAACGATACCTACGGCAATCTGGTTCTCGGGGTTGCGCCGGTATTTTTCGATTCGCGGCTGTTCATGAAGGCTGGCCCCACGGAGTTCTTCCGGCTGGAAATTCTCGGCGAGCGCGCGTTCCACCTCTACGACAAGCCGGATGCGGGCATCTGGGAGCTCAGGTCACGGGCGCGTATTCACACGTCCTCCAGCGTTATGTGCTGGGCGGCATGTGACCGCTTGGCAAAAATCGCGACCCGTCTCCAGCAAGCTGAAAGCGCCGCCCTTTGGGCCAAGCGCGCCGGCGCCATTCGTGACGCAATTCTGGCGCGGGCGTGGTCGGACAAGCGCCGGGCATTTGTCGAGAGTTTCGACGGCGACAATCTGGATGCCAGCGTGCTGCTGATGGGCGAGGTCGGATTCCTGGAGCCCCACGATCCGCGATTTGTCGCAACCGTCGAGAGGATCGAGGAGGTGCTGGGAGCCGGTCCGCATTTGTTGCGGTACGAGGAAGCCGATGATTTCGGTGCACCCGAGACCGCGTTTAACATCTGCGCTTTCTGGCGTCTCGACGCCCTGGCGAGAATTGGCCGCCGCGAGCAGGCGCGGGAGAAATTTGAAGACCTACTTCGGGCCCGTAATCACCTCGGGCTGATGTCGGAGGACACCGATCCTTCGAGCGGCGAGGCCTGGGGCAATTTTCCGCAGACCTACTCGATGGTCGGCATCATTAACGGCGCAATGCGGTTGTCGCGTCCCTGGGAAACGGCGGTATAGACGTCAGCGCGCCAGCGCCGCAAATCAGATCAAGCAACTCACCGGTTTTTCTGGAAATTCCAGTCGTGGCCGGCTCGTCACGGCCACCCCCGATCATTCTGTGCCGGCCCGAGGTTCGGGGCCGCCGGGACGAGCCCGGCGACGATGGTCGGGCGATTCAATGCGATCGAGAGCTAGCCACCTCTCATTCTGCCGGCGCCGGCACGGCCCCGGAGTGGAATACGCCCCGAATGGCACAGAAGCGCGGAATGACCGATGACGTTGACGCAATAGTAAACGCTCGCGCGAACAACGCGGCCGCCGTACCTGTTCAACCAAAACTCTCCCCAGGGCTCGAAGGCCGCAGTTTGGCGGCCAACGTTGCCCCCACCAACTCACTTCATCAGCGTGCTTACGTCCCCCCAGAGTTGTAACTAATCCAAAACGCATTGCGCTACAGTTTGACCGGATTGTGATTTTTTCTCGAAATCTACTGCAGCCTTCCGCCCCATTTGACCCCCATGAGTTTAGAGATTGAAGCGATTTGAAACAGCTCGCTTTGACCGGACACAAAAAAAGGCCCCGCTGAATGCGGGGCCGAAGTCAAGGGAGGAAACTCCGTCAAGGAGCGAGAGCTATTTACCGCAAATCGATCTTCTGATGGTTGCAAATATACCACATCGTCCCACCAAAATTTTGACACGTAAAGAGCTGAATAGGATGATGGTCCCATAAATGGCACAACGAAGACGAATTGCTACCTGCGAGGGCACCTCCGATCTCCGCGGCCCAAGGCTCAGCGCCGCTGAGTGCTTCGTCTCGACTGGAGAGCGGCAACCCGCGCCGGATCGCAAGCTTCAAATACGCAGCGTCGTATGCGGTCAATGCCTCAGCTGCGCCAGAGCAATCACTTAACGCCATGCGTGCGGCTGTTTCATGGTCGGTTGTAATCGGCAATTCTACAATCAATTCCAGCCGCGTAGTGACCTCGCCCGTTGTGATGCGGCCGCGCTTCCCTGCGAGCAAAAAAACGTTTGCCAATTCGAGATGCCAAAGCGCCGGAACCACGGGTTCGTTGTCACACACGCGCTCAAGTAGCATGTCTGCTTCCGGGGAAGCCTCGTCCTCGAAGCACCAGGTCAGAGCCACCGAGGAATCGATGACAATACTCACTTTCGCCTTGGTAGCGAAGCTCTTTCCCCACGACAGGCCTTCGAGCCTCGTGCCCTGTCGCAATGTCTAAAGCCTCTCAAATACTCCATTGACGCGTGCACGGTCAGTGTGAATGGCGCTTACCATTCGAGCGACGGGCGCCTGCCATGTCTGGTTATGGCGACCCCCTCGCCGGCCGCGACCCGGTCGAGCAGGGCGGGAAGGTGCGCCTTTGCCGCAAAGACCCGGATGGTAATCACGGGTCCACCCGGTCGGAAATTCATACCAGATCTAAAATCCAACCTGAATCTGCTTCCTCATGCGATCCTTCTACGAATGTCACCCGTTCGATTGAAACCGGCGATATGATCATCAGGACTTATCGGGGAGTTGAGCCAATGCGCATGTCGGCAATGTTGCGGACTATCCACCTCATAGGGCTAGTGGCGATGGCCATCGGGGGCGCCTTTCTCCCCGCCAAGGCCGGGCAGGCCACCCTTAATATCGTCCTTGTGCTCGACGGCTTGCGGCCCGATGCCATCACGCCCGAGGAGACGCCGAACCTGTGGAGGCTGCGCCAGGAGGGCGTCAATTTCCCCAACAGCCATTCAGTGTTTCCCACCGTGACCCGGGTCAACGCCACGGCGATCGGCACCGGCACCTTGCCAGGACGCAACGGCGTTCTCGGCAACTCCCAATATGTCCGCGCGGTCGATCCCAATCATGCGTTCGTCAATGATGACCAAGCCATGCTGCTGCGGCTTGATCGCGCCACCGGCGGCGGCATGGTGCTGGCGAAAACGCTTGGCGAAATTTTGCAGGAACGCGGCAAGCTGCTTGCCGCCGTCAGCTCAGGTTCGACCGGCTCGGCGCTCCTCACCAATGCGCGGGCGCCGCAGGGCGTCGGCGTGCTCATCAACGGTTACTGGGAGCCGGGCGCACGCGTCGCCTTCCCGGATGCCGTCAACGACGAGGTGCGCCGCCGTTTCGGCCCGGCTCCAGTGCGGGCGGGCGCGGCGGACGCGCAGGACAGCTCGGTGGTCTGGACCCAAAGGGTGTTGCGCGACTACGTGCTTCTCGACTTGAAGCCCGATGTGATCATCAACTGGCTGACCGAGCCCGACCACATTGCGCACGCGACCGGCGCCGGTTCGCCCCAGACCCGCGCCAGCATCCGTAACGACGATACCGAAGTGGGTCTGCTGCTCAAGCGCCTGGACGCGCTCGGCCGATCCGGCACGACCAACATCATAGTGGTATCGGACCACGGGTTCGGCCACAGCGCGTTTGGCGTCAATGTCGCTGCCGAGTTGATCAAGGCCGGCCTCAAGGCCGGTCCCGACAGCGACGACGTCGTGCTGGCAAGCAGCGGCCAGACCCAGCTCATCCATGTGAAGGATCGCAATCGCACACACATCCGCCGGATCACGGATTTTCTGAAAGCGCAGGAGTGGACCGGTGTCCTGTTCACCGCCGGCGCGCCCGCTCCCGCGATTGCGGGGGAAGGGCGGGAGGCGGTCGAAGGGATCGAGCCGGGCACCTTCTCGACGCAGCTCATCCACCTCGACCACCCGGAGCGTGGCCCCGACATCGTCCTGACTTTTCCGTGGAGCTCCGCGAAGAACGCCTTCGGCGTGCCCGGCAGCGATTACACTGACACCCGCGGCGCCACCGGTCCGCTCAAAGGAAATGCGGGCAATCACGGCAGCATGAGCCCGTGGACGGTGCACAACACGTTCTTCGCCTGGGGCGTCGATTTCAAGCGCGGCGCCACGGTGCGCACGCCGGTAAGCAATGTGGACATCACGCCTACGCTCATTGCCCTGCTCGGCCTCGACCACGACGCGGGCCTGCCCCATTTCGATGGCCGCGCCATTGCCGAGGCGTTTGCCGACGGCCCGGACGAGGAGCAGGTGGCGACGAAGACCACGACATACGTGACGGCCACGCCCGACGGCACCTTTCGCGCTGCGATCCAGGTGAGCGAAGTCGGCAGCGAGCGTTATTTGGACAAGAGCTGGCGGGTGAGGTGACTGCTCCCTCTCCCCGCTTGCGGGGAGAGGTGAAGAACAGCTCACCCAAACCGCGGCCTGAACCCCTCGTCTGTCGCCTCGACGTATCCGACGAACGGTGCGCCGACGTGGCCTGGCAGCACCAGTGCGCCGCTCGAGGCAGCAAGCTCCAGCACCATGCGGCGGCTCTGCCGCGCCTGCTCGGCGTCGGAGTTCTTCGGAAAATTCCAGTGCGGGTAATAGACCTGCAGCAGATGATGGAAGACATCGCCGATGAAGAGCGCGCGGGTGCCGGCGCTTTCCAACCGGAACACCACGTGGCCGGCCGAGTGCCCGGGCGCCGGGATGATGTCGAGGAATTCGTTGAGCCGGTGAGGGCCGGTAACAAGGTCGGCGCGCCCGCTTTCGACGATCGGCACGACGCACTCCCGGAACGTGCCGAATTCCACCGGCTCGGTCTTGCCGGGGTCATCGTCAAGCTTGCGGTAATACTCGAAGTCGGGCTTGGAGATGACGTAGCGGGCATTCGGAAATGTCGGCACCCAGCTGCCGTCGCGCAACTGCGTGTTCCAGCCGACGTGATCGTGATGAAGATGCGTACACATCACGTAGTCGATGTCCTGCGGCCGCGCGCCGGCGGCAGCAAGGCGATCAAGGTAAGGCGTGTCGAGCATGTTCCAGAACGGCCGCGTCGGCCGCGACTTGTTGTTGCCGCAGCAGCAGTCGATGAGAATGCGCTTGCCGCCGATCTGTAATAGCCAGCTGTGCACGCTGAGTTTGATCAGGTCCTTTTCGGCGTCATAGTGGTGAGGCGCCATCCAATGGGCATGTGCGGCGGCGATCGCCGCATCGTAGTCGGAGAAAATCTCGCTCGGATGGTACACCGGCAAGTAGGTCTCCTCGATGCGCGCGATACTGGCCTTGCCGACCGAAAACACCGACATCGTTTTCCTCGCATTCCGTTCCACAGGCCTTATCGATACTCGGCGGTCAGGTGGGGAACGTCAACCAGGCTTCGGGGCTCTTCGTTTTGGCCCAGGGCGCAACGGCGCAGCGTACTGCGCCGCGGATCGGCGGATTACGCTCCGCTAATCTGCCCTACGGTTGGGATTTGCGCCAGTCTCGTAAATGCCGACGAATACCAAGGCAAATTGAATTGTCGACTAACGTACTTATTTCACCAAACTGGCATGCAAACGTTTTTTCTGGTTTTGCTGCGATCGTTTTGTTTTGGTTTTGTTAACATTAAGTTCCGAGATTTTTACACTCGCCGGAATTCGACATAATTCCACCGCTTCTCCGCCCGGGGCTGTCTCGATTGTGTTGCTCAAGGTCTACATACATACGACCTTGTTTGAAATATGACTGTCGCAGCTACGTCGAATCAATGTCAGTAGCGTTAAGGGTGGGAGTTGCAAATGAACAAGTTACTCTGTGTTATCGGGGTTGCATCAGTTGTTGCCGGCCCAGCGCTCGCGGCCGACTTGCCCGTCAAGGCGCCCAGGGCGGCACCTCTGGCCCCGGTGTTCAGCTGGACGGGCTGGTATATCGGCGCCAATGCCGGATTTGGCTGGGGCGCCAGCACAGAGACGACGGTCTTCACCAACTACGGATTTGACGTGGTTGGCGGACCATTTCCCAATCTGACGCCAAAAGGGTTTATCGGCGGCGGCCAGATCGGCTACGACTGGCAGGCGACGAACTGGGTGTTCGGCCTCGTGGCCGATTTCCAGGGCGCGGATATCAAGGATTCCGTCACTATCATCACCCCTGATGCGACGAAATCACTGTCCGAGAAATTGGATTTCCTGGGCACCGTGCGCGCGCGGCTCGGCTGGGCGGCCAACAACTGGCTGTTCTACGGCTCCGGTGGGTTTGCGTACGGAGATGTGCAGAGCGCGCTCAGTTTCAGCGAGCTGCCGCCGTGCGCTTGCGTTACGGCATCGACTTCGGAAACTCGCGTCGGCTGGGCGGCGGGTGGCGGCATTAACTATGCCTTCACGCCCAACTGGATCGTCGGGGTGGACTACCTTCACTACGATCTTGGTCACACGAGTATCTCCGCAACAGCGGCCGATGGCAATTTTCTCACAATCTCGCAGAAAGTTGCGGGTGACATCGTCCGCGGCGTGATAAATTACAAGTTCTGACTGCACCTCGGCATGATCGCTGGCGCCCAAATCAGCGCCCATTCCGACGATATTTGCGCACCTGCCATCTCTCCACGGTCGTAGCCCGGCTTGTCCGGCCACCCCGATTATCTTTAGCTATATGCGCCTGAAAATTTCGGGGTCGCCTGGACCGGCCGGGCGGCGACGTCGGCGCGTGATTCAGACCGATCGAAATCTACGCCAGTCGCTCGCTTCAGCCAGTCTGAAGTGGTCGGACCGTCATGAAGGAGACAACAATGATTCGTGCCGACGGACGGACGCTGTAGGGCGACCCTTGTGGTCGCCCCATTCGTTGCATCTGGCAACAGGGCGACCGCAAGGGTCGCCCCTACGCGAGGCGATGTTGGAGGACGCCCTACCGGCGTTGCGCGACGGCACCCAAACAATAGCGCGCGGAGAGCCCGATATCGGCGCCGCACGCGTGTCATCAACGCGGCAGGCATCAAGCCGGCTGGAGTTGCAGCCCCGTCACGCCAAACGCAATGCGTGCCATCCGTGTTGTTATTTGGTCAGGATTGAGCCCCGGATGCTTAATTTGCCGTAAATTGTCCGAAGTTGCCATAATTTAGCCTTCTGTTCGCCCGGCCATTTCTCCCGCGTGTTGCGCCGGGTCTACAGACTGAACGTTGCACTTAAAATATCACTGTCGTCGGTTAGATCGAGTCTCCTAGGTCGGTTTGCGTCTCAAAGGGGAGTTGGTCGATTTGCGTCAAAGGGGAGTTGTAAATATGAAAAAGTTTGTCGGCGTAATCGGAGCGACCTTGCTCTTTGCTGCGCCTGCAGTCGCGGCCGACTTGCCGGTCAAGGCGCCCGTGGCACCTTTGGCGCCGGTCTTCAGTTGGTCGGGCTGTTATGTCGGTGCCGACATCGGTGGCGCGTGGTCTCGGCAGGACGTCTCAGTCACCACAGTCGGCATAAATCAGGCTCCGGTGGGGGCGACACTCAGCGGAAATAACGCTATCGGCGGCCTCTATGCCGGGTGCAACTGGCAATTTGCGCCGCTGTGGGTCTTGGGATTTGAGGGCGATTTCAGCTGGACACAGCTCAATGACTCGGCGACCGCACCCAACCTGTTCGCCGACGGCACGCCGGTCGGAGCGGGTGGCGTTGCGTGGTCGCGCACTCTCGACAAGCTGGCCAGCCTGCGCGGACGCCTTGGTTTCACTGTGACGCCCACCTTCTTGCTGTTTGCGACCGGCGGTGTGGCTTGGGCGCGTTCGGACTTTGCAGCACTCGATTCGTTTTCTGATCCAGTCCTTGGGACGGGCTGCCCAAATTGCCTTGGCGTTTCGTTCACCGAGACGAAGACCGGATGGGTTGCGGGCGCTGGAATCGATTGGGCGCCGTGGAGCAACAATTGGATCGTTCGGCTTGAATACCTCCACTATCAGTTTGACGGGACCTCTGCCTCCGCATTCTTCCCTGGCACCTCGCATTCAGCAAATTTCCACTGGGGCGACCTCTCGGTGGATTCGGTTCGCGCAGGCTTGGCCTATAAGTTCTGATTTTCCGATTCGGCGGCAAATCGCCAATCGTTGGAATTTTTTACATCCGAGCAAGAGAAGCTTCGGGGGTGCGCCCGGAGCTTCTTTCGTTTTGGCCGCGGGACGTTTTGTCTGAGCTCCGAAACGAGCATCTCAGTTTTTAGCGGTTGAGAATATGGCGTCCAGTGCCAGATCCGGCCCGAACCTGCTGCCTGCTCGCAGCGCTTCGACCATCCCTATCAGCTTGGCCAACCAAATGATTTCGCGATCGGGACATCTGCCCGATTCTGGTTTTCTACCAACCTGTCTGCCAAGAGTTAACCACAATTTAGCCGCTTGCGCGCTATGTTCAATTTCAAGGATGTTGCCACCGAACTACAGTCAACGGATAGATGATCCACTATACAGGAACTCAGGCGCGACTCACTGATGGGAGGTCAAACGATGGTATCTATTTGGGTGTCAGCGGCTGGTACGCCGGCTAGAAGGAGAACATGCATCATGAAGGGGATTTGGGGATCGAGCGTTGCAGCACTCTTGGTGGTGGGGTCGTCAGGCGCATTTGCCGCCGACCTGCCGGTAAAGGCGCGCCCCGCTCCACCGCTTCCGCTCCCGGTCTACAATTGGACGGGGTTCTACATCGGCGGCAATGTTGGCGGCGCGTGGGACCACGTCGATGTCACCGATCACTTTTTTGGCGTGAATGTCAGCAACACCCGTTCCGGATTCATCGGTGGTGGTCAGATCGGCTACAACTGGCAATTCGCGCCCCAATGGGTTTTCGGCGTTGAGTGGATGTTTGATGGAACGGATATCCATTCGGACTTTGGTCCGGTAACCGATGCCGCCGGTAACACCTTCATAGCCCATGAAAAAGTCGAGTGGCTCTCGACGCTTACGGCACGCTTGGGCTATGCAGCAAACAACTGGCTGTTCTATGTCAAGGGTGGCGGCGGCTGGGTGCACGATACCGCGAGCGCAACCGTCGCCGATGCTGCGGGCGCCGCATTCTCGGGCAGCCTTTCTGACAGCAGAGGCGGGTGGGTGGTTGGCGCCGGCATCGAATACGGCTTCACTCCCAACTGGACCGGGAAGGTCGAATGGCAGCATCTCGGGCTGGGCGATGTAACCACGAACACCGGGTTCGTTGGCGATACGGGCGTAACCTTCTCGCGGCACTTCGACATGGTCACGGTCGGCCTGAACTACAAGTTCTGACAGCCTGAACGTCTCCCCCTCAGTGGACTGGCCCCGGTGAAGCCACCGGGGCCTTTACTTTGTCGTCGCTGGTAGGGCGATTAGCGCAAGCGTAATCCGCCGGCGCCGGGTGCATCCGGCGCAATACGCCTTCGGCTATTGCTATCGCATCACGCAGCCGATTCCGCGCCGCTCGCCATTCGGAAAGGCCACGCCACGGGAGCGGCCTTTTTCCTTTTTACGAGGTCGGCTCGATTACCCGCCCAGCCGCTCCATGTACCGAAGCATCTGCGTGTGATTCGCCGTCTTATCCAGCGTTTGCGCGGCTGCGTCCCACAATTGCGTACAGAGGTCCGCGAGCGGCGTCGGGATGCCAAGCGCATGGGCCATGTCGTCGGCGGTGCGGACGTCCTTGGCCATGAGGCGCAACGGAAAACCGTCGGCGAAGGTTTCCGAGATGATGAACTGCCTGAGCTTCAGCTCGGTGGTGTTGTTCTTTCCCGACGAGACGTTGAGGATGTCGGCCATCAGCGCGGGATCGAGCCCGAACTTGCGGCCCACGCGCAGCGCCTCAATCGTCGCGATCAGTCCGGCTGAGGAGACGTAGTTGTTGAGCGCCTTCATGGCGTGGCCGGAGCCGAGCGCGCCGGTGCGAAAGATCGAGGTGCCCAGGGCACCGAGCAATGTCTCGATTCGGTCGATGGTGGCGCCCTCGCCGCCCACCATGATGGCGAGCGTCCCGTCGGCGGCGCGCTTAACGCCGCCCGAAACTGGCGCATCGACGAACTCGTAACCGGTGGCAATGAGCTCCGCTCCGAGCTCGCGGGTGCCGATCGGGTCGCACGAACTCATGTCCACCAGGATCGCCGCTGGCCTGAGATGCGGGCGCAGCGCATTCACGGCTTCGCGGACGATCTTGCCATTCGGCAGCAGCGTGATGACGACCTCAGCCGCCGCGACGGCCGTCTTGTCGTTTGCAACCTGCCCGCCGGCGGTGGTGAAATTTTTCCGCGCAGCCTCCGACTGATCGAAGCCCGTTACCGCGTAGCCCGACCGGATCAGGCGCGCCCCCATCGGCACCCCCATATTGCCGAGGCCGATCACCGCAACGGCGGCCGGCGGAACGATTGCGGCTGTAGCGGTCATGAGATGGGCCTCTGCAGATTGGCACGGCAGCATTTTCAAGATTTCCATGTTCCACGCAAGCCGGTTATGGCACAGTACGTCTGTCCGACTTAGCAATTTGAACTCAAACAATATTTTAGATCGGCACAGGATTTGCTGGCGCCCAATAGACCTGCAATTGACGTGACGGCAATTCCGCGCCACATCAGCAGACGGAAGGGCTCCCATGACCGCACCGCGCCTCCCCGCCGATCTTCACCCGCCGCGCATGGACGCGCTGGCGCGGCTGCCGGTGTTTCTTGCTCTCAAGGGCAAGCGCGTAGTGATGGTGGGCGGCAATGCGGCGGCGGTGTGGAAAGCCGAGTTGCTGTCCGCAGCCGGGGCGCATGTCGAAGTGTTCGCGCCGTTGCCGGCCGATGAAATGATAGGACTCGCCGAAAACCCGCCGAGCGGCACGGTGACGATCCACCACCGCGATATTGCGGCCGACGACTTCGCCGATGCCGCGATTGCGGTGGGCACGTTCGACGATGACGGCGCCGCCGCGCAATTCGCCGCAACGGCGCGCGCGCGCGGCGTGCCGGTCAACGTCATCGACAAACCGGCGTTTTGCGATTTTGCTTTCGGTGCCATCGTCAATCGCTCGCCGCTGGTCATCGGCATCTCGACCGACGGCGCCGCGCCGGTGTTCGGCATGGCGGTGCGCGCCAAGATCGAGGCCATGATCCCGCGCGGCTTCGCGCGCTGGGCCGCGGCGGCGCGGCGGTGGCGCGGCGCGCTGTTCGCGACCGGGCTCTCCCACCCGCGTCGCCGGCGGTTCTGGCAGATTTTTGCGCGCTACGCGGCGATCCATCCCGACCGTGAGCCCACTCAATCGGACTTCGAAGGCTTCCTGGAAGAAACCACGCACGAAGCCCCAGACAACGGATCCGTGACGTTGGTGGGCGCCGGCCCGGGCGATCCGGAACTCCTCACGTTGCGCGCAGTGCGGGCGCTGCAATCGGCCGATATCATCCTCGTTGATGATCTGGTGGCACCGGAGATTCTCGATTTCGCCCGCCGCGAAGCCAAGAAGATGCTGGTGGGCAAGACCGGGCATCGCCCCTCCTGCAAACAGGAGAAGATCAATACCCTGATGGTGACGCTGGCAAAGGCCGGCAAGCGTGTGGTGCGTCTCAAGGGCGGCGACCCCATGATCTTCGGCCGTGCAACCGAAGAAATCGCCGCGTGCCGGGCCGCCGGCATTCCGGTCGAGGTGGTGCCGGGCATCAGCGCTGCTCAGGGCGCGGCGAGCCGGCTCGGCGTGTCGCTCACCGACCGCGGGCGCGCGCGGCGCGTCCAGTACGTCACCGGGCACGGCTCCGATGGCCGGCTGCCCGCCGATATCGACTGGACCAGCATTGCGGACCCGGGAGCCACCACCATCGTCTACATGCCGGCGAAGACGCTCGCGGCCTTTGCGGCCACGGCGATTGCATCCGGCCTTGATGCTGCAACTCCCGCCGTAGCCGTAATCAACGCCACCCGCCCGGACGAAACCGTTATCCGGGCAACCATCGCGGACTTGCCGCAACATCTCTCTGCGGCCCAACCCCCCGGCCCCGCGGTGGTGATGATCGGTCGCGTGTTCTCCCGCGTGCCGGCAGCCATCGCAGACACGCGACCGGCCAGTCGGGCGGCCCGGTGATCGTTTCACTGAAGGGATTGGAGGATCGCCCAAGTCACAACGTTGCAGGGGCCGCACAAGCGGCGTCCTCCAACATCGCCCGCTTGTAGCGGCGACCCTTGTGATCGCCCTGTTGCCGGATGCGACGAATGGGGCGACCACAGGGGTCGCCCCTAACATCACCCTTCCGTCGGCGCCAGTCGATTGTCATCGTTTTCATGACGGTCCGATCACTTCAGATTGGCTGAAGCGAGCGGCTAGCGCGTTGAACGCACTGATGTTCCCGATCAAGCCCGCGCGAGCCAGCAACCATATGCGTAGATCGTCGTTTACATGACGTCTCCAAGCTTTGGCATGGAGCACAATCCTGATCTCGGTTTTGCTAGATGCCAGAAACGTTCAACGAGTCCCCACGCTCTGACAACGGCCGCAGTGAGCCGTCACGCGGCCCGCCGTCTGAGGCCCAGCAAGGCCGGAGTTTGGCGGCTGGACGTGCGTTTCTGGATGCCCTTCGCGTCGATCTAGGGGCGGGCTTGCGACGCGTGGGTCGCACGCTTCGGTCAGCCGGCAGTCGCACGTTTCGGCCGGTGGGCCGGAGAAGGGCGCATGCACTTCCACCCATAAGGCGGAGGCGGTCCCGCAGCGCATTCCGCCGCGTCGTCGGCGGGCTCGCCAAGATGATCGTCCTTCTCGTTGTGCTTGGATCAATGGCGACGGCCGGCGCGTTGCTTTGGGCGCTTCGCGATCTTCCGGCGGAAAAGCCCGTTGCCGGCAGCAATGAGTCGTCACTCCTCCTTGAAGCCGCGAATGGCGAAACGCTCGGACGGGTCGGCCCACTCAAGTTGGCCGATGCCGCGCGAACCGATTTTCCCGATCATCTTGTGAATGCGGTGGTCAGCATCGAGGATCGACGCTTCTACAACCATCCGGGTTTCGATCCCGAAGGGATAGTCAGGGCGCTGCAACGGAATATCAGCGCCGGCACGGTCGTCGAAGGCGGCAGCACAATTACCCAGCAGCTCGTGAAAATGCGCATTCTCGGGCACGAGCGCACGCTGACGCACAAACTCCGCGAGGCGCTGGCGGCGGTGTGGCTCGACACGCAACTCAGCAAGGATGAGATTCTCACGCGCTACCTCAATGGCGTCTACCTCGGGAACGGCGCCTATGGCATGCCTGCTGCCGCCCGGCTGTATTTCAACAAGAACCTGTCCGAGCTGACGCTTCCCGAGGCTGCGATGCTTGCCGGCCTGATCCGATCCCCATCCCGTGACAACCCGCTGCAGAACTTGAAAGGCGCCCAGGCGCGCGCTGCCGTTGTGATCGACGCGATGCGCGAGAATGGCGCGATCGATGAGAAGGCGGCCGAAAACGCCAAAGCCCAGGCCGCGGTCCTGCATCTTGCGGAACAGACATTGCCGGCGACCACATGGTTTGCGGATTGGGCCGCGAGAGATGCCACGGAGGTCATCGGTAAGGGAAGCATGCGGCTGCGCACGACCCTGAACCCGGGACTGCAGAATCTGGCCGAGCAGGCCGTCAACGACGTGCTCGCAAAAGAGGGCGCTCAACGCCGCGCCTCGCAGGCCGCCCTCGTTGCCATGCGGCCCGACGGCGCGGTGGTTGCGATGGTGGGCGGGCGCGACTATCAGGCAAGCCAGTTCAACCGCGCCGTCGACGCCCAGCGGCAGCCCGGCTCCGCCTTCAAGCTGTTCGTCTACTTCGCGGCGTTGCGCAAGGGGCTTACCCCCAACGATACCATCGACGCCAGCCCCGTCGACATCAGGGGTTGGAGCCCTGAGAATTTTGACAACCGCCGCTATGGTCGCATGCCACTCTCCGAGGCATTTGCCAAATCGATCAACACGGCCGCCGCACGGCTTGCCCAACAGGTGGGGCTGAAACAGGTCATCGCCGCCGCTCGCGACCTCGGCATCACCGATCCGCTTCCCGCGGTCCCCAGCCTGGCTTTGGGAACGAGCGAAGTGAATCTGCTTGAGCTCACTGCAGCCTATGCGGCCGTGCAAGTTGGCAAAATGCCCATCAAGCCAAGGGGCATTGCGGGATTCGGAATCGGGCCGCAGACGCGCCTTCAATCGATGGGTCCACCCATCGGTGGGACGCAATCGTTGCAGCCCTATCAGAAACCTCTGCTCGAATTGATGCAGGATGTGATGCGTCGCGGCACCGGGCGTGCCGCCGCGCTCGACGGCTTTTCCGCCGGCAAGACCGGTACCAGCCAGAACTATCGCGATGCCTGGTTTATCGGCTTCAACGACACGCTGATCACCGGCGTCTGGGTCGGCAATGATGACCGCACCCCGATGAATCGCGTCACCGGTGGTTCTCTGCCCGGCGCAATCTGGAAGCGGTTCATGACCGAAGCAGCAAGCGCCATATCCCGCGGGACGCAGCCGCCCGCGGCGGTGGCGCAGCAACCTTCGGCGGAGGCATCGCCGCCGCAGACGACTGCACAGGCATCCCCAGGGGAGAGCACAGCTGAGGCATCCCCGAAACAGCCCGCAGCGGAGGTATCCCCGAAGCAACCTCCGGCGGAAGCATCACCGAAACAGCCTGCTGCGGCAGCATCGAATCAGCCCACGGCCGAAGCAATCCCGAAGCAGCCCCCGGCCGAGGCATCCCCAAAGCCGCCTACCGCAGAGGCGGCGCCACCGAAGCAGCCGACGGCGGAAGCGGAGGCGCGGCCGAATGCTTCCCCCGTGCCGGCGCCATCCGGTCAAGCTGCCGAGGCCCCCCGCTGCGATTATCAGGCATGCGGTCGCACCTACCACTCATTCCGGGCATCGGATTGCACCTATCAGCCATTTAGCGGCAGTCCGCGCCGGCTGTGCGACAAGAACCCGTCGCAACAGAGTGTCGCGACGCCGTCTGCACCAAATGCAGGTGTACAGTCATTCCTGGACCAGCTACTGGGCAACGGCAGCAAAGCACAATGCAATGTTGAGGTCTGCGCACGGTTCTACAGCTCATTTGATCCTGCCGATTGCACCTACCGGCCATTTGGCGGCGGCCGGCGCAGGATCTGCACCAGATAGTCTCGGGTCATCGTATCTTGCGTGTGCATCCGATCATCAGCACCGTCAAAGCCGAGCGGCACCTGCAGCACGCCCGACACGATGTTGAAGGCCACGAGCGCCAGGCCAAGCTCCGTGTAGGTAACGCCGAAGTCCTCGCGCACGATCGCGAACAGGGGCGGTAGGATCATCACGTTGAAGTGGCTGACAAAGTGCGCAAGGCCCACGGAGCCGATGATGCGCAGGTCGGCCGTGTTCATGGCAGTGAACGCGGGCCGGGACAGGAGGGGTCATCGGCTCTTCGTCACGCCGCGTTCTCGTTGGCTATCGGCAGCCGCAACAGCCGCGCTGCATTGCGCCAGAACACTGCTTCGCGCTCGCGCGGCGGCAGGTCGAGGTCTTCAATGAGCTTGATCGCGCGCGGCTTGAGGGGCGTGAGCGGCGGGGCGTCGCTGCCGTAAAGCACGTGGTCGGCGCCGACCGTATCGAGTACGAGGCGTGCGACGGGGGCGTGATAGGTGACGCTGTCGAAGTGCATCATCTTGAGATAGTGGCTCGGCGGGTGCTTGATCTTCATGGGCGCGTAAGATCCGCCGGGCGGCCGACGCTGGAGGCGAGGCGATATTCCTTCATGCGCTCCTCGCCGAAGCCCACATGCGGCGGATGGATCATCACCGGGATGTCGAGGTCCTGCACCAGTTCCCAGAAGCCGCGCGCCTCGTCGTCGTCCGGATAATGGCCCTTGTGGCTCGAATTGATCAGCACGCCCTTGAGACCGAGCTCCCTGATGGCGCGCTCAAACTCTTTCAGATGGGCCGGCCCGCCGCACGGCGTCGCCATCGCTAGGCAGTAGAGCGTGCCCTGGTGAGCGTTCTGGATTTCGGCCGCATAGTCGCTCCAACGCGCGATCGCCTTCAGCTCGTCTCTTGTATCCTTGCCACGCAGGTAATGCGCGGCATTGCTCACTACGCTGACCGCGAGGCCCGCTTTGTGATGGGCCACCAGCACATTTTCCACCGTCATCGGGCAGCGCCCGCCCCACAACGGGCTCGCCGCCGCCTCCTCGGGCGGGTAGACATGGGTGTGCCATTCGATGATCATGTGTTGGCCTCCCGCGGCTGCCGCTTCCAAGCTTGAAGCCCTGGAACTCCTCCGGTCGTGGCCGCTTGTCCCGGCCAGCTCGATTATTCTTGCTCTGCGCCTTAAAGTTCGGGGTCGCCGGGACAAGCCCGGCGACGACGTCGATCGTTGGTGGAAGCGATCGAAATCCGTCTCAATATTGTCATTGCACGCATCCGGGAACAATATTGTTGGAGTGCTTGCCGGCGTGCGCTGAGCAGCAACAGGAATGAAGCATCAGGCGGCAATGACCCTTCATCGCGACACCGATTGAGAGCGCGGAGCTTGTCTTGCAGAGTTCCCTAACCAAAACACTATCGCTGTCGCCCTCGTCCGCCCGCGCCTCGACGTGGCTCACGGCTGGCGTGTGTCTGGCGGCCTACGTCGTTCTCGCACGGGCCAGCTTCATTCACGTTCACAAGGGCCTGCCGATCACACCGTGGGACCCGGGTCTCGGCGTGGTCTTTGCCCTGATGATGCTTGCCGGCCCCTGGGCCGGATTGGTCCTCTTCGCTGGCGTCGTCCTCGGCGAGGTTCTGGTCCTGCAGAACGAGGTCGAATGGCCGATCATCATCGGCATCGGTGCGATTACTTCACTGAGTTACGCAGCGGTCACGCTCTTTGCACGCAGGCATTTGCAGATTGATGTTGGGCTTGTTCACCTCCGTGACGTGCTGATGTTGCTTGCGGTGGGCCTCGCGGGCGCCGTGCTCGACACGGTTGTTCTGACGGTGTTTTTACTTGGGGTCGGGCAACTCGATGTCCGCGACGTTGTGCAGGTTTTTTCACCGCTGCTGATCGGCGACGCAATCGGTATTGCGGTGGTGACGCCGCTCCTGCTGCGGTTTGTCTTCCGGCAGCGGAGCGTCACCCTGCGCGAGCTGCTTTCAATGGCCCCGGAAGGCGCTCTGTATCTCGTCGTCATCGGCGCTGCCCTTTGGGCGATCATCGGCAGCGAAGGCCTGCCGGGATCGAGGCTTTTCTATCTGCTGTTCGTGCCGGTCGTGATTGCGGCGGTTCGGCATGGGCTCGACGGCGCCTGCTTCAGCCTTGCCGTTACTCAATTCGGGCTGATCGGACTTCTGCATCTCTCAGGATACGACGCGGCGCAATTCACCGAGTTCCAGGCGCTCATGCTGGTTCTCACGGTGACGGGATTGATTGTTGGCGTCGTCGTCAGCGAACGGGAAAACTCCGACCGCCTCGCGCGTAATGCACAGGCACGGCTGATGGAGCGGCAAGCCGGAGCGGCGCACGCCGCGCGACTCAACCTGGTGAGCGGCATGGCCTCGGCGCTTGCCCACGAGATCAATCAGCCGATGACGGCTGCCCGTGCGCTCGCGCGATCGGTGCAGCACATCCTGCGCACCCCCGGCGGCGATCCAGCCAGAGTCGACAACAACCTGACGGCCCTGCTCGCGCACATCGATCATGCCGGCGCTATTGTGCGCCGCATGCGCGATTTTATTCGTAGGGGCGGCCCGCATGTGAGCACGATCGACACGCGCGGTATGCTGGAGCAGGCCTTGACGTTGGCGTTTGCCGAGGCTTCTGCGAAACACATTCGCCTTGAGCTCGACGCACCGGATGATCTGCCTGCCGTTCATGGCGATCGCGTCCAACTGGAGCAGGTAGTGCTCAACCTCGTGCACAATGCGGTTGAGGCGATCGCCGGAGCGAATCAACCGGAAGGGCAGATTCGCGTCAGCGCGCGGCAGCACAGTGCACCGCCGGGTGTCGAGATCGGTGTATTGGACAACGGGCCCGGAATCGACGACCATCTGGCCGCTCGTTTGTTCGATCCGCTTGCGACATCAAAGCAAGACGGCCTGGGACTTGGCCTTTCCATTAGCGCCTCGATTATTGAAGCGCACGGGGGTCGCGTCTGGCTGCATTGCCGTGAGGCTGGGGCGACGGAATTCCGGTTCTCAGTGCCGCTCAATCAATCGGACTTGCGCTGACATGCCGTCCTCGACAGTTTTTGTCATCGACGATCATGCATCGGTTCGCCACGCGCTGGGCGAGATGCTCAGCGTGTTCGGATATAGCGTCAAGACCTACGAGTCGGCCGACAGCTTTCTTCAGGCGATCGATCAACAAAACTCCGGCTGTGTTGTCGCCGATGTGAAAATGCCAGGGACAGATGGCATCGGTCTCGTGCGCGAACTCGCTCATCGAAACATCGCGCTGCCGGTCGTGCTTATTTCCGGTCACGCAGACGTTCCGATGGCCGTTGCAGCAATCAAGTCGGGAGCCGAGGATTTCATCGAGAAGCCGGTGGATGACAGGCAACTCGTCGCGGCGATCAACCGGGCCCTGGCGCAGAGGTTTGAACAGCAAGACCTTCGCGAGGCGCAACGCACGCTGCGCGACAGGTTCGCACGCCTGACGCCCCGGCAGGTCGAAATCTTCGATCTCGTGGTCGAAGGATTCACGAGTCATGCCATTTCCGCCAAACTGAATATCAGCGTACGGACGGTCGAAGGGTATCGCGCTGAAATCATGGAAAAGATGCAAGCAGAAAGCGTCGCAGCCCTCGTGCGGCAGGCGATCCGCCTCGGACGCATAACCCCGTAGAATCACCACCCGATCGATACGGATATCTCTTTGCGCCGAAGCTCCTATCTTGGCGCAAGAGGACGCACACCCCGACGGAGTTTGCGCCGTCGTGATGTGACCGGGACTGCGCGCCGGCATGAGGCGCCCGCTGCCGGTCGATCGATGGGCGGTCGTGCGCTCCGCGATGGAGCATCTGATGGCCCTTTGGAACATAGAGCGCCGGCCTGCACCTCAATTCACGCTGCCTGTGCCGGCACGCTTCTTTGATCTGGCCGCTCCGGTGGCGATCGGGGCGGCTCCCGGTCTCCTGCTTGTCTGGCTGATTCCGCTTTCGCATGTGCTGCCCGTTGTCAGCATCGTATCGTTCACGATCGCCTGCACCGCCGCGCTCTTCGCGCATTACTCCGGAATCGATCGCCGTGCACCCGGCATAACACTTTGGGATATCGCCGCCGTATTCACGCTGATCTGGATAGGCGCCGGCTTGATGAGCGGTCCCCGGCACATCGTCCAGGTGTTCGGCCAACTGGCGATGACCCCATAGCCCGGTGGCGCGCGTTCTGCGGTGACCTGCGACGCAATCAGGTTGTCGGACAGCGCGCCAATGAACTCCTCTGCGAGCCGGTCGGGAGTCGGCGGCGAGCCTGCGTCAAGCTCACGTGGCCATGACTGCAAGTCAGCGCGGAGCATTGAACGCGCGGAGCAATGAGGAAAGCTGTCGTATGACGGACTTATTTGTACCCGAGGCCACTGCGGCGTTTTTCCAGGTTATCGTCATCGACTTGGCTCTGGCCGGCGACAATGCCATCGTCGTCGGCATGGCAGCGGCGGGATTGCCTCCGGAACAGCGGGCACGGGCAATCCTGTTTGGCATGATGGGTGCGACGGCGCTGCTCATCCTGTTCGCCGGGATAACCACGCAGCTGCTGAAACTTGTGGGTCTGCTGTTTGCCGGCGGAATCCTGCTCCTTTGGGTGTGCTGGAAAATGTGGCGGGAGCTTAGATCGTCCGTCAGGGAAGAGCAGGAAGCGGTCGAGGCATTGGCCGGGTACGATATCAATGCCGATGGGACGATTGCGGGATACGCCCCCCGCAAGACTTTGGGCCAGGCGGCCGGGCAGATCATCATCGCCGACCTGTCGATGTCGCTTGACAATGTTCTCGCCGTCGCGGGCGCGGCTCGAGAGCACCCTATCGTTCTGGTTTTCGGCCTCAGCCTGTCGGTTGCCTTGATGGGCGTGGCCGCAAGCTTCATCGCCCGCCTGCTGCAGAAATACCGCTGGATGGGTTATGTTGGCTTGGGCGTCATTCTTTACGTTGCGCTTGGGATGGTCCATCGGGGAGCGCTCGAATTGCGCCCGATTGTCAATACAGTAGGTCTTCAATAGGCGAAGTTATAAGTCCGCTGCCGTTCGTACGACTATTCGCCTGCTACAGCCAATCTGAAGTGATCGGATAGTCGCAAACGCGATAACAATGAATTCGTTCCGATAGACGGATGACGTAGGGGCGACCCTTGTGGTCGCCGTGTTGCCGGATGTGTAGGGCGACCGTAGGGGCGACCACAAGGGTCGCCCCTACAGCGGGCGAGGTGTTACGATAGCGCTTGTGCGCCCGCTCTAATGTTTATGAATTGATCGATGCTCAAATCCCATCAGATTGGCTGAAGCGATCGACTAGGGGGCAACGCATTCAAGCACGACGGCGCGCGACGCGCTGCGGGGACCGCGACGTGCGCCCGAGCGCGCGGCTTAGCCGATAAAGTCCTAACACTGGTCGCTCCGGGAGCTTGACCACCAATTCCAACTCGCCGCCGATCGCCTCCACATAGCCACGCAATGTGGATAAGTACATGTCGGCCTGTTGCTCTATTTTCGACACCGACGGCTGCTTGATGTTCAGCGCGGCTGCCACGTCGATCTGAGCCTTGCCGGCAATCTGGCGCAACTGGCGCAGACTGCCGACCTCTTGCTTGAGTTCCTGGCAGCGCCTGGCAACCCGCTGCTGCCGTTGCGGCAATGCGGACGTGATCCGGCTGGGCCAGCCCTTGCCTTTCCTTGTTTGTGCCACGCGATACACAGCCTCCAAACTACAGGTCAAATTCGCATCGGGGATGGGGAGATTCATTGCTTCGGCAGGGCGAATCACGCGGGGAATTGACTTTTATAGGAAGAGTCCTATCATATATCCTACTATATAGAGGTTGTGTCCTATGAACAAGCGTATTCTTGCCAGGCTCCTGTATTTGGCACGTTGCGGGGCACCGGCGAATCTGAACGGGCCGCCCGCCACGCTCGAAGGACCAGGGGGGCAGAGAGACGAAGTTCGTATCGTGGTGAACAAATGTTTCAGTGACCGCGAACTAGCGGCAATCTCCCGCGCCAGGCGGCGATCTCCCGCGTCCAGGCGGCGATCTCCCGCGTCCGATGGGGCGCCAGAACCCGGCTGAAACTGCCGAAATCGCCGGAAATTTCAAAAATCCCTGTTACGTTCCCTGTTCTCAGGGAATTGGAGGAATCGGCCGACGCCGCTTGCAGCCGAGGCCTTTGCCAGCGCCTTCCCGGTAAACCCGTCCTTGCCCTGCATGAAGCGACGCACAAAGCCGCTTGCGAACCACACCAGGGCGGTGAGGACGAGCACTGCCATCAGGCCGCGCATCAGGCTTGCGAAGAAAGCGGCGTCGAGGGTCGGAAAGGGGAACTTGGCAAGCACCGCTGCGCGGTCGAGCATCCAGTGCCATCCCGTATGGGCGACGAGCGCGGACAGGATGACCACGCCGATGCGTTCCGCCACCACATAACGGAACAGCAGGTTAAGCGCCGGCACCAGCACAAACAGCACGGCCAGCTGACCGATTTCTACCCCGACATTGAAGCCGAGCAGCGAAGTGACGAGATGGTCGCCCGCGAACTGCAGCTGCTCGCGCAGCGCGAACGAAAATCCGAAGCCGTGGATCAGGCCGAACGCGAAGGCATAGATCCAGCGCCAGCCCGCATTGCTGCCGACGATGTTTTCCAGCGCCATGAACACAATGGTGGCGGCGATCAGGGTTTCGATCAGCGGCGGGAACCACAGCCAATCGGGCGCGAAGCCGAAAGCTGAGGCGAGTAGCGTGATCGAATGTGCGACCGTGAACGACGTGACAATAATGACGAGCGGACGCAGCCGCCGGAACGGAATAACCAGACAGGCGAGGAACAACAGGTGGTCGGTGCCGTCGAGAATGTGCCAGAAGCCCTCAACCACGAAACGCAGCACCGCCTGATGCCAACGCGGATCCAAATAGACAAGACCAGGCGAGCCGTGAAACTCGAATGGGCGTATCGTGCCATCCGGTGGCATGAAGCGCAGCGCGGTGTTGACGCTGCCGCCGAGCCGGTCCACGCGCAGATCGACGGCGAATTCCGAGCGGTCGGACTGGATCGGATATTCGAGCAGCACGTCGAGCAGCTGCTGGCTCCAGTACAGATCGAGATCGTTGGAAAGCGGCGGCCCGAGCACATGGGCGTGTGCCTCCTCGAAGGAGGCAAAGGATTTGTCCGACGGCAATGATACCAGCGCGGCAACGACGCGGGGCTTCTCCAGCTGGGCGCCGTTCTCGTAAACGTCGACATTGTCGGTGAGCCACACCTTGATGCCACCACGGATCGGCTCTTCGGCGCGCGCAAGGTCGAGAAACGACCCGCGCACCGGGAAATCGGTGTCGATCAGGGAGGCGAGGGGGAGGCGGACGAGCAGCTCGAGGCGATTCCCGACGGGCTTGAAGAAGGCATTGATCTTGACCTCGGCCGGAATGTCGTGGGCGGCGGAAGGCGATGCGGCCGCCCAGATGAACGCGCACGACAGCGCGCATTCGAGGGCGGCGATCAGGACCGCAACGAGGCGACGCGCAACACCGCAACGCGCAACACCGTAAAGCCAACCCACTTCGTACTCCCCGGTGGGGGCCGCATTATCTCGTAGCCCGGATGGAGCGACCTCGTCGCGGTCCCGCAATCCGGGAGCGGCGTTTCGTTTCACGGCAAGGTCATCCCCGGATTTCGCTGCGCTCCATCCGGGCTACAGGCCACCCCTGAAAGCAAAGCTCAGTTCTTATAGAAGCAGAAGGTGTCGACATCCACCTCCCAGTCACGATTGGGCCACGGTACGCCGTTTCGCGCAAACTGAGCGTAGGTTTCGGCGCGGATTTCCCACTCGTTACTCACGCATATCTCGGCCCCAGCGGGCACCTCCGCCTGCAAGGGTGTGCCGTAAGGCGATACCCCGGTATGCCGCCCTCCGTTCGGAAACGACACGCATTCGGTCCACTTTGGCCGCAGGCAGCTTTGAGCGGACGCATGGGAGGCGACGACCGTTGCAGCTGACGTTATCGCCACCACCACTAAGCTGCGCATGCTGCGCTCCTAGTCACGCCCGCAGCACCAGGGTCCTCAACGAAATACCCCGGCGAATGTGGCCGGGGGCTAGGGCAGCATTGGGCCGTGCGCTTCACCTCTCCCCGCAAACGGGGAGAGGGAGAAGAATCGACCGCGCCTTATACGACCGCGTTGCCGTCGAGGATGAGCCGCTGGGGGAAACGCTTCTACAAGCGCCTCAGCTGCTACGCTTCGGCCACACCACGCCCTGGTCACCGGCCCGTACTTTGCCGATTCCCTTGAAGTTGAACTTCTGCACGCGTTTGCCCTCGTAGGTCTCAGTCGTGTAGATGTTGCCCTTGGAATCGACCGCAATGCTGTGCACGCCGAAGAACTCGCTGGGCTGGCGTCCGCCGCGGCCGAACGAGGTCAGCTCGGTCATGGTGTCGCGCTGGACGATGCGTACGCGCTCGTTTTGGCCGTCTGTGATGTACATGAAGCGCTGTTCGGGATCCTTGGAGAAGGCGATCTCCCAGGTCGAGCCCGACGCCAATGTGTTTTTGGCGAAGAACTGCTCCTTCACGAACTTGCCGTCGGTGTGGAACACCTGCACCCGATCATGCTGCCGATCGCAGACATAGAGCAGGCCGTCATTCGCCAGCGCAACGCAGTGCACTGGGCTGCGGTATTGCTGCAAGGCCGTGGCGTTCGGATCATAAGGACCCTGCGGACTGTCGTCCGGCTTGTTGCCGTAGGCGCCCCACCACCGCTTGATCTTGCCGGTGTCGGCATCCACCACGGCGACGCGCCGGTTACGATAGCCGTCGGCTACGAAGGCTTCATTGGTCTTCGGGTCGACATAGATCTGGGCGACGCGGCCAAAATTTTCCGGATCGTTGCTGCCGGCGTTCTTGCCTTGATGGCCGGATTGCAACAGGAACTTGCCATCCTTGGTGAACTTGAGGATTTGGGCGTCCTTGGCGCCATTGCCGCCGAGCCAGACGTTGCCTTTGTAG